>SKIF01000029.1 GCA_007116575.1 Paracoccaceae bacterium
CTTCCAGCGAGAGCGCGACGAAGCGCGGGTCTCCGCCACGCCGCAACAACACCAGAAGCGACCGCCGACCAGCGTCGCGCGCCTCGTCAGCACGCGCGATCAGATCGGCGACCGAGGTGACGGGCTGCTGATTGGCCTCGGTGATCAGGTCATTGACCTGAATGCCACGCTGGGCGGCATCGCTGCCTTCTTCCACGCTGATCACGACCAGACCATCGAGCGAACCGGGCAGGTCAAGCTCGGCGCGCATCGTGTCGGTCAGCGGGCGCAGTTCCAGCCCGAGAAAGCTCGCGGCCTCGGGCTCTGGGGCCTCTTCAGGTGTGGCGGGTTCGGCACCGGCGGCTTCGGCCAGTTCGCGCTGTCCAAGCGTGACGCTGAGCGTCACTTCCTCACCATTGCGGAACACCACCACCTCGACATCGCGCCCGACCCCGGCATCGGCCACGCGCCGGACAAGCTGGCGGGTATCGCGCACATCGCCGCCGTCAAAGCGGATGATCACATCGCCTGCCAGCATCCCGGCCTCTTTCGACGGGCCGTCCATGACATCGGTGACCATCGCGCCGCGGGCTTGCTCCAGCCCGACCGCATCGGCCATGTCTTCGGTCATGTCCTGAATCCGAACACCCAGCCAACCGCGCCGGGTGGAGCCGAAATCGCGCAACTGTTCGACCACATTGGTCGCGACATTGGACGACATCGCAAAGCCGATCCCGATCGAGCCGCCGGTAGGCGACAGAATCGCGGTGTTCACGCCGATTACCTCGCCATCCATGTTGAACAGCGGCCCGCCCGAATTGCCGCGGTTGATGGCCGCGTCGGTCTGGATGTAATCATCGAAATTGCCCTGCAGCGCGCGGCCACGCGCCGAGATGATTCCGGCGCTGACCGAGAAGCCCTGGCCGAGCGGGTTGCCGACCGCGATCACCCAGTCGCCCACTCGGGCGGCCTCGGAATCGCCCCAAGGCACAAAGGGCAGGGGTTCGTCATGTTCGACACGCAACAGCGCGATATCGGTGGCGGGGTCGGTACCCACCAGTTCGGCGGGCAGTTCGAGCCCCGAGAAGAACTCGACCCGGATCTCGTCGGCGCGTTCGATGACGTGGTTGTTCGTCACGATGAAGCCGTCATCCGAAATCACGAAGCCCGATCCCAGTGCCTGGTTCTGGCGCGGGCGTTCGGGGCGTCCTGGCGGGCCGTCGAAGAAATCGCGAAAGAAATCCTCGAAGGGCGAGCCCTCGGGCAGGCGCGGCCCGTCCTGCGCGCGCGCGGCAACCGTGGTCGTGGTGGTGATGTTCACCACCGCGGGGCTGACGCTTTCGGCCAGATCGGCAAAGCTGACAGGGCGCTCGTCCTGCGCTGCCGCCTTGGCGATCTGGAACAGCGTGAGCGCCAGCGCGAGGGCGATGATCGCCAGCCCCTGCACCCAGTGCGGCGTCGCGCGTCTAAGCTCCATCGCTCGTGTCGTCATGAAACTCTCCTGTCTTGAATGTGCGGGCGCGCGGGCACGCTCCCGTATCTCCTGCGCTCAATCTAGGGGCACGGGCGGCAAACGCAAAGCGCGATGTCGGGTTTCAACCAGACGTGAAAGCCTGTCAGCAGCGGGCAGGGGTCACAGAAGCTGCGCCAATGTGATCAGCGCCGCGCCCGCAACCAGCGCGAGCGCGCCGATCATGCGCCGCGTCTCTTCGGGTAGTGCCGCAAGCAGGCGCAGCAGGTCTTCGATACGATGAGGGGCCAGTACAAAGACCAGCCCCTCGAAGATCAGCACCAGCCCGAGGGCCAGCACAAGTGTCGATATGGTCACGGCCTAGTTGCCGATCATTTCTTCAAGCTCGCGCACGGCATCGGGTTCTGCCGGGCCTGCCTCGGGCAGACGTTCCTGCAATGCGTCGGGCTCCCTGGCAAGCTGCTCGGCGGCAGCGCGCACGGCCTGCAAGGTATCTTCGTTGAACCCGTCGCCGCGCAGGAAGGCAAAGAACTCGCTGTCAGGGCGAAGCACCATCGTCGAGTTGTCACCGCGCAGCGCGCGCTCATAGCTCTGCATCGACCGCGTGAAGGCGAAGAACTCGGGGTCGAGATTGAACGCGTCGGCATAGACCCGGTTACGTTCGGCATCGGCCTCACCGCGGATGATCTCGGCCTCGCGACGGGCGGCCGAGACCAGCTCGATCACCGTACGGTCAGCCAGCGCGCGGACGCGCTGTGCGGCCTCGTTCCCGCGTGCCCGCTCGTCTGCGGCCTCGCGTTCACGTTCGGCGCGCATCCGGGCAAAGGTCGCCTCGAGGTTCTCTCGCGGCAGATCGGTGCGCGTCAGCCGCACGTCGATCACCTCGATGCCCAGCGTCAGCGCCTCGCGCCGCGCAAGTTCGCGGATACGGTTCATCAGCGCGGTACGGTCTTCGGAGAGCACCGCACTTGATGGAACAGAGCCCAGCACCTCGCGGATGGCCGCGTTCATGATGCGGTCCATCCGGCCCTGAGCTGCGCGGACACCATCCACGCCGACAGCCTCGCGGAAGCGACGTACATCGGCCAGACGCCAGCGCAGGAAGGCATCGACCACAAGGCGGCGGTCATCGAGTGGCGTAACTTCGAGCGGCTGGGTCTGAAGCCCGAGAATCCGCGCGTCATAGCGCACCACCTCCTGAATGAACGGGATCTTGAAGCCGAGGCCCGGCTCTTTGATCTCTTGCCGAACCTGGCCGAATTGCAGCACCAGCACGTTTTCGCGTTCATCGACCACGAAGAGGGCAGAGAAGGCCGTGACGATGAGCACCACCACCACCGGCAGAATGAATCCAGCTTTTCTCATCAGTTTGCACTCCTCTGGCGCTGCAATTGGTCAAGCGGCAGGAAGGGCAGGACGCCCGTGCCGCTTTCGCCCTCGCCGGTCGCTGTGACATTGTCCAGAATGGTCAGGCTCATATCGCCCAAGACCCGCTCCATGGTTTCCAGATACATCCGGCGGCGGGTGACTTCGGGGGCATTGACATATTCGCTATAGACCGAGACGAAGCGCGCGGCCTCGCCTTGCGCGTTGTTGATCACCTCGGCGCGGTAGGCTTCGGCCTCTTCCTGAAGCTGTGCGGCCTGACCACGGGCCTGTGCGAGCACGCGGTTGGCATAGGCATCGGCCTCGCGTTCCAGACGGTCACGTTCCTGCCGGGCGGTCTGCACATCGCGGAAGGCGTTGATGACCTGCTCGGGCGGGTCGGCCTTGTCGAAGTTCACCCGGATCACATTGATGCCCGACTCGTAACTGTCGAGCAGTTCCTGCACTGCTGCGCGCAGGTCTGCGGCAATTGCACCCCGGTCGCGGTTGAGAATGGGCGAAAGCTCCGAGCGCGCGATGATGTCGCGCATCCCCGATTCCGAAGCCGCGCGCACCGTTTCGCGCGGGTCGGCGAGGTTGAACAGGAAGCGCGCCGAGTCCGAGACGTTCCAGACCACCTGGAACTCGATATCCACCACGGCCTCGTCGCGGGTCAGCATCAGGCCGGTGTCGAGTGTCGTGCGCCCGGTTCCCACTTCGGTCACACGTTCGGTGGTCACCTGCACCACCTCATGCGTCACCACCGGCCAGGGCGCGAAGTTCAGACCCGGATTGCCGGTCTTGTAATACGAGCCGAACAGCAGCTCGACCGAGCGCTCTTCGGGGCGGACCGTGTAGAACGAGGCAAAGGCCCACATCACCACAAGCGCCACAAGGCCCAGCATTACGCCGCGCTTGGAAAAGCCCGGACCACCGCTGCCACTGCTGCCCGAGCCTTTGCCGCCGCCGCCGCCCATGAGGACGCGCAGTTGCTCCTGGCCCTTTTTCACGATCTCGTCGATTTCGGGAATCGGCGGCTGGTCACCCGGACCCCGTCCGCCCCCCCCACTGCCTCGGTTGCCGCCGCCGCGATTGCCGCCACCTCCCCAAGGTCCTCCGTTATTTCCGGACATATGGACTCCATTTCGTTGCGTCAGGTTACAGTTTGATCAACAGGTGGGACATACCCCCCCGAATTCAAGCCTTAATTGGCATGGCTGCGCGCCGGTGCCCGCATTGTGACCAGTTCCTCGGCCATGGTCGGATGCACGGCCAGCGTACGGTCGAAATCAGCCTTTGTGGCCCCCATGGCAAGGGCCACGCCGGCAAGCTGGATCATCTCGCCCGAGTGATCCGCGACGATGTGACACCCCAGTACGCGGTCACTCTCGGCGCAGACGATCAGTTTCATCAGCGCCCGCGCATCGCGTCCGGCAAAGAGCGAGCGCATCGGACGGAATGAGGCGAGGTAGATATCGACCGGGCCCTGTGCGCGCGCGGCCTCTTCGCTCAGTCCGACAGTGCCGAATTCGGGCTGGGTGAAGATTGCGGTCGGGATCAGGCCATGATCGAAGAATGTGGGTTTGCCACCAAAGACCGTATCGGCGAAAGCATGTCCTTCGCGGATGGCGACGGGCGTAAGGTTGGCGCGGTCGGTCACATCGCCCACGGCATAGATCGAGGGGATAGCGCTCTGGCTGTAGCGGTCGACCGGGATCGCGCCATTTGCGCCAAGCTCGAGCCCCAGCGCGTCAAGCCCAAGCCCTTCGGTATTGGGTTTGCGCCCGGTTGCGAAGAGCACCGCGTCATAGGTCGCCTCATGCCCGGTGGTGGACTTGACCCAAGTGCCGCCGTCGCGCGGTTCCATCTCCAGAATGTCAGTGCCCAGATGCAGATCGATACCATTGGCGCACATCTCGCCCGAGATATGGCCGCGCGCTTCCTCGTCAAAGCCGCGCAGGATCTGCGCGCCGCGATAATATTGCGTCGTTTTCACGCCCAGCCCGTTGAAGATGCAGGCGAACTCGCTGGCGATGTAGCCTCCGCCCACAATCAGGATCGAGCCGGGCAGGCGGTCCATCAGGAACACCTCATTCGAGGTCATGCAGCCTGCCTCGCGCCATTTCTCGGGCACGACCGGTGTGCCGCCCGTGGCGATCAGGATATGTTTGGCGCTGACCTCGCGCCCATCGGCAAGGCGGACCTCATGCGGGCCTGCCAGTGTGGCGCGGCAGTCGAAGATCTCGACACCGGCGGCGGTGGCATTTCGGTGATAGGCACCTTCCAGCCGGGTCAGTTCTGCATCCAGCTTTTCGCGGAACACGCCCCAGTCGAAGGCACCGATCTGCGCCTCCCAGCCATAGGCTTGCGCATCCGCCACCTCGCCGGGAAAGCTTGAGGCAAAGACCATCAGCTTCTTGGGCACGCAGCCCCGAATGACACAGGTGCCGCCCATGCGGTATTCTTCGGCCAGCGCGACTTTCGCGCCGTATTCCCCCGCAGCGATCCGCGCCGCCCGGACCCCGCCCGAGCCGCCGCCAATCACAAAAAGATCGTAGTCGAACGCCATTACACTCACAGATCGGTAAAGATGTTGCGCGCCTCGCCCAGATCGACCTGGGAAAAGCTGGATTCCGGCGTGCCCGTGGTCAGATCACGGATCTCGCAGCGCCCGTCGGAATGGCCGATCACCACCTGATCAGCGATATCGACGAACAGCCCGTTCTCGACGACACCGGGCACTTGATTGAGCACCAATGACAATTGGCGCGGATTACCGATGCGACCAAGCCCGAGATCGAGGATGTAATTGCCTTCATCGGTCATGAAGGGCTGGTGGCCGTTCATCCGCAGGCTGGACTGGCGCCCCATCACATCCATCGAGGCGAGGATTTCCTCGACCAGTGCCTTGGTGGCCTGCCAGCCGAAGGGGACGCTCTCGACCGGAAGGGGAAAGGCCCCGAGCGTCTTCACTTCCTTGGCCGCGTCGGTGATCACGATCATCTGGTCCGAGGCCGTGGCAACGATCTTTTCCTGCAGAAGCGCGCCGCCACCGCCCTTGATCAGCGTCAGCTCCGCGTCGAACTCATCCGCGCCGTCGATGGTCAGATCGAGCCAGCGCGCCTCGTCCAGCGAGACGATGTTGATGCCGACCTCGCGACCAAGCTGGGCGGTGCGGGTCGAGGTCGGCACGGCGATGATGCGCAACCCCTCTTCGCGCACGCGCTGGCCCAGACGCCGCACCAGCCACGCAGCGGTCGATCCGGTTCCCAGCCCCACGCGCATCCCGTCCTGCACGAAATCCGCCGCGCAATGGGCGGCTGCGTATTTCGCCCGGTCGATGGGGGTAAGCTGGTCAGTCATGGCGTGCCCTCGGATCTACTCGCGCGCTTTATAGGCGGTTTCTGCCCGCGGGTTAAAGCGGAAATCCGGAAATCCGGGCCGGGAATGGCGATCGGGCCGCGCGATACGCCGGGGGAGGGGGCTCAGGGGGCAGGGCGCTGGATATTGCGCAGATAGGCTTCCAGCGCGATGATCTTTTCGGGAAGCAGCCGTGAGCGCCCGCCCGGCAGATCCACCCGGTCCAGACGCCCGGTCAGCAGATCGCCGAAATTGGGCATCTCGACCCCGTCATAGACAGTCTGGCCGCGGGCATAACCGTCGAGCTTGTCGAGCACCCGCGCCTGCGGATAGACCCCGCCTGCCCGCGCCGCGATCAGCGTCAGATCCGGCATCTGCGCTCCCCCGCGTGCATCCGTGCCATGGCAGGCGACGCAATTCTGCGCATAGAGGCTGCGCCCGGCCTGCGGGCCGGTCCAGGGCGAACAGGCCGTCACCGAGAGCGCGGCCAGAAGGGCGAGGGTAGGGGCGAATCGTCTCTGTTCCATGCGATGAGGCTGGCAGGTGCGAGGCCACCTGTCCATGTCGCAGATCAAATCTCGCGGACGGTCTTTGCCATGTCAGGGATGGCGCGGAATTGGTCGCATTCGGCCTCTTGTCCCTGTGGCCTGTGACTGTAGGGTGGCGCCAAAGATGCAGGGGGCACGCATGTTTCTGTCCGTTTTCGAGATGTTCAAGGTCGGGATCGGCCCATCTTCGTCGCATACGATGGGGCCGATGGTGGCGGCGGCGCGGTTTCTCGACCATCTGCGCGGGCTGCCCTTCAGCGTCGCCGGGCTGCGCGCCTCGCTGCATGGCTCGCTGGCCTTTACCGGCGTTGGCCATGCCACCGACCGCGCCGTTATTCTGGGGCTGGCGGGGTTTACTCCAGATGCTTATGACGCGGCGCGCGCCGAGGCGGCACTGGACGAGATTTCCGCGCGCGGTGCGGTCGAGGTGGCCGGGCTGGGCATGTTGCGTTTCGACCCCAAAGCGGATCTGGCCTTCGATTATGGCCCGCCCTTGCCCGGTCATGCCAACGGATTGCGGCTGATGGCCACAGATGCGCAGGGCGATGTCATTGCGCAGGAGACCTATTTCTCCATCGGTGGCGGTTTTGTCGTCACCGAGGCCGAAATGGCGAACCCGCCCGCACCCTCGGGCCCCACAACGCCTTACCCGTTCGAGAGCGCGGCGCAGATGCTCGAGATGGCGCACGCCTCGGGCAAGAGCATCGCGGCGATGAAGCGCGCCAATGAACTGACGCGGATGGGTCCGCAAGCGCTGGATGCGGGGCTTGCGCGGATCTGGCAGGTGATGAATGACTGCATCGACCGCGGCCTCGCGGGCGAGGGCGTGCTGCCCGGCGGGCTGCGCGTGCGCCGTCGCGCGCGCAGCATCCATGCCGCGCTGCAGGCCGAAGCCGGACTGAATCTGACCGCGCCGCATACGATCAATGACTGGATCTCGATCTATGCCATGGCCGTGAACGAGGAAAATGCCGCTGGCGGACAGGTCGTGACGGCGCCCACCAATGGCGCTGCCGGCGTGGTCCCTGCCACGATCCGCTACTGGCTCGACCACGTTCCCGGTGCGCAGACCTCACGCGTGGGCGAGTTCCTGCTGACAGCGGCGGCGATCGGCGGGCTGGTCAAGCACAATGCCTCGATATCGGGCGCGGAATGCGGCTGTCAGGCCGAAGTCGGCTCGGCGTCGGCCATGGCGGCGGCCGGACTGGCGGCCGTGCTGGGCGGCACGCCCGCGCAGGTGGAAAACGCCGCTGAAATCGCGCTGGAGCATCATCTCGGCATGACCTGCGACCCGGTCAAGGGGCTGGTGCAGGTGCCGTGCATCGAACGCAACGGGCTCGGCGCGATCAAGGCCGTCTCTGCCGCGAGCCTGGCGCTGCGCGGGGATGGAACGCATTTCATGCCGCTCGACAATTGCATCGAGGCGATGCGCCAGACCGGGGCCGACATGTCCGAGAAGTACAAGGAAACCGCGCTTGGCGGGCTGGCGGTGAACATCCCCAATTGCTGAGCGGCGATTTGCGCCAGATCATGGTTGCGACGGGCTGAGGTGGCATACTGTTTGCATGACTGAACACATGAGCCCCCCAATGGAGATTCTGGAAATCGAAGTGACTTGCCCGGACGAGGAAAGTGCCCGCGACATTGCCAAAGCATGCCTGCGCGCGCATCTGATTGCCTGCGCCAACCTGCTGCCAAAAGTCGAGTCGCTGTTCTGCTGGCAAGGCCAGATCGACTCTGAGTCTGAGGTGCTGTTGCGTATGAAGGCTCGCGCGTCCCATTTCGAGCGCGTCGCCGAGTGCATCCGCCACCACCACCCCTACAGTCTGCCCGCAATCATTGCATTGCCTGTGTCCATGCACGGCCCCGGCGTAGCGGAATGGGTGGCAAGCGAGACAAAGGGCGCACAGGTCTCGGAGTGATACCGCACCGTCGTCAGCGATGTCGGGCATGTCAGGGGCAAGCGACAACTATGTTGAACCGCCCCAACTGCCGCACTCGGCACCCGCGGCCACGCAGCTTCCGAAGTCTTGACTTGCAACACGTCGCAGGCTCGGGCTAATACGCGCAGACCGGAGAGGTGGCCGAGTGGTCGAAGGCGCACGCCTGGAAAGCGTGTAGGCGGGAAACCGTCTCGCGGGTTCGAATCCCGCTCTCTCCGCCACTTGCCCTCGCGAAAGCGTTCTCCCCATC
>SKIF01000008.1 GCA_007116575.1 Paracoccaceae bacterium
GGCACGCGCTACATGGGCGAATTCATCGCCGACAATTTCAAACGCGAGGCGATGAAGGTGCCGCTTCTGCGCGAGCTGTTGCTGACGGATTCGGTCTATATCTCGTCCAACATCACCTTCGACAATCTCGCCCCCCTGTCGACCTATCTGGGCAAACCGGGCGATCCGGCCAAGGGTGGGCTGGCGTTTGACGAGTATATGACCCGGCAGGAACAGCACCGTCAGGCCGAGATTGCGGCGCTCTATGACACGCCGCATTTCATCACCCGCGCCGAGGCGCTCTATGGCTACGCGAATTTCGTCTGCGACACGGGCGGCTCCATCTGCGAGGTGATCGAACCCGACGACCCGGACGACCCGCTGATGGCGTAACTCTCCGCCCATGTGCTGCCAATCTGGCTGGAGGGAAGCGAGGCGCATACCGCCGAACTGGTCCGCCGGTTCGACCGTGCGCCCAAGCCGATGTATTACCAGCCCGAATTCCTGCACCGCGCCTGGGCCGATTATCAGGCCGAGACCGGGCAGGCCCCCGACCAGATCGACCCCGATGCTTTCGTGCGCTGGACCTATGCCCGCGCGCTGGCGCATCGCGCGCCGCGCTATGCGGCCATGGCGCGCAACTGGGGCATCACATTCACCCCCGAGGATGTGAAGACCGTCCGCGAAGCCTCTGATATCATGGATCTTGTCGCCAGCAAGCTGCCCTGAGAACGGATCTGCCCATGCCTATCACCCTGCCTGAAACTCTGCCTGCTTTCGACGTGCTCACCCGCGAAGGGGTGATGGTGATGTCGGATATGCGCGCAGCGCGGCAGGATATCCGGCCCCTGCGCATCGGGCTGCTGAACCTGATGCCCAAGAAGATCCAGACCGAGACGCAATTCGCCCGCCTGATCGGGGCGACACCGCTGCAGATCGAGTTCTCGCTCATCCGCATGTCCGAGCATGAGACCAAGAACACCGCCGCAGAGCATATGGAGGAATTCTACCGCCCGTTTTCCGAGGTCAAGCACGAGCGTTTCGACGGGCTGATCATCACCGGCGCGCCGATCGAGCATCTGCCCTATGCCGAGGTGACATATTGGGATGAACTCGCCGAGGTGTTCGAGTGGACCCGGACCCATGTGCATCACACATTCGGTGTGTGCTGGGGCGGCATGGCAATGCTGTGGCATTTCTACGGGCTCGACAAGCATATGCTGCCCGCCAAGGCTTTCGGCTGCTTCCGTCACCGCAACCTTGCACCCGCCTCGCCTTACTTGCGCGGCTTCTCGGATGATCTGCTGATCCCGGTCAGCCGCTGGACCGAGATGCGGGCCGACGAGATCGACACTGTGCCGGGGCTGCGCACCTTGATCGGCTCGGACGAGGTCGGCCCCTGTCTGGTCGAGGACCCCGCGCATCGCGCGCTGATGATCTTCAATCATTTCGAGTATGACAGCACCACACTGAAGGAAGAATACGACCGCGACCTGGCCGCGGGCAAACCGATCAACGTGCCGCTGAACTACTATCCCGATGACGATCCGTTGAGAACTCCGCTCAATCGCTGGAGAAGCCATGCGCATCTTCTATATGGCAACTGGATCAATGAGATTTACCAGACCACACCCTATGACCTTGCGCAGATCGGCCAGTAGACCCGCAGCATTCGCGCTTTGCGCACTGCTGCTGGCGGCCTGTGCCTCTGCGTTGGAGACCCCTATGGCCCGCGCCCAAACCTTGCCCGAAGGCGGCTTTGTCACACTGCCCGAGGGCCGGATTCATGCCGTCGTGCGTGGGCAGGGCCCGGATCTGGTGATGATCCATGGGGCCAATGGCAATGCGCGCGATTTCAGCTTCGACCTGATCGACCGGCTGGCGGAAGACTTCCGCGTCATCGCCTTCGACCGGCCCGGTTTCGGCTTTTCGGATGATTTCGGCGGGATTGAAACTCCGCTGGAACAGGCCGAGGTTCTGCGTGTCGCGGCAGAGATGATGGGGGTCGAGCAGCCCATCCTGCTGGGCCATTCCTATGGCGGGGCGGTGTCGATGGCCTGGGCGCTGCGCGCGGGCGATGATCTGGCGGGGATGACGCTGCTGGCACCGGCGACGCACCCATGGCCAGGTGAACTCGGGTTGTGGTATCGGCTGACCGGTTCATGGCTGGGGCAGAATGTGATGCTGCCCGCTGTGGCGCGGCTCGCCCCGCGCGGCTCGGTCGAGCGGACACTGGCAGGCGTGTTTGCCCCCGACCCGGTGCCCGAAGGCTATCTCGAACATCTGGGGTTCGACCTGACCATGAATGCCGCGCAACTGACGCTCAATGCACGGCAGGTCAATTCCTTGCGCGACCATGTCGAGGCCATGTCCCCCGGCTACCCGGCGCTGAGCCTGCCCATCGAGGTGCTGCATGGCACCGAGGATGTGACCGTCGGGCTGCGCTACCATGCCGAACGACTGGTGGCAGAGGTCGAGAGCGCGCGTCTGACCCGGATGGAGGGAGTCGGCCATATGCCGCATCACGCCCGCCCCGAGGAGGTTGTCGCCGCTGTACAACGCACGGCGGCGCGCGCCGGGCTGCGATAAGCCGCGCTTCAGCCGCCCAGAAGGCCCCGCGCCCCGTCCCAGACCAGCCGCAAGCCGACCAGTGCCAGCATCGCATACATGACCGGATAGAACACCTCCGCCCGCATCCGCCGCACGATCCACGCACCCATCAGCGTGGCCAGAACAGCCACAGGGAGCATAACGCCAGCGGTCAGCAGGATTTCGCGGTCGAACTGGCCAAGGATGGCATAGGGCAGAAGCTTCACCGCATTGACGACGGCAAAGAAGATGACGCTTGTGCCAGCCAGCACTCTGGGATCAAAGCGGAGCGGCAGGGCGTAGACATCGAAGGGCGGTCGGCCCGCATGGGCCACGAAACTGGTGAACCCTGCCACAGCGCCCCAGAACCCGCCGCGCCAGCCACTCTGCCCCTTGGCAGGCGCGTCCCGGCGCGCCAAAGCCATTCGAACCACAAAGCCAAGCGCCACCATCCCCACCAGCACGCGCACTGCTGCATCCGAAGTGAAAGCCGCTGCCAACGCGCCCAGAGCAATGCCCAGCAAGGCTCCCGGCAGCATCACCAGCAAGGTCGCGCGGTCATACCAGCCCCGCCACGCCCAAAGACTGACGGCATCCATCATCAACAGCACTGGCAGCATCAGCGCCAGTGCCTGCAACGGTGGCATGACCAGCACCATGATCGGCACGCCCATCATCGCGAAGGCCCCGCCCAGCCCGCCCTTGGACAGGCCCACCAGCACCACCGCAACCACCACCGCCGAAAATGTTGCCGGATCGGCCAGCAGAGTGGCCCCGCTTACAGCGCCGAACACGCCTCAACCGATGCGGTAATTCGGGCTCTCGCGCGTGATCTGGACATCATGAACATGGCTTTCCTGCAGTCCCGCATTGGTGATGCGCACGAATTCGCAATTGGTGCGCATCTCGGCCACGGTCGCATTGCCGGTATAGCCCATGGCCGCGCGCAGGCCCCCGACCATCTGGTGCAGCACTGTGCCCACTGCGCCCTTGTAGGGCACCTGCCCCTCGATCCCTTCGGGCACCAGCTTGTCGCTGGCCGCGTCCTTCTGGAAATACCGATCCGCCGAGCCGCGCGCCATAGCGCCGAGCGAGCCCATGCCCCGGTAACTCTTGAAGCTGCGCCCCTGATAGAGAATGATCTCGCCCGGGGCCTCATCCGTGCCCGCAATGGCGCTGCCGACCATCGCACACGAGGCCCCGGCAGCAATCGCCTTGGCGAAATCGCCCGAAAGCTTGATGCCGCCATCGGCGATGACCGGAATATCACCCGCCGCCTGCGCGCAATCGATTATCGCGCTCAGTTGCGGCATTCCAACGCCTGCCACGACCCGCGTGGTGCAGATCGAGCCCGGCCCGATGCCCACCTTGACCGCATCCGCGCCTGCGTCGATCAGTGCGCGCGTGGCATCGCCCGTGGCGACATTGCCCGCCACCACCTGCACCGCGTTCGAGACCGCCTTGATCCGCTCGACCGCGCGGGCCACGCCCTCGGAATGGCCATGCGCGGTGTCGATCACCACCAGATCCACCCCGGCCTCGATCAGCGCCATCGAGCGTTCATAGCCCGCATCGCCCACAGTGGTCGCCGCCGCCACGCGCAGCCGGCCCAGATCATCCTTGCACGCGGTGGGGTTGAGCACTGCGCGGTCAATGTCGCGCAAGGTCAGCAGCCCGGTCAGCCGCCCCTGCCCGTCCGTGACCAGAAGCTTCTCGATCCGCCGCGCCTGCATCAGCGAGCGCGCCTCGTCGCGGTCGGCAGGCTCGCGCAGAATGGCCAAGTTCTCGGCGGTCATCATCACCTTGACGGGCGTGGCATCATCGCTGGCAAAGCGCATGTCGCGATTGGTCACGATCCCCAGCACGCGGCCCGATTCGTCGATCACGGGAAAGCCGGTGACATTATAGCGCGCCTGCAATTCCTTGGCGTCGCGCAGGGTCTGGTCGGGCGTCAGCGTGATCGGGTTATAGACGATGCCCGACTCGAACCGCTTGACGCGCCGGACCTCCTGCGCCTGCGCCTCCGGGTCGAGATTGCGGTGGATCACCCCGATCCCGCCCGCCTGCGCCATGGCAATCGCCATGCGCGCTTCCGTCACCGTGTCCATGGCCGAGGACAGCAGCGGAATGTTCATTCGGATCGATTTCGTCACCTGCGTCGCTGTGTCGGCCTCGGTCGGCAGCACGCGCGAGGCCGCTGGCACCAGCAGCACGTCATCGAATGTGAGGGCCTCGCGAATCTCCATGATCCGACTCCTTCAGGATTGAACCGCTTGGCAGGGGTCTTTTTCATGCCTGCGGCGAAATGAAAACCCCTGTCAGGCTTCGGCCGCATTGGTTTTCGCCGCGAGCTTTCCGCCTGGCCAGAGTTTGAAGATGCGCCAGGCAATGATGGCAATCACCACGCTGGCCAGCCCCAGCACGATGGCCCCTGCCACCCCCATCGGCCCCTGCCCGCCCGAGAGCGTGACCAGCACATTGGCAAAGGCCGCCAGCGGAAAGGTGAACGCCCCCCAGAGCGGGCTGAACCCCGCCGCCACCAGCCAGCGCAGCGAGACCATCAGCACCACGAACACCGCCGCGGCCAGCGCCGCGAAAGCATGGGCCTGCCCCACCATCCCTGCCCCATGCGCGACCAGCGCGAAGAGGCAAAGCGGCGCGAGGTGAATCGCCAGCAGCGGGCGCAACGGCGCGGGCGGCGGGCCCGCGACAAGCTGGCGCGCCGAGATGCCGAAGATCACGCTCGCGGGCAGCAGCATCAGCCAGACCAGCCAGCGCGCGATCTCGTGATATCCCAGCGCATTGGCCGCCACGCCGCCGATGATGAAGCCCACGAAACTCAGGTGAAATACCGGTGTGACCACGCGCCCCTCGGGCGGGCCGGAGCGCAGCACCCGTATCAGCACCGCCACGAAAGCCAGATGCAGGACAAAGGCCAGCGCTGCGATGCCTGTGGCCAGACCCGGCGCAAGCGGCGCAAGGCTGGCCGCCAGCAGCATCAGCGACAGGCTCGCCGCCGCCAACCCCGCCCGCCCCGGCAGAACGCGCAACTCTTCGACGATCACAGCGGGGCGACGCAGGGGTTTGGCAAGCCAGGACGCCAGCGCGAACAGCAACAGCAGCGTCGCCGCGCCCAGGATCAGATCGCCGAGGCCCTCCAGCGCGCCATAAGCTCCGCCTGCCGCGCGCCAGGCCAGCCCCAGCCCGAACAGGCCCATGATCGGCGCGAAGATCGCCGGCGGCGTGCGCCGCCCGAACCCCGGTGCTGGCGGCTTCAGGGGCGGCGGCAGGGGGCGGCGCGGCGCGCTCATGCGACCCGTGCCCGGTGCAGCGCCGCGGGCAGGTCGCGGTAATCGCTGAAATGAAACTGCGCCCCCAGATCCGCGACCGCGCCCTTGCGATAGCCTTCCGTGAACAGCCCGAAACACAGCCCCGCCCGCGACGCTGTCTCGGCATCGGTCTCGCTGTCGCCGATATAGACCACCTCCGCGGGACCATGTCCCAGCGCGTCCAGCACTGCCAGCAAGGGCGCGGGGTCGGGCTTGGCCACAGGCAGCGAATCGCCACCAATGACCACCGGAAAGACGCTCTCCCAGCCCAGATGCGCCAGAACGGCATGCGTCGGCCCCAGCGGCTTGTTGGTGCACAGCCCCAGCGCCAGCCCCTGCCCCTGCAGCGCGGCCAGCATCTCGGGCACATGCGGATAGACCCGCGTGCCCTCATGCGCGCGCTCGTAGTAGTGTAGAAACCGCTTGTGCAGATGATCCGTCCGCAAGGGGTCATTGCCCCCCGCCACGGCCCGTTCCATCCGCTCGACAAAGACCCGCGCCCCGCGCCCGATGAAGCTGCGCGACTGCGCGAAACTGACTTCCGCCAGCCCCGCCTCGGCCAGCACCGCATTGGCCGCGCGCCAGATATCGGGGGCGGAATCGATCAGCGTGCCGTCCAGATCGAATATGACCGCGCGCAACCCTGGTTTCATTTTCTTGCCCCAAATACTCCCGCCGGAGGCACCCGTCCCCCCGGCCCGGCCATGCGTCTGCGGATCAGGCACCGGCAAGCTGCGCCAAGCGCGCCGCGCGCAGCCGCGCGAAATCATCGCCCGCGTGATAGCTCGAGCGCGTCAACGGCGTAGCCGAGACCATGGCGAAGCCCTTGCCCCAGGCGGCTTTCTCGTAGGATTTGAACTCCTCGGGCGTCACGAACCGGTCTACCCGGTGGTGGCGCGGTGTGGGCTGCAGATATTGCCCGATGGTGATGAAATCCACATCCGCCGCGCGCATGTCATCCATCACCTGCAGCACAGCCTGCCGGTCTTCGCCCAGACCCACCATGATGCCCGATTTGGTGAACATCGCCGGGTCAAGCTCCTTGACGCGCTGCAACAGGCGCAGCGAATGGAAATAACGCGCGCCGGGGCGCACTTCGGGGTACAGGCCGGGAACGGTTTCAAGATTGTGGTTGAACACATCGGGACGCGCCGCGACGACCGTTTCCAGCACCTCGGGTGCGCATTTCAGGAAATCCGGCGTCAGGATCTCGATGGTTGTCTCGGGGGCGCGGTGGCGCACAGCGCGGATCGTCTGGGCAAAATGCTCGGCCCCGCCATCGTCGAGATCGTCGCGGTCAACGCTCGTGATCACCACATGCTTGAGCCCCAGTTTTTCGACCGCATGGGCCACTCGCCCCGGCTCAAAGGCATCGAGCGCATCGGGGCGGCCCGTGGCGACATTGCAAAAGGTGCAGCCGCGCGTGCAGATCTCGCCCATGATCATCATTGTGGCGTGGCCCTGGCTCCAGCATTCGCCGACATTGGGGCAGCCCGCTTCCTCGCAGACCGTGGTCAGCTTGTGCTCGCGCATGATCTTGTGGGTCTCGGCATAGCCCTTGCCGCCCGGAGCCTTGACGCGAATCCAGCTTGGTTTTTTGGGCTGGGCCTGCTCTGGGCGATGCGCCTTTTCCGGATGGCGCTGTTCGGGCAGTTTCAGATCGCGCATGGGGCCGCCTCCTCACGGGTGCTCGCTGAGCTTGGACATAGCCTCAACCGAGAGGAAAAACAACGTCATCGCGGCAATGCCGCCATGCGCGCGCATCATGGCAGCCCTGCCTCATGGCAATGCGCGCGCCTGCGCCAGCACATCCTGCCCCACGGCCAGAAGATGGGTGTGCAGATCGTCGATCCACGCCCCGCTGTCGCTGCTCGCGCGCCGCACAAGCACCAGTTCGCGCGCGGGCTCTGGGGCGGCGAAGCGGCGCAGGCGCAGCCCCGGTGTGCCCGCGGTCTCGGTGGCGACCGCAATTTCGGGCAGGAAGGTCAGACCGAACCCCTGCGCCACCAACCCGCAAAGCGTGCTCAGCGTCGAAGCCCCGAGATCAAGCCGCGTCTGGCGGCGGTCGAGAGCACAAACTTCGAGCGTCTGGTCGGCCAGGCAATGCCCGTCATCGAGCAACAGCAGATGCTCAGGGTTGAGCGCACGCGGACGCAATGCGTCCGCACCTCCACCAAGGGCAGCAAGTCGCGCATCAGAACCCGCCAGCAGGAAACGGTCCGCGAATAGCGGCAGATGCACCAGATCCGTGGCATCCGGTGGGTCGGCCAACACCACTGCATCGAGCCTGCCCTCGCGCAGCCCGGATAGCAGATCGGCGGTCAGCGCCTCGCGCAGGCGCAACTCGCGGGTGATGTCCGCCGCGCGCAGCCGGGCGAGCAAGCCACCCAGCAGATAAGGCGCGACCGTCGGAATCATGCCCAGGTGAAGCGCTCCCGCCAGCGCCCGCTGGCGCGCGCCTGCCTCCAGTTCCGCCGCTTCTGCCAGCACGCGTTCGGCCCTCGCCAGCACCGCGCGCCCGGCGGGCGTTAGGCGAATGTCACGCGGCAGACGTTCGACAAGCGTGACACCAAGAACGCCCTCCAACTCCTTGATCTGCATTGACAAGGCCGGTTGTGTGACATTGACCATATCGGCAGCCCGACCGAAATTGCGCGCCTCGGCGAGCGCACGGAAATAGGCCAGTTGCTTGAGCGTGACCGAGAAACACCATAAGAGTACGCACCGCGTCCAACCACCGATTCGAATCGAAATAAAATAACCCAACATCAATACCTTACGGTGACCCCGACGAGAAGGAAACGAATAAGCTTGCGCAC
>SKIF01000104.1 GCA_007116575.1 Paracoccaceae bacterium
CTATCGCAGCACCATCCAGATCGCGACACCGGCCAGCATCAGCGCCGAGCCGTGGTTGAGCAGGCGCGCCGAGCGCGGGTTGCGGTAGCGGCGCAGCATCACATCTCCGGCCCATGTCCAGCAGGTGAAGGCGAGGAGGTTGTGGAGGGTAAAGACGGTCGTGACCCAGAGCACCAGCCGCCAGCCGGCATCCGCAGGCAGGAACTGCGAGAACATCGCGGCGATAATGACATAGGCTTTCGCGTTGAAGATCAACAGCGCCGCCCCGTCGCCGATACCCGTTTTCCCATTGGTCTCGCCCATCTCGCCCAGCCGCCCCGCCTGCCAGAAACGCCATGCCAGCCACAGCACATAGCCCGCGCCGATCAGTGAGATCAGCCGCATGAGCCCCGGTGCCGCCTGTGTGATCGTGGCAAAGCCAAAGCCGATGGTGGCGGTCACGAGCCATGTCGCGACATGATAGCCAAGGCTCATGGGCCAGCTTGCCGCCAGCCCCTCACGCGCGCCGAGGGCGGCAAAGACCATATTGCCGGGGCCGGGGCTCCAGGCCAGCGGCAGCAGGAAGGCGATGAGGGTCAGGGTGAACATGGGGCCACTCCTTGAGTCGATGCTCTCGTGATGGCACCACCCGCGCGCGCGGGCGACCCGAAGCTTGCGCAATCTGCAGCCTGCGGAGGACAATGCGAAAAATGGAGCTGGCCCATTTCCAACCGCGCGCTTGCAGGCTAGATCAGTGACATGACCGAGAGGATCACAGGGAGCCCCCGCCATGGTTGATGCGCATCTCACTGAGCCGCTCTTGCCGGTGACCGAGGCGCTGCTTGCCGCGGCGAAAGCCGCAGGTGCCGAGGCGGCGGATGCGGTGGCGATCGAGGGCCGCTCGGTCTCGATCGATGTGCGCAAGGGCGGGCTGGAACATGCCGAGCGCGCCGAGGGGCTCGATATCGGCTTGCGCGTGCTGATCGGGCAGCGTCAGGCCTGTATCTCGTCCTCGGACACGCGGCCCGAGACGATACAGGCGATGGCAAGGCGCGCGGTCGCCATGGCGCGCGAGGCCCCCGAAGACCCCTATGCCGGGCTGGCCGCGCCGGAGCAGCTTGCCAGCCGACGCTCGGCCGAGGGGTTGGAACTGTTTGACCCCGCACCCGAGCCCGACCCCGCTGCGCTGCAGGAAGATGCGCGCAGCGCCGAGGCGGCGGCGCTGGGGGTTCAGGGCGTGAGCCAGGTACAATCAGCCTCGGCCGCCTACGGGGTGCAGGCCATTGCGCTGGCGGCCAGCAACGGGTTTCGTGGCAGTTACGGGCGCAGTTCGCGCCATGTCTCCTGCGTCGCGATCAGCGGCGAGGGCACTAGCATGGAGCGCGACTGGTGCAGCGAGGGGCGCATTTTTCAGGCCGATCTGCCTGCGCCTGAAACGGTCGGGCAACTGGCCGCCGAACGCGCGGTGGCCCGCTTTGGCGCGCGCAGACCGAAGACCGGGGCCTTTCCGGTGCTCTATGACGAACGTATTGCCTCCTCGCTGATCGGGCATTTGTTGGGCGCGATCAATGGCGCGGCGATTGCGCGCGGTTCGAGCTGGCTGCGCGACGCGCTGGGTGAGGCGGTGCTGCCTGCGGGCATCAGCCTGCGCGAGGACCCGCTGCGCCCGCGCCGCTCGGGCTCGCGTCCGTTCGATGCCGAGGGTCTGGCCAGCCGCCCGCGCGATCTGGTCGCGGACGGGGTGCTGCAGGGTTGGGTGCTGGATCTGGCCACTGCGCGCAAGCTGGGGATGGAGAGCACCGGCAGCGCCGTGCGCGGCACCTCGGCCCCACCTTCGCCCTCAAGCTCGAATGTGGTGCTAACGCAAGGCACGCGCTCGCGCGAGGAATTGTTGGCCGAGATGGGGACCGGCTTGCTGATCACCTCGCTGATCGGCTCGACGATCAATTCCACCACGGGCGATTATTCGCGCGGCGCGAGCGGCTTCTGGGTCGAGAATGGCGAGTTGGCTTATCCGGTCAATGAATGCACCATCGCGGGCAATCTGCGCGAGATGCTGGGCCGGATCATCCCGGCCAATGATGCGCGCGATCACCTGTCCTCGATTGTGCCCTCGCTCTTGGTGGAAGGGATGACGCTTGCCGGAGAATGACGATCTGGCGCTGCTGGTCGCTGCGGCCGAGGCGGCGGGTGACATCGCACGGCGGCATTTCGGCAAGGCCCCGCGCGTCTGGGACAAGGGGCGCGGGCAGGGGCCGGTTTCGCAGGCCGATCTCGAGATCGACGAGATGATGCGCGACCGGCTGCGCGGGGCACGGCCTGATTATGGCTGGCTGTCCGAGGAAAGCGCCGAAGCGCAGGGCGCGGGCGGGCGCGGGTTCATTATCGATCCGATCGACGGCACCCGCGCCTTTCTCGACGGGCAGACCGGCTTTGCCCATGCGCTTGCGGTTGTCGAGAAGGGGGAACCCGTCGCGGCTGTCATTTATCTGCCCCTTCGCGAGCTGTGCTACACCGCCGCGCGCGGAACGGGGGCGGCGCTGAACGGGGTCGCGATCGGGGTGCGCGATTGCGACCATGTGGCCGGGGCAGAGGTGCTGGTCGCGCGGCCCCAGCTTGCGACTGAACTCTGGCCGGGCGGGGTGCCTGATTTGCGCCGCCATTTCCGCCCCTCGCTGGCCTGGCGGATGGCGCTCGTGGCCGAAGGGCAATTCGACGCGATGCTGACGCTGCGCCCGACCTGGCACTGGGATATCGCTGCCGGTGCGCTTCTGATCGCCGAGGCAGGTGGGGTGGTCAGCGATGGTCATGGTGCCGCGCTGTGGTTTAACACTGATGAGCCACGCAGCGACGGTGTGATCGCGGCGGGACCGGCGCTGCATGCACGGCTGATGAGGCTCCGCCAGGGACGGTGAGGCGACCCGGTTGCCCGTGATCGGGGGCGTGCGTGAGGGTGATGTTTGGTAATCTCGTCGCGCTTTGGCTTGTCTGACAGCACTGGCCCAGCGTCTGCAGCAAGACAGCGCAGGTAATGGCTGGAATGCGACCTGAGCGAAAGCGGTTTCCCGCGACAGGCATCATGCTTTAACACAAGGGGCGAAGGGCAGCAGGGCGGGGAGCGGCGGGTTTGACTATGTCGGATGTCGGGAAAGCGGCGCATGGCACGAGCGCTGAGTGAGAGCGTCAGTATGTTTGCACGGGCAGGGCGGGGCCGCCCCCCCTCGTTCGATGCTGCGCAATTGCGTGCCCCGCTGGTCTGGCTGCACAGCGACACTTTGCGCGGTGCGCAAAGCCTGGTGGCACTCTCAGAGATCCTGCTGCGCGAGGAGGCGTCGCCCTCCGTACTGCTCACTCATCCCGAGGGCCTGTCGAAACTGCCGGACCTGCAGGGGCGCGCTGCGCTGGTGCTCGCGGCCGACGATGCGCGCTTTGCGCGCGCGTTGGCCGCGCATGTGCAGCCAGCGGCCTTCCTGTCGGGGGGGCGGCATATCCCGACAGGGATGATCGCGGCGCTTGCCTCGGGCGGTACGCGCATCCTGCTGGCCGAGATGGAGGTGCCGCGTCTTGCCACGGGATGGCGCAGCCTGCCGGGGCTACTGCGGCGGGTGCTACGACAAGTGGATCATGTCCTTTTGCCGAATGCACGGGCGCGGGTGGAATGGTCGGGCTACGGGTTGAGCGAAGACGCGCTGCTGAGCACCGGGCGGCTGACAGTTATCCAGCCCGCACTGGGCTGCAACGAGGCTGAACGCGATATGCTTTCGGACGCCTTCCGGCACCGCACGATGTGGTTCGCGGCCCATGTCCCCGAGCGCGAGGAGGATCTCGTGATTGCCGCCCATCGCGAGGCCCTGCGCGAATCGCCCCGGCTGGCGCTGATCCTGAACCCGGCGGACCCGCGGCGGGGCGCAGCGCTGAAGGCGGCGCTTGCACCGCGTTTCAGCACCGCGCTGCGCTCGGAGGATGATCCGGTGACGCCCGAGACGCAGATTTACATTGTCGATACCGAGGACGAACGCGGGCTGTGGTATCGGCTTGGTGTGGCCTGCTATATCGGCGGCACGATGGGCGGAGAGGGGGCGCTGGTCAATCCCATGGAGGCGGCGGGGCTGGGCTGTGCCATCGTGCACGGGCGCATGTTCGGGCGCTTCGCGGAAGCCTTCGATCTGCTGCGCCAGTCCCGCGCGACCCGCATGGTTCAGGGGCCAGAGGCGCTTGGACCCGCTATCGGCGGGGCGCTCCGGCCCGAGCAGGCGGCAGATATGGCAAATCGTGGCTGGCAGGTGATCGCCGACGGGGCAGAGGCGACCGAACAGGTCGTGGGACTGTTGCTGGCAGCCTGCGCTGCGCGAGGCGCAGGCTGATGCGCGCGCCGGGCTTCTGGTTCACCCCGCCTGACCGGCCCGCGCTTGCCGCGCGGCTGCTGACACCGCTGGGCGCACTCTATGCACGCGCCACGGCCCGGCGAGTGGCGCGCCCGTATGACTGGCGCGCGCCGGTGCCGGTGATCTGTGTGGGCAATCTCAATGCGGGCGGCACCGGCAAGACCCCGACCGTGATCGCACTGGTGCAGATGTTGCAGGAGCTTGGCGCAGAGCCGCATGTACTTTCGCGCGGCTATGGCGGGCGGCTGGCCGGGCCGGTGCAGGTGTCCGCGCGCGACCATGGCGCGGAAGATGTCGGCGACGAGCCGCTGTTGATGGCGGCTTTCGCGCCGGTCTGGGTGGCGCGCGACCGTGCAGCGGGCGCGCGCGCGGCTGTGGCCGCGGGGGCCGGGGTGCTGGTCATGGATGACGGCTTCCAAAGCCCGGCGCTGGCGCGCGACCTGTCGCTGGTGGTGGTCGATGCCGGGGTGGGCTTTGGCAATGGCCGCTGCCTGCCCGCAGGGCCGCTGCGCGAGCCGGTGGCGCGGGGGCTGGCGCGGGCGGACATGGTGCTGAGCATCGGTCCGCAAGCGCAGCGGGCGGCGTTCCGGTCTCAGTGGGATCTGGGCAAGGTGGCGCTGCTGGACGGAGAGCTTAACCCGCTTGCCATGGGGATGGACTGGCGCGGGCTGCGTGTGTTGGCTTTTGCCGGGATCGGTCGGCCCGAGAAATTCTTCGCCAGCCTGCGCGCCGAGGGCGCCGAGCTTCTGCGTGCCGAGGCGCTCAGCGACCACCAGCCGCTGACCGATGCGCTCATGGCGCGGCTCGAATTCGAGGCGCGTTCACTGGGCGCGCAACTGGTGACGACCGAAAAGGATGCAGTGCGCCTGCCAGCGCGGTTCCGGGCGAAGGTTCTGGCCCTGCCGGTGCGGCTGGAGATCGTGCAGAACGCGGCGCTGAAGGCGCGGTTGCGCGCTTTGCTGAAGGGGGAGGGCGGCTGAGGGGGGGCGAGGCGGGCCTTGGGGGCATCGAGCCCCCGCGGCCCGCGCGGAACCTTCGGCCCGCGGGCGCTCCCGCGGTCGGGGTTTGGCATTCCGTCACGATTGTATCAGATGCCCGCCCGCCTTGGGGCAGCCCCTATACGATCAATGCCTTGCCTGGCGCGCCCCTATGCGGCTCAGGTTTCGTTATCCTGCCCGAGGCGCGGGGCGGGGCGGTCGGGCAAGGGATAGGGCTCGGAAAAATTGAAGGGCGAGCGCACGCCCTTGAGCCCGCTCATTTCGAGTTCCAGCCCGCGCGCGATCACCTGCGGGTCGGCAAAGACCTGCGCCATGTCATTGATCGGCCCGGCGGGCACACCTGCCGCCTCGCAGGCGGCCAGAAGTGCTGCCATCGGCCAGGTGGCGGTTCGCGCGCAGAGCAGATCCGAGAGCGCGGCGCGGTTCTCTACGCGCGCGGCATTGGTCAGGTAATCGGGGTGGCGGGCCAGATCGTCACAGCCAAGCACCCCGCACAGCCGCTGATACTGTGCGTCATTGCCGGTGGCGATGATGATATGGCCATCCGCGCAGGGCACCACCTGATAGGGCGCGAGATTGGGGTGGAAATTGCCCAGCCGCCCCGGCGCCTGCCCGGTGGCGAGATAGTTCATCGCCTGATTGGCCATCACTGCCACGGCGCAATCCATCAGCGCCATGTCGATATGCTGCCCGCGCCCGGTCATGTGCCGCGCCTGCAGCGCCGCCAGAATCGCCGTGCTGGCATAGATGCCGGTGATGATATCGGTCACGGCCACGCCGACCTTGTGCGGCATTCCCTCGGCAGGCCCCGTCACCGACATCAGCCCCGACATGCCCTGAATGATGTAATCATAGCCCGCGCGATGCGCATAGGGCCCGGTCTGGCCGAACCCGGTGATCGAGCAATAGATCAGGCGCGGGTGGTCGGGCGCGAGGCTGGCATAGTCGAGCCCGAATTTCGCCAGCCCACCGAGCTTGAAATTCTCGATCACGATATCCGCATCTGCGATGAGTGCGCGGGTCTTTGCCAGCCCCTCGGGCGTGCGGAAATCGGAAGTGACCGAGGCTTTGCCGCGATTGGTGGAATGGAAATAGGCCGCCTCTGGTGTGCCTTGGCGGTCGATGAAGGGCGGGCCCCAGCGGCGGGTGTCATCCCCTTCGGGAGATTCGACTTTGATCACCTCGGCACCCAGATCGGCCAGCACCTGCCCGGCCCAGGGGCCAGCCAGGATGCGGGCAAGCTCGATCACCCGCAGCCCTTCGAGCGGCCCGCGCATCTGGCTCAGCCGCCCAGCTTCTCGTTGAGGATCCGTTCGAACTCGGCATAGGACATGTTCGAATAGAGCGTGCCGTCGATGACGAAACTCGGGGTCGAGCGGATGCCATAGGTCTCGGCATTGGCCTGATAGAACTCAGTCATCGCCAGCGCCTTATCACCGTCTTCGAGGCAGGCATTGACCTGCTCGTCGCTCATGCCCGCCTGACGTCCCAGACGGCGCAGGCGGTTGGCGATCTCTGCCGGGTCATTGGTTCCGGCCCAGTGGCTCTGGGTCTCATAGATCAGGTTGAGCATGCCGTGATAGCGCTCTTCCCCGCCACAGCGCGCTACCATCGCGGCCCACAGGCCGGGCCGATCAAAATACACCTCGCGCTTGAGGTAGAAGACTTCACCGGTATCGACGAAGTTTTCCTTGATTTGCTGGAACACACCCTGATTGAAGGTCGCGCAGTGCGGGCAGGTCAACGAAGAATACTCGACCATGACAACCGACGCGTCCGGATTGCCCAGAGGCATGTCCAGCGGGTGCAGTTCCGTGTCCGCACCTGTCGCGACGCCATCACTCGTGCTGGCAAGGATTTCAGGTGCTGCGCTTTGCTGGCTGGTGAACCACCACGCCCCGGCACCCAGCGCGGCCAAGAGGGCGATGGCAGGTAGAAGCAGCTTGTTCATTTTGGGGTTCCTTTCGCGTGTTGCGCCTTGGATAGGATATTCCCGGCCAGACGTTCAAGAGCGGCACGCAAATCCGTGTCACGGATCGGGGCCGCGGCTTTATTGGCGCGGTCGCGCAATTCGGGCGAGGGGGCAGGGCGTTTTGCAGGTCGCGCGGCAGTGAATTGCGCCTGCCCCTCGGCAAACCCCGTCGGCGCGGTCTGCGTCAGATTGATCCGCGCGATGGCGTTGTAGCCGTAGCAGGCATTCACCTTTTCGCGCAGCGCGGGCAGTTGCATCTGCAGCATCGGTGCTGCCGCACCCGTGGTCAGCAGTGTCAGCGTGGCCCCCATACCGCCCTTGCCATAGCTGATGCGTACGGGTCTGCATTGCGCGGCGATCTCGCTACCCGCGATCTCGGGCCAATGTGTGAGCACGCGAGACACAGCAAAGCCGCGTGCCTCGCTCGCCTCGCGGATCTGCCGCGACACGAGTTTTGCCGCGCCTTCAAAACCGCGCATGCGGCGGGCGGGGCGCGCGCTGTCCTTCGGGGCTTGGTTTCGTGCCATGCGGATCGGGCCTTGCAGTGGTGCAAGGACAGTTTACCCTTCCTTGCATCAGGCGCCAGAGGTGAGCAGCATGTTTCAAGAGATGACAGGGTAAATCATGCGTGACACAGCGCAGACAAGCGACATCGCGCCCCTGCTGCTGGGCTGGTACGACCGGCATGCGCGCGTTCTGCCCTGGCGGGTGCCGCCGGGCAGCGCTGCGCGGCCTGACCCCTATCACGTCTGGCTGTCCGAGGTCATGCTGCAACAGACTACAGTGGCGGCGGTCAAACGCTATTTCGAGCGTTTTCTGACGCGCTGGCCGGATGTGGCGACGCTGGCTGCGGCCGAGGATGCCGAGGTGATGGCCGAATGGGCGGGCCTCGGCTACTATGCCCGTGCACGCAATCTGCTGCGCTGCGCGCGTGCCGTGACGGCGATGGGAGGCTTTCCCGAGACGCGGGCCGAGTTGCTCGCGCTGCCGGGAATTGGCCCTTACACGGCAGCGGCCATTGCCACGATTGCCTTTGATGCGCCCGAAACGGTGGTCGATGGCAATGTCGAGCGGGTCATGGCGCGTCTCTTTGACGAGCACACGCCCCTGCCTGTGGCAAAGCCGATCCTGACAGCCCATGCCGCGCGGCTCACACCCGAGGTGCGCCCCGGTGACTATGCGCAGGCGGTGATGGATCTGGGCGCCACGATCTGCACGCCGCGCAATCCCGCCTGTGGCATCTGCCCGCTGCATGCGCCCTGCGCCGCGCGCGCGGCGGGCACCGCCGCGCGCTTGCCGCAAAAGGCGCGCAAGGCGGCCAAGCCCGTCCGCTTCGGTATCGCCTATATCGGACAGCGCGCCGATGGGGCCTGGCTGATGGAGCGGCGGCCCGACCGGGGGCTGCTGGGGGGCACATTGGGCTGGCCCGGCACCGACTGGCGCGACACGATCCCGGACGAGGCCCCGCCCGTGCCCGCCGACTGGCAGGATGCGGGTGCAGAGGTGCGCCACACTTTCACGCATTTCCACCTGCGCATGAGCCTGCGCGTGGCGCATCTGCCGCAATCGGTGCAGGGGTATTTCATCGCCGCCGACCAGTTCGACCCGTCCGGCTTGCCCACGCTGATGCGCAAGGCCCATGCGCTGGCGGCACATCACTTCACCCCACAATAAGGAGGCGTCATGGAAAACGACCTTTCTCAGACCAATGATTTCGTCCTCACCCATACCATGCTGCGCATCAAGGACCCGAAGCGCGCGCTGGATTTCTACTGCAATGTGCTGGGCTTCCGCCTCGTCACACAGCTTGATTTCGATGAGGCCCGCTTCTCGCTCTACTTCCTGCAGCCGCGCGGCCATGCCGACCGGGCCGATGGCTCGCTGGCGCAGACCTTCGGCCGCGCGGGGCTCTTGGAGCTGACCCATAACTGGGGCAGCGAAGACGACGACAGCGCCATGCATTCGGGCAATTCCGAGCCCAAGGGGTTCGGCCATATCTGCATTGCTGTCCCCGATATCGAAGCTGCCTGCGCGCGTTTCGAAGAAATGGGCGTGCGCTTCCAGAAAAAGCTGGGCGAGGGCGGGATGAAAGAGATCGCCTTCATCCTCGATCCCGATGGCTACTGGATCGAAGTGGTGCAGCCCTCGTTGATGGATAGGCTGGTGGGCGCGAACAAGGTCTGATTGTCGCAGGCCGCAGGGCTGTCAGGGCGCAGGATTTGCGGTATAATGACGTGCAACACGCCAGAAAGAGCGCCCGCCATGACCCCAGAGCAGCTTTTGCGTATTTCCTCTGCCGTGCCCTTCTGGGTCTCGCTCGGTTTCGTGCCGCTGGTCTGGGTGTCAGCACTTTGGGGGGGCTGGTGGTTCATGCTGGCGGTGGCCTATGGCTGGTGGGCCTTCACGCTGATCGATTTCATTACCGGGCTGGATACCGACAACCCGGACACCGAAACCCCGGTGACAGCGCTGTTCTGGTATCGGCTGATCACGCTGGTCTGGTTCCCGGTCCAGTTCTTCACGATCTTTGGCGTGCTGTGGTATCTGACCCGAACCGCTGGCCATACATGGTATGAGGATCTCGGCGTCACCTTCGGGCTTGGCGTGATGACCGGGGTGATCGGGATCGTCTATGCGCATGAATTGATGCACCAGAAGCCCGCCCATGAACGCTGGCTGGCCGATCTGCTGCTGGCCACGGTGCTCTACTCGCATTTCCGCTCGGAGCATCTGCTGGTTCATCACCGCTATGTCGGCACCCCGCGCGACCCGGTGACGGCGCGCTATAACGAGGGGTTTATCGCCTATTTCTTCCGCGTGCTGCGCGATTGCCCGCCCTCGGCCTTTCGTGCCGAGGCCGCGATGCTCAAGCGCAAGGGCCTGCCCTGGTGGCATCGCTCCAACCCGTTCTGGCGCTTTGCCGCACTGCAAGGGGCCTGCCTCGCGCTGGCATTGGCGATTGGCGGCTGGTGGGGGCTGGCGCTGTTCGTCTGGCAGGCGGCAGTGGCCTTCTGGCATCTGGAACTGACCAACTATATCGAGCATTACGGGCTGACGCGGCGCTATCTGGGTGACGGGAAATATGAACCCGTGCGCCCGCATCATAGCTGGAACGCGTCGCACCAGGCGTCGAACTGGCTGATGATCAACCTGCAGCGCCATTCGGATCATCATTACAAACCCGACCGGCGCTTCCCGCTCTTGCAGACCTATGACGAGACGCAAGCCCCGCAACTGCCCTTCGGCTACCCGGCGCTGACCACACTGGCGATGTGCCCGCCGCTTTTCCGGCGCTACATGAACCCCAAGGTGCGGGCATGGCGGCGGCAATTCTACCCCGATATCGAGGACTGGACCGACTATACCAACCACGCCACACCATTGCCGCGCGGCGCGTCTTGACGGTTTGCGTCGGGCGCTAGATTGCCGGGCATGGCAGAGATCGAAATCCTTTATAATGGGCGCTGTCCGATCTGTTCGGCGGAAATCGCGGCTTATCGCAGGCAGGCCGAGGCAGCGGAAGCGCCGCTGCGCTTCATTGACCTGCACAAGACCGACACGCGAGATTGGGGGCTGACGCCGGACCAGGCGATGCGGCGTTTT
Source organism: Paracoccaceae bacterium (assembly GCA_007116575.1). GTDB lineage: Bacteria > Pseudomonadota > Alphaproteobacteria > Rhodobacterales > Rhodobacteraceae > Roseinatronobacter. The sequence continues at coordinate 10,938 of SKIF01000104.1, forward strand.
CATGCGCGCCGGGGCGGGCAGATCGTCTCGGGCTTCGCCGCCTTCCTGACCCTGTGGCGCGAATTGCCCCGGATGCGTTGGCTTGCCCGCCTGCTCGACCGGCCGGTTCTGCGCCCGCTGGCGGATTTTGGCTATAACCGCGCGGCGGCCCCTGCACTCTACAGGCTGCACAAGCGCCGCGAGGCACGGCGCGCCTGACCTGCCCTTTCATCCTTGTCCAAATATCCTCGGGGGTGAATTGGCCCGAAGGGCCAAGAGGGGGCAGACAGCCCCCTTCTCGCGCTTGCCATTCAGACGAACTGCTCGCGCAAGAGCCGTTCCTCCAGCCCATGCCCTGGGTCGAACATCAGCCGATGCGCGATATCCTGCGCCGAGGTGATATCCACCCGCACCACATTACGTATCGAGCGGCTGTCGGCATCGGCCATGACCGGGCGGCGCTCGGGCGAGAGCACCTCGAAGCGCACGGCGGAGGTCTTGGGCAGCAGCGCGCCGCGCCAGCGGCGCGGGCGGAAGGCAGCGACCGGTGTCAGCGCCAGAACGTCGCAATTGATTGGCAGAATGGGACCATGGGCCGAGTAGTTATAGGCGGTGGATCCCGCGGGCGTGCTGAGCATCGCCCCGTCGCAGACCAGTTCATCCAGCCGTTCCCGGCCATCCACGATGATACGCAGCTTGGCCGCCTGCGCGCCTTGCCGCAACAGTGAGACCTCGTTGATGGCCAGCGCCTCGGCGATGGTTCCGTCGCTGCGCGTGGCGCGCATCCGCAGCGGATTGAGCACTGCCATCTCGGCCACGCGCAGCCGATCCAGCAGCCCGTCGGCGGCATAGCCATTCATCAGAAAGCCCACAGTGCCGCGGTTCATGCCATAGACCGGAATATCCAGATGCTGCGTGGTATGCAGCGTCTGCAGCATGAAGCCATCGCCACCAAGCGCGATGATGACATCTGCTTCGGCCATGGGTGCGGACGGGTAGCGCGCAGTCAACTCGCCAAGAGCGGCCTGTGGCTCGGGCGCGTCGCCGGCAAGAAAGGCGAGTTTCGGCGTCATGGCTCCTCTCGGGCTTCTCTCGGGCTGGGTGCGAGCATGCGACGCATCCTTGTCGCCCGCAAGATGGCAGATGTGCAAGTCCGTTCGCAGGCGCGCCTGCCACTCTCGCGGATCTTCCGTATTCCGGCTGTCGCGCATGGCACGCATCGCGGCGCAATTGAGCCTTTGCGTCATGGTCCCGATACGCTACATGGTCGCCAGACCCGTTCCATTCCCGGAGGCCGCCATGGATATCACGACGCGCGATGCAGGTTTCTTCACAGAGAGCGTGGAGAGCCGCGACCCTGAACTCTTTGCCGCGATGCGCTCGGAACTGGGTCGCCAGCGCGACGAGATCGAGCTGATCGCGTCGGAGAATATCGTCTCCAAGGCAGTGATGGAGGCGCAGGGCTCGGTGCTGACAAACAAATACGCCGAAGGGTATCCGGGGCGGCGGTATTACGGGGGTTGCCAGTTTGTCGACGTCGCCGAAAACCTGGCCATCGCACGCGCCTGCGACCTGTTCGGCTGCGGCTTTGCCAATGTCCAGCCCAATTCCGGCAGCCAGGCCAATCAGGGCGTGTTTACCGCGCTGCTGAAACCGGGTGACACCATCCTTGGCATGAGCCTTGATGCAGGCGGCCACCTGACCCATGGGGCCAAACCCAACCAGTCGGGCAAATGGTTCAATGCCGTGCAATACGGGGTGCGCCGCGACACGCTCGATATCGACTATGACCAGATCGCGGAACTGGCCGCGGAACACGCCCCCAAGATGATCATCGCGGGCGGCTCGGCGATCCCGCGCGTCATCGATTTCGCCCGGATGCGCGAGATCGCCGATACGGTGGGGGCCTATCTGCTGGTGGACATGGCGCATTTCGCGGGGCTGGTCGCGGCGGGGCTCTACCCCTCGCCCTTCCCGCATGCCCATGTCGCCACCACCACCACCCACAAGACCCTGCGCGGCCCGCGCGGCGGCATGATCGTAACCGATGACGAGGCGATCGCGAAGAAGGTCAATTCCGCTATCTTCCCTGGCATCCAGGGCGGGCCGCTGATGCATGTCATCGCGGCCAAGGCGGTGGCCTTTGGCGAGGCGCTGCGCCCCGGTTTCCGCGACTATCAGAAACAGGTCATTGCCAATGCCAAGGCCATGGCCGACCAGTTGGAAAAGGGCGGGCTGGCGACTGTGACGGGCGGCACGGATACGCATGTGCTGCTGGTGGATCTGCGCCCCAAGGGGGTGAAGGGCAACGCCACCGAAAAGGCGCTGGGGCGCGCGCATATCACCTGCAACAAGAACGGTATCCCGTTTGACACCGAAAGTCCGATGGTCACGAGCGGCATTCGACTTGGCACGCCCGCAGGGACCACACGCGGCTTCGGCGAGGCCGAATTCCGCCAGATCGCGGACTGGATCGTGCGCGTGGTCGATGGTCTGGCAGCCCATGGCGAAGAGGGCAATGCCGAGGTCGAGGCCGCAGTGAAGGGCGAAGTCGCCCAGCTTTGCGCGCGCTTCCCGATCTACCCGGAGCTCTGAGGCTGTAACGTGATCGCAGGAGGGGGCTGTCTGCCCCCTCTTGGCCCTTCGGGCCAATTCACCCCCGAGGATATTTGGGCAAGGATGAAACACGCTTGAGCATGGTCAGCGAGCCGAAACAAGCGCTCCATCAGTTGCGCTATGGGGAACCATCCGGCGCGACTCGGCTGCTGATCGTGCACGGGCTGTTCGGCTCGGCGCGCAACTGGGGCGCGATTGCCAAGCGGCTCTCGGATACGCGCGAAGTGGTCAGTGTGGATATGCGCAATCATGGCGAGAGCTTCCGTGACCCAAGTCACGGGTATGATGATCTCGCGTCAGATTTGGCGGCAGTGATCGAGGCCGTAGGCGCACCGATGGATGTGCTGGGCCATTCGATGGGCGGCAAGGCCGCGATGGTGCTGGCGCTGCGCAGACCTGAGCTTGTGCGCCGTCTGCTGGTCGCCGATATCGCGCCGGTCGCCTATGGGCACAGCCAGAACCACCTGATTGCCGCCATGCGCGCCCTGCCGCTGGAGGGCCTGAAAAGCCGTAGTGAGGCTGATGCGGCGCTGGCCGAGGCGGTCACGGATCCGGGCGTGCGCGCCTTTCTTCTGCAATCGCTCGACCTGCGGCAGGCCCCGCCGCGCTGGCGGCTGAATCTCGATGCGCTTGAGGCCGAGATGGACCGCATCACTGGCTGGCCCGAGGATGTCGCGGGCGCATATGTTGGGCCTGCGCTGTTTCTGAGCGGGGCGCGCTCGGATTATGTGCTGCCCGAGCATCGCCCCGCGATCAAGGCGCTGTTTTCGGAAGCGAAATTCGCCAAGCTACCGGATGCGGGGCATTGGTTGCATGCCGAGGCCCCGCGTCCCTTCGAGGCGACCGCGCGCATGTGGTTCGACGCGTCCTAACGCGCTCAGGCGGCAAGCAGCCGCCGAGAGATGAGCCAGCTTGCGACCGCACCGGCCATCGTGCCCGCCGCAGCTGATACAAGGATCGGCTGCAAGGTATCCAGACCGAGGCTCAGCGCGATCACGACGCCGATTCCGGCCCCTGTGACGCCGGTGATCGAGAGGATCAGGAAGAACAGACGGGTCATAGCAACACTCCTTAGGATGATGTTGCCGCAATCTGGCGCGCGGCGCAGCTATGCGCCTTGATCTTGCGCAAGTTCCGGGGATTGCGCGCTTGTGTCGCAGTCAATATGCGCGCGCAGCACGCCCGTGTCACCCTCGACACTGCCGGGCCGCAGGCTGCAGCCGGTTGCCTGCCGCGCGGCCTGCGCCATAAGCGGGCGCAGTCTTGGCTGATCAGCGCGTGCGGCGTAGCCATGGCGGATAATCTCGACCGCGTTGCCCTGATGCCAGATGGTGAAGCGATACCCTTCCAGCAAGACCTCATGGCGGGTTCCGCCCTGCATCCAGGGCGAGGGCGAATCGCAGGCGGCAAGCAGCATGACCGACAGGGCAAGACAAAAGCGCATGCGCTGAATTTGGCAGGAAAGGGTTAAGGTCCCGTTAACCATGCGCCATCGCGCCACAGGGTGCCTTGAAACGGCCAATGAAACCGACTAGAGGCTCTGCCAAGGGTGATTAGCTCAGTTGGTAGAGCGCTTCGTTTACACCGAAGATGTCGGGAGTTCGAGTCTCTCATCACCCACCATAACAGCACCCCGGTTGCGCGCTTACCGGCATGTGCGTAGCGGGTCTTTGTGACCTGCGCGCCATCGGTCCAGTGCAACACCGGCGACAAAACGGGAGTATGGTGAAGCTCCTGCCCGATATCGCTCCGCGACGCCGCCCGGCAAATATGCAACCGGCACCACCCACGCTCTCGACATCGCAGGGCGCGCGCGCTACCGCAGGTCCATGACACCCGACCAGATCCCCGTTCGCGGCGCGCTCACCGCAGACAAACCCCTCGACAGCCTGACATGGCTGCGCGTGGGCGGTCCTGCCGACTGGCTGTTCCAGCCGGCCGATGCCGATGACCTCGCCGCCTTCCTTGCGGCGCTCGACCCGGCCATCCCGGTCTTTCCGATGGGTGTCGGCTCCAACCTGATCGTGCGCGATGGTGGGCTGCGCGGGGTGGTGATCCGGCTGGGGCGAGGGTTCAACGGGATCGAGACCGGCGAGCTTATCAGCGCAGGGGCCGCCGCACTTGATGCCCATGTCGCGCGCAAGGCCGCCGATGCCGGGCGCGACCTTACCTTCCTGCGCACGATCCCTGGTAGCATCGGAGGGGCGGTTCGGATGAATGCAGGTTGCTATGGCACCTATGTCGCCGATCACCTGATCGACGTGACCACGGTCGACCGAAACGGCATGCGCCATACCATCCCCGCAAGCGCGCTTAATCTGCGCTACCGGCAATCCGACCTGCCCGAGGGTATGATCATCACCTCCGCGCGCTTTGATGCGCCCGAAGCCGAGCCTGCGGCGCTTCACGCGCGCATGGCAGACCAGCTTGCCAAGCGCGACGCAACCCAGCCCACGAAAGAACGCAGCGCTGGCTCGACCTTCCGCAACCCGGCGGGGTTTTCCTCGACGGGCCGCGATGATGACCGCCATGACCTGAAAGCCTGGAAGGTGATCGAGGAGGCGGGCTTGCGCGGCGCGCGACTGGGCGGTGCGCAGATGTCGGCCAAGCACCCGAATTTCCTGATCAATGCCGGGGGTGCCAGTGCGGCGCATCTGGAGGCTCTTGGCGAGCAAGTGCGAAAAAGAGTTTTGCAAGCGCGCGGGATTTCGCTAGAGTGGGAAATCATGCGGGTCGGCGAAGTCATGCCTGATACGCATGTGCCTGAGATCGAACTGGACACAGGCAAGACAGAATAACCCCGGCAAACGGGGCAAGCGGGCCATAAAGGCCCAGAGGCAGTGGGAATGGGCATGTCGAGCAGGGCAGCCCCCCGGATATGTGTGCTCAAGGGCGGACTCTCGGTCGAACGCGAGGTCTCGCTCTCAACGGGCCATGAATGCGCGCGTGCGCTGCGGGTGGCGGGCTATGAGGTGGTCGAACTGGATGCGCGCGGCGATGTCGTGCAGCGTCTGGTCGAGATTGCGCCCGATATCGTGTTCAACGCTCTGCATGGCCGCTTCGGCGAGGATGGCTGCATTCAGGGCATTCTGGAATGGCTGCGCATTCCCTACACGCATTCAGGGGTGCTGGCATCCAGCCTGGCGATGGACAAGGCGCGCTCGAAAGCGACCTTTGCCGAGGCGGGTTTGCCTGTGGTGCCCAGCCTGATTGCCTCTCGCGAGGATGTAATGGCAGGCCACCTGATAGACCCACCCTATGTCGTCAAACCCAACAACGAGGGCTCTTCGGTCGGGGTCTATCTGGTGCAGGAGGGTGCGAACGGCCCGCCGCAGCTTGGCCCCGATATGCCCGCGCTGGTCATGGTCGAGGCCTTTGCGCCGGGGCGCGAACTGACCACGACCGTGATGGGTGATCGCGCGCTGACAGTGACCGATATACTCACCGATGGCTGGTATGATTACGACGCCAAATACGCACCCGGCGGCTCGCGCCATGTCCTGCCCGCCGATGTACCGCCCGAGATCCACGAGGCCTGCCTCGATTATGCCTTGCGGGCGCATCGCGCGCTGGGTTGCCGGGGCGTGTCGCGCACCGATTTTCGCTGGAACGAGGCGCGCGGGCGCGACGGGCTGATCCTGCTCGAGACCAATACCCAGCCCGGAATGACGCCCACATCGCTCTCGCCCGAACAGGCCGCGCATTGCGGCATCAGTTTCTCCGAGTTTTGCCGCTGGATCGTGGAGGATGCCTCATGCGACCGGTAGCGCCCTGGGATCAGCCGCAAGACCCCTGCTTCACGCGCGGCGAGGACCGCGCTGGCGATGCGCCGGTGTCCGCCGTGTCGGACGCGCGCAGCTTCTGGGACCATCTGGGCGCGACACGGGCCGAGGAATACGCTGCCGAAGACATCCTGCCCGACCTGCCGACACCACTGCCGCAACCCTCTCGCGATCCAGGGCCTGAAGCCGGGTTCTTTCCGCTGGGCGATATGCCCGACAGCGCGTCGGCCAGCCTCAATGACGTGTTGCAGGCACATGAGGTGGGTCTGAGCGAGGCCCCGCTGGGTGACGTTTGCGAGGGTATGGCCAGCCCGATGGCGTTGCATGCAGGCGATGGACTTGAACTGACCGAGGTGCGTCTGCCACCCGTTGTGCATCCGGCACCCTTTGGGCGTGAGTTGCCGCGCCGCAGGGCGCGCAAGCGTCAGGCGGGCACTTCGCGGCTGGGGTATCGGTTGCAGCGAATATGGCTCACGCCGCTCTATCGCAACACGATCCGCTTCGGCACACCCGTCCTTGCCGTCGCGCTTGGCCTTGCGCTTTATTTCAACGACGAGTCCCGCCGCGCCAGTGTAGCCGAGGCGATCGAGACCACGCGCTCCGCCTATTTCGAGCGGCCCGAATTCATGGTCACGGACCTGCAAATGCCCGAGGTCTCGCCCGAACTGGACGCGGCGCTGCAGGACAAGCTCGACATCTCGCTGCCCGAATCCTCATTCCGGCTGGATCTTGACGCGCTGCGCCAGAGCCTCGAGGAACTGGACTGGGTGCGCTCGGCCGATCTGCAATTGCTGGCTGATGGCGTGCTGTCGGTTTCGGTCACCCAGCGTATCCCGGCGATCCTGTGGCGTTCGGGCGCGGGGCTGGAATTGCTTGATGCCGAAGGGGTGCGTGTGGCGTATGCCACGCATCGCGGCGCCCGGCCCGACCTTCCGCTGATTGCGGGCGAGGGGGCCGGGGCGCATGTCGCCGAGGCAATGGAACTATTCGATGCGGCCGCGCCATTGGGCGAACGGCTGCGCGGTCTGGTGCGGATGGGTGAGCGGCGCTGGGATGTGGTGCTTGACCGCGACCAGCGCATCCGGCTGCCCGAAAGCGGGGCCGTCGCCGCGCTCGAGCGGGTGATCGCGCTGGATCAGGCACAGGATCTGCTGGCGCGCGACCTGATCACCGCCGATCTGCGCAACCCCGCCCGCCCGGTTCTTCAGATCAGCGCAGGGGCGATGGAGACCCTGCGCGCCATCCGTTCACAGTCGAGGGAGTAATCGCGACATGATCGACCCCTACGCCTCGCAGCGTGCCATGCGCCAGATGCGCCGTGCCGCCATGCAGCGCAATGTCATCGCCGTCCTTGACATCGGCACCTACAAGATTGCGGCACTGGTGCTCAGGCTCGAGCCGGAACAGCTTGGTGCGCGCAATCCGGGCATCGGCAACATGGCAGGCCAGGCCGGCTTCCGCGTCGTCGGGGCCGGGACCACCCGTTCGCGTGGGGTCCGCTTCGGCGAGGTCGCGGCCATGGCCGATACTGAAGGTGCGATCCGCACGGCCTTGCAGGCTGCGCAAAAGATGGCCCAGACCCGCGTCGATCATGTGATCGTGTCGTTGGCCGGGGGCAATCTGCGCTCTTATGGATTGGCGGGTGAGGTCGATCTGGATGGCGACACGGTCATCGAGAATGACATCGCCCGCGTCATGGCCGCCGCAGAGATGCCCGATTTCGGGCATGGCCGCGACGTGCTCCATGCCCAGCCGATCAATTTCGCGCTCGATCATCGTAGCGGCCTGTCGGACCCGCGCGGGCAGACCGGTCGCAGACTGGCCTGCGACATGCATCTGGTCACGGTCGATTCCAGCCTGATCCAGAATATCTGCAACTGCATCCGGCGCTGCGATGTGGAACTCGCTGGCATCGTGTCCAGTGCCTATGCCTCGGGCATGGCGGCGCTGGTCGAGGATGAACAGGAACTGGGCGCGGCCTGTATCGATCTGGGCGCCGGGGCCTCGAGCATCTCGGTCTTCATCAAGAAACACATGATTTATGCCGACACGGTGCGCATGGGCGGCGCGCACGTGACTTCGGATATTTCCAAGGGCTTGCAGGTCGATTTCGGCATGGCCGAGCGGATCAAGACGGTCCATGGCGGGGTGCAGGCAACCTCGATGGATGACCGCGAGATGATCGAGCTTGCAGGGGATTCCGGCGACTGGGACAAGGACCGCCGCCGCGTCAGCCGTGCCGAACTGATCGGCATCATGCGCCCGCGGATCGAGGAAATCCTGGAGGAAGCCCGCGCGCGGCTCGACTCGGCGGGGTTCAACCATCTGCCCAGCCAGCAAGTTGTGCTGACTGGTGGCGCAGCGCAGGTGCCGGGCATCGACGGACTGGCCGCGCGTATCTTCGGCCAGCAGGTGCGCCTTGGCCGTCCGGTGCGCGTACGCGGGCTGCCGCAGGCGGCGTCGGGGCCGGCCTTTGCCTGTACGGTGGGGCTCAGTCTTCTGGCCACGCATCCGCAGGATGAATGGTGGGATTTTGAGTTGCCGGTCGAAAGCTACCCGGCGCGCTCGCTCAAGCGCGCGGTGAAATGGTTCAGGGATCACTGGTAATCGCAAAATCTGGCGCGCATATCGAAACCCGGCGAAAAAGAGGAATTTTTTTGCCACATCTGGTGGGAAAACATGACTTTTTTGATGACCTCGGGGTGCAAGACCTGTAGGATTCAGGAAAAAAGCAGGTTCCGGCGTGATTTTCTTGCATCACGCGCCGGTCATAATGAGAGGCGGAGCGAGCTATGGCACTGAATTTCACCGAGACCAAGCGGCATGAAGACCTGGCACCCCGGATCACCGTGTTCGGTGTTGGTGGTGCGGGTGGAAATGCTGTCAACAACATGATCGACAAGCAGCTTGAGGGCGTCGATTTCGTGGTAGCGAATACCGATGCGCAGGCGCTGCAGCAAAGCCGCGCCGCCGGTCGCGTCCAGATGGGTGTCAAGATCACCGAAGGGTTGGGCGCAGGCGCGCGCCCCTCGGTCGGATCGGCTGCAGCTGAAGAGACGATCGAAGAGATCATCGACCATCTGGCAGGCTCGCATATGTGTTTCATCACCGCCGGAATGGGCGGCGGCACGGGCACGGGGGCGGCCCCGATCATCGCACAGGCCGCGCGCGAGTTGGGGGTGCTGACCGTCGGTGTCGTGACCAAGCCGTTCCAGTTTGAGGGCGCCAAGCGGATGCGTCAGGCCGAGGAGGGTGTCGAAGCCCTGCAAAAGGTCGTCGATACGCTGATCATCATCCCCAACCAGAACCTGTTCAGGCTGGCGAATGAAAAAACCACCTTCACCGAAGCCTTCGCCATGGCCGATGATGTGCTCTATCAGGGTGTCAAGGGCGTGACTGACCTGATGGTGCGCCCCGGCCTGATCAATCTCGATTTCGCCGATGTCCGCGCCGTGATGGACGAGATGGGCAAGGCTATGATGGGCACCGGCGAGGCCGAGGGCGAGGATCGCGCCATCCACGCTGCCGAAAAGGCCATCGCCAACCCGCTTCTGGACGAGATCAGCCTGCATGGCGCGCGCGGTGTGCTGATCAACATCACTGGCGGGTATGACCTGACCCTGTTCGAATTGGACGAGGCGGCGAACCGCATCCGCGAAAAGGTGGATCCGGAGGCGAATATCATCGTCGGCTCGACGCTTGATCCATCGATGGAAGGCATCCTGCGCGTATCTGTCGTGGCCACAGGCATTGATGTCGAGGCCAAGCCCGAAGCGCAGGACACTCCGCGCCGCAGCATGGTCGAGCCAGTGCGCCCTGCGATGGCCGAGCGGCCCGCCGTCGCGCCTGCACCAAGCCCGGCCCCTGCTCCGGCTCCGGCCCCCGAGCCCGCCGTCGCACGAGAGCCCGAGCAGCAGACCCTGTTCGAATCTCGTCGCGCGGCCCCGCCAGCGCCCGAGCCGGTCCACGAAGAGCCGCGCTATGTCCGCCCCGCTGCGGCCGCAGCGCCGCAATACACGCCGCGCGCCGTCGAACCAGAGCAGGACGACTCGTTCAATATTGACGAGGTCTTCTCTGATCAGGTGGCGCCATCGCATGGCGGCCATGCGCACCAGCCCGAGGCCGCCTTCACCGCGCCGCGCCGCCCCAAGCCGGGCACGCCGTCGCGCGAGGCCTTGTTGCGGCTGGAGCAAGCGGTCGCCAAGACACCGGAGAACGGCTACCGGCGCCCGGCACGTCCGGCACCGGAACCCGAGGATCGCGCTCCCGAGAAAGGCTCTCGTTTCGGGCTGGGCTCGCTGATCAACCGAATGGCGGGCCATTCTTCAGAGGCTGCGCCTGCGGCGCGGCGGATGTCGCCGCCGGTGTCGCATTATGATGAAGATCCGGCCCCTGCCGCGTCGGATGACCGCATCGAGATCCCGGCTTTCCTGCGGCGACAGGCGAATTAAAGCCGTAGCATTGTTTCAGTGTCAGGAAAGAGCCAGCCGCGGCTGGCTTTTTTCTGTTTCGGATTAAGCGATCATTGCAAGGTGATAAGGGCCGTATGTCTTGAGGTGGCACGAATCCGCCCATACTGCCGGGGAATGTTTCACCGGGTCACAATCTGTGAATTGCACCTTTCTGTGACGAGAAGGTAAACACGGGCCAAACAGCGCGAAATCGGCGTGATTTCCACACGGGGCTTTATGCAGCATACTCTTTCATCTACCTGCCAGATTGTCGGGACTGGTCTTCATAGCGGTGCACCGGTCCGGATGACATTGCGTCCGGCTGCTCCTGACACGGGTCTGATGTTCCGCCGCACCGATGTTGCGCCGGGCAAGGGGGATGTTCGTGTGCGCCCAGAGAATTGGGTCGAGGCGAGCCTGTGTACCGTGCTGCAGAACGAGCATGGCGTGCGAGTCTCGACAGTCGAGCATCTGCTGGCCGCGCTTCATGGCTGCGGTGTGCATAACGCGCTGATCGAGATCGACGCAGGCGAAGTGCCGATCCTTGACGGCAGCGCCGCACCGTTTGTCGCGCAGATTCTGGCGGCGGGCCTGAAGCCGCAGTCGATGCCGTTGCAAGTGTTGCGCATTCTCGAGCCTGTCGAAGTGTCCCGCAACGGGGCGCGCGCCCGTCTGTCGCCAGCACCCACATTGGAAATTGCTTTCGAGATCGAGTTCGAGGACGTCGCAATCGGTCGTCAGAGCAAGATGCTGAGCATGTGTAACGGCACCTTCCTCCGCGAGTTGAGCGACTGCCGGACGTTCTGCCGCCGCGCTGATGTCGAGGCGATGCAGAGCCGCGGGTTGGCTCTGGGCGGCACTCTCGACAATGCCGTCGTGTTTGACCGCGATAAAGTGCTCAGCCCCGGCGGGTTGCGGCGCAGCGATGAACCTGTGCGCCACAAGATGCTTGATGTGATGGGCGACCTTTATGTTCTGGGTCGGCCGGTGGTCGGGCGCTACGAAGGCCTGCGTGCGGGCCATGCCCTGACGGGACTTCTGCTGAGAAAGCTGCTGGCGACGCCCGGGGCGTTCGAGGTGGTGCGCAGTACGGCAGAATCGCGCGCCCGCATGCCGGGTGCCGGGATCTCGCTGCGCGATTTACCGCTCTCGGCCTGAGCCGGGTTTTCAAGGATATCAGGGACGGCAAAAGGCGTTTTGCGCCCGCGATTTTTCTGTGCTAGGACGTGTCAAAGACATAGCGGTATGGGGTGGCAGGACATGATTTCAAAGTCTGGGATCAGGCGTTTGGCGGCTGCCACAGCCATCCTTGCGGCGCTGTCGGCCTGCAACCGGGGCAATGTGCCTGACGAGTCGCTTTCGGGCTACTCGGCAGAAGAGATCTTCCAGCGTGGCGAATACGAACTTGAAACCTCGCGCCGGGCGACCCGTTCGCTGCGCTATTTCCGCGCGGTCGAGCAGTATTATCCCTATACCGAATGGGCGCGCCGTGCGTTGATCATGCAGGCCTATGCTCACCACCGGGCGCGCGAGTATGAGGACAGCCGCGCAGCCGCGCAGCGATTCCTGGACACCTTTCCCAATGACGAGGAAGCGCCCTATGCGGCCTACCTTCTGGCGCTCTCGTTTTATGATCAGGTTGATGAGGTCGGGCGCGATCAGGGTGTGACATTTCAGGCATTGCAGCACCTGCGCCGCCTGATAGAGAGTCATCCCGACAGCGACTATACCCGCTCTGCAATCCTGAAATTCGAGCTTGCCTTTGATCATCTCGCCGCCAAGGAGATGGAGATCGGGCGCTACTATCTGCGCCGCGGCAATTATAACGCGGCGATCAACCGGTTCCGCGTCGTGGTCGAGGACTTCCAGACATCGACTCACACGCCCGAAGCGCTTCACCGGCTGGTCGAGTCCTATCTGCGGCTTGGCCTGCGTGACGAGGCGCAAACGGCGGGTGCGATTCTGGGCTACAACTTCGAGGCCAACCCCTTCTATCAGGACAGCTTCCGCCTGTTGTCCGGGCAGGGGCTGGAACCAGAAGCGCAGGGCGAGGGGTGGTTGCGTACGATTTATCGGCAGGCCCTGCGTGGTGAGTGGATCTGAGCCGTATCCGCGCGGCCAAGCAGAGGGCTAAGCGCTGGCATGCTGCTGTCGCTGGACATTCGGGACATGCTGATCATCGACCGGCTGGAATTGCGGTTCCAGCCGGGTCTCAATGTGCTGACCGGCGAGACAGGGGCAGGCAAGTCGATCCTGCTTGATGCGCTGGGCTTCGTGCTGGGCTGGCGCGGTCGGGCCGATCTGGTGCGGCAGGGCGCGGATCAGGGCGAGGTGGTGGCGGAGTTCGCGCTGGATGCCACCCATCCCGCGCGCGAGGTGTTGCGCGACGCGGGACTGGACGCGTCGGATACGCTGCTCTTGCGGCGTGTGAACAGTTCCGACGGGCGCAAGACCGCCTATGTGAATGACCGCCGCGCCTCGGGCGACTTGCTGCGCGCGCTCTCCGAGCGGCTGGTGGAACTGCATGGCCAGCAGGATGACCGGGGCCTTCTGAACGCGCGCGGTCACCGGGCCTTGCTGGATGCCTATGGCGGCACCGAGGCACAGGTCACGGCCTGTCGCGAGGCTTGGCGTGTTTTGCGCATGGCCCGAAAGGCCCATTCCGAGGAGCAGGCAAGACTGGCTGAAATGGCCGCAGAAGAAGAGTTTCTGCGCCACTCGGTCGCGGAACTGGACAAACTTGCCCCCGAACCCGGCGAGGAAGCCACGCTCGACGCGCAGCGCCGCCGGATGCAAGCCGCCGAACGGCTGCGCGGCGATGTGGCGCGCGCCTATGCGGCGCTCTCGGAAGAGGGGGCGGAGCGGCTGTTCATGGATGCTACCCGCTGGCTTGAGGGCGCCGCCGAGGGGGTGGAGGGCGCGCTTGATCCCGCACTCGACGCCCTGAGCCGCGCACGTGATGCGCTAGGTGAGGCGCAGCAGGGGATCGAAACCTGCCTGGTGAGTCTGGAGTTTCACCCCGGCGCGCTGGAGGCGGTCGAGGAGCGGCTTTTCGCGCTGCGCGGTCTGGCGCGCAAGCATGGCGTGCTGCCCGATGATCTTGGCGAGTTTGCCGAAGGTCTGCGCGCGCGGCTGGCGCGGCTCGACAATGGCGCGCAAGCCCTGGCAGAGCTGGCCCGTGCCGAGGCTGAAGCGCAGGCGGCTTATGATGCATCGGCGGCAGGTCTGTCTGACGCCCGCCGTCACGCGGGTGACCGTCTCGATGCCGAGATGGCGCAGGAACTTGCCCCGCTGAAGCTCGAACGCGCCGCTTTCCGTACCACCTTCAGCGTGGGCGAGCCGGGGCCGGAGGGGGTGGATCTGGTCCGTTTCGAGGTTGCGACCAATCCCGGCGCACCGGCGGGGCCCTTGTCGAAGATTGCCTCGGGTGGCGAGTTGTCTCGCTTTCTGCTGGCGTTGAAGGTCTGTCTTGCGCGCGGCGCGGAAGGGATGACGATGATCTTTGACGAGATCGATCGCGGCGTGGGTGGGGCGACGGCCGATGCTGTTGGACGGCGTCTGCGGGCGCTGGCCAGTGGCGCGCAGGTGCTTGTGGTTACGCATTCACCGCAAGTGGCCGCACTTGGCCAGCACCACTGGCAGGTGTCCAAGGCGATACATGGCGGCGTGACGCTCTCGCAGGTCGTGCCACTTTCCGCCGATGCCCGGATCGAGGAGATTGCAAGAATGCTCTCGGGTGATACGATATCGCAAGCAGCGCGCGCGGCGGCGGACGATCTGCTGCGCAATGGCGCGTTGGTCCAGACAAGCAGCGGAGGATGAGGCATGGCGCAGATCAGTGTTCGGACAGGGGCTGTCAGTCTGGCCGCCGTGCTGTTTCTGGCAGGCTGTGGTGAGCCGATTCGTATCCTTCCGGGGCCCGGGCCGACAGCCCCGGCCCCGGCAGCAAGTGCAACAGATGACGGGATCGCGGCCGGTGCGCTCGATGGTGACTTCAGTGTTTCAGGGGCCGAACAGGCCTGTATCGCCGCCGGACGCGACCGTGGGCTGGATGTGGCCGGGGTCGTTGGATCGAGTGCGGTGACCGGTAGCAATGGCGAGGCGTCGCGCGACGTCATGCTGCAGGTGCGGCGCAACGGCGCCAACATTGAGGTGCGCTGCAACTATGTTGCCGAGACCCGCATGGCGCGGATCATGCTGATCTGATTGTGCAAGGTTAACGCTTGCGGCCTTGTGGTCGTCCCTGCGGGCGAGATGCTGGTTTGTCTTGGGTTTGCCGTGCCTTCGCTGCGGGTTTGTCGGTGGCTCTCGGAGGAGCAGACTCGGCGAGTTTCCGGGCGGCTTTCGCAGCGGTGATGAGTTCCTCGGCGATTTCCTCGGCCTCGTCGGGGTCGAAATCCAGCGGCAGATCGACCCCGTCCCCTGCCAGATAGATCCGTACCATTCCCAGCGTGGTGGGCCCGATCTGAAGATTGGCCGCGATATCGCTTTCCGAGTTGATCCCCATTGTGCCGCTCCTCGCGAACTTGACTGCCCGTGCAAAAGCGATAGGGGCTTGCGGCGCGGGAATCAAGCATCCCGCCTCTTGCATTCGCAGGCGGTGGCGGCTAAATCGCTCTCAGTGCCGCCTTAGCTCAGTTGGTTAGAGCGCTGGATTGTGGATCCAGAGGTCCCCCGTTCAAGCCGGGGAGGCGGTACCATTTTCCTCCCTGTCTTGTCAGTCCGCGCCGCGCCCGCTATGCGGATGCGCGTGCTGCGCGTCCCGCCGCCCCGGAGGCGCGCCCACCCGCCCACCCTTGCGCGCCCCCGGGGCGGCGGGAC
>SKIF01000128.1 GCA_007116575.1 Paracoccaceae bacterium
CGCGCGATCCGCGGGTGGGTGGGTGGGGCGGGTCGCACGGGCTGTCGGGAAAGACAGGCCGCGCCCACTGAGCGCCGCGCGACTCATGCCCGCGCCGCCCGCTCGACCCCGGCCGTGATTGCCGCGCGCAGCTTGCGCTCGAGCGCGTCCTGCTTGGCTTTCGAGTGCAGCTTCAGCCCGAACATGTCCTTGACATAGAAGGTATCCACCGCCTGCACGCCGTAAGTCGCGATCACGGCACTGGCAATCGAGATATGGGCATCCGCCAGCGTGCGCGCCAGATCGAATAGCAGCCCCGGACGGTCGCGGGTATCGACCTCGATAATCGTATAGATTTCCGAGCCTTCATTGTCGAAGCTGATATTGGTCGGCACCCGGAAGGCGCGCTCGCGTTTCTTGACCTTGTCGCGATCGGCCAGCGCAACCGACGGCAGCACCTCGCCCTTCAATGTGCGCTCGATCATGCTGCGCAGGCGCGGCAGGCGGGTATCCTCAAACGGGTGGCCCTCGCCATCCTGCACCCAGAACACCGCCGTCGCGATCCCGTCCTTGGTGGTATAGGTACGCGCATCAACGATATTCGCCCCCACCAGCGCCAGCGCACCGGCGAAGCGCGCGAACAGCCCCGGATGGTCGGACAGCACGAAAGCGGCCCGCGTCGCATCGCGGTCGGGGTCGGGGTGCAGGTCGATGCGGATTTCATCGGAGCCAAGCTCGCGCAGCAACCCGGCAAAAACCAGATGCGTGCCCAGCGGCAGACCCTGCCAGTAAGGGTTGTAATGCCGTGCAAGCTCGCTTCGCAGATCGGCGCGCGGCCAGTCCGCCAGCGCCTCACGCAGCGCACGCCTAGCCTCGTTGGCGCGGTTCTCGCGGTTGAGCGCCTCAAGCCCGTTTTCCAGCGCATCCGCCGTTTCGCGGTAAAGCTGACGCAGAAGCTGCGCCTTCCAGTTGTTCCATGTCCCCGGCCCGACCCCGCGAATGTCGCAGACCGTGAGCGCCGTCAGCAGGTCCAGCCGCTCGCGCGTCTTTACCAGCTTGGCGAAATCGCGCAGCGTGCGCGGGTCCGAAATGTCGCGCTTCTGCGCCGTGTCGGCCATCAGCAGATGGTAGCGCACAAGCCATTCCACAGTTTCGCATTCGCGCTTCTTCAGCCCCAGACGCGGGGCCACCCTGCGCGCGATCTGCGCGCCGAGAATCGAATGATCCTCGGGCCGCCCCTTGCCGATGTCATGCAACAGAAGCGCGACATAAAGCACGCGCCGGTTCACCCCCTCCTTGAGGATGCGCGACACCACCGGCAGCTCCTCGACCAGTTCCTCGCGCTCGATCTGCGCCAGCGTGCTGATCGTCTGGATCGTATGCTCATCAACCGTGTAATGGTGATAGACGTTGAACTGCATCATCGCCACGATGGGCTCGAATTCGGGGATGAACGCCCCCAACACACCCAATTCGTTCATCCGCCGCAGCGCGCGCTCGGGGTTGGAATGTTTCAGCAGCAACCGCAGGAACAGCTTCTGCGCCTCGGGCGTCTCGCGCATCGCGTCGTCAATCAGGTGCAGATTGGCTGCCACCAGCCGCATCGCATTGGGGTGCAGCAGGAAGCCCGTGACCAGCCCCTCTTCGAACAGCCGCAAGAGGTTGATCGGCTCTTGCAGAAACTCCTCCGGATTCTCGATATCAAGGCGGTTCTGAACCACTTTAAGACCGTAGCGCATCTTCCTGCGCCGATTAAGAAAATGCCGCAGGATCGGCTCGCGCTTGACATGCCGCGCCTCAAGCTCGGTCAGAAAGATGCGGGTCAGGTCGCCGACATGGGTGGCATGGCGGAAATACTCCTGCATGAAATGCTCGACCCCGCGCCGCCCGCCATGATCGCGATAGCCCATACGCTCGGCGACGCCCACCTGCAGATCGAAGGTGAGTTGTTCGACTGCACGCCCCGAGAGGTGGTGCATATGGCAGCGCACAGCCCACAGGAAGGTCTCGGCGTCGCGGAAGGTCGCGTATTCCTCGGCGCGGAAGAACCCCAGCTTGACCAGCTCCTGCGCCGCGTCCACGGCATGAATATATTTCGCAATCCAGTACAGCGTCTGCAGATCGCGCAAGCCGCCTTTGCCCTCTTTGACATTGGGCTCGAGCATGTAGCGCTGATTGCCGATCTTGGTGTGCCGCTCGGCCCGTTCAGAAAGTTTCATCTCGACGAAATCGGCATGGGTCTTGGCAAAAAGCTCGTCCCAGAGCCGCGCGCGCAGCGTCTGGGCCAGCGCGAGATTCCCCCACAGGTAGCGGTGTTCCAGAAGAGCAGTACGGATCGTCACATCCTCGCGCCCCAGCCGCAGGCAATCATTCACCGTGCGGCTGGCATGGCCCACTTTCAGCTTCATGTCCCAAAAGATGTAGAGGGTCGATTCGATCACCTGCTCGACCCAGCCCGTGACCTTCCATGGCACCAGAAACAGAAGGTCGATATCCGAATGCGGGGCCATCTCGGCGCGGCCATAGCCGCCCACCGCCAGAACCGCGATACGCTCGCCCTCGGAAGGCGCGGAATTGGGGTGTAGCCGCGTCTGAACAAGGTCCAGCGCAAGCGTCACGATCTGGTCGGTCAGCCAGCTATTGGCCGCAACAAAAGCGCGCGCGTCGCGCGGATGCGCGGCGAATTGCGCCTCCAGCCGCTCGGCCCCGTCACGAAGGGCGGCGCGCAGATGCGTCACGATGAGGCCCCGGCGCGCACCCGCCGTTGTGCCGGATTGCGCCTGCAGCGCCGTGCAGACCTTCTCACGCAGCGCATCCGTGTCGAGGATCTGCGCAGGCGGAAACAGTGCGGCGACCTCGTCGGGCAGGCCGGGAGCCGGTCCGGGCGCGCCCGCAGCGCGCAGTGGCTCGCCCGCGCTCAGGAGGCACCCCCAACGAAACTGCGCGGCGCGGGGCTGAGAATGACCCTGCGCTCGTCGCGGATTTCGGCCACGGCAAGACCGCGCTCATTGGTGCCATCGCGGCGGAAACGGAACACACCCGTCACCCCCGCAAACCCCGCCCGCTGGGTGATGGACTCCGCCGAGAACGGCGCGTCCCCGCCCCGGCGGATCAATGCACCGACCGCCGCAATGGCATCATAGCCCAGGCTCGCGATCGGGTTCGGGCCCGTGCCATGGGCCGTGGCATAGCGCGACTCGAACCCGGCGGTCAGTTGCGGATCGGGCAGCGCGAACCAGCCGCCCTGCAAACCGCTCAACTGCAGCGTCGCGGGCGGGATATCCCAGCGGGTCAGCCCCATGAACTGATACGATTGCATCGAGACATTGTTTTGCGGCAGCAACTCCGCCAACAGGGGCAGCGCGCCTTCCGAGCCGGCTGTCATCAGGATGCTCTGCGCACCCGAGGACCGCGCGCTCGAGGCAATGCGCGGCAGCGCATCGACAACCCCCTGTTGCGAAAAGGCATAGGATTGCGTTGCCACCACGCTGGCCCCGCTGCGCTGCGCCGCGCGCTGGATCGCGGCCTCGGCGACCCGGCCCGCCTCATTCTGCTCCGAAATGACCATCACGCGGCCCTTGTCCTGCGACGCCGCAAAGGCCATCAGCCGCGTCGCAGTATTCTCGAACATCGCGCCCAGCAGGAACACATTGCCCCCGGCTACTTCGGGATTGTTCGAGAAGCTCAGCACATTGACGCCCGACTGTGCAGCGACCGCGCCCACGGCGCGCGCCTCGCTCGCCAGAAGCGGCCCCACCAGAATGGCTGCGCCGTCATTGATTGCCTGTGCGGCCAGCGCCTGCGCGCGCGCCGTGTCGCCCGCCGTCTGATAGACCCGCAAATCAATCTGCACCCCCTGCAGATCGGCCATCGCCAGCCGCGCGGCATTCTCGAGATTTCGTGCGACAATCTGCAGATCCTCGCTGCCTCCGCCGGGCACCATCAGCCCGACCGTGACCGGGCGCGAGGGGTCGATCGCGCCCCTGTCCGCGCCTGCGACCATGGCGGGCATCTCGCAGCCCGCGACCAGAAGCGTCGCCGCCGCCGAACCAAGCAAGCCGCGCCGGGTCATGGTCGCGCGTCTCTGGGCGAGAAGGGTATCTTGGACGGATTCGCGCATCGATAGGTCACTCCCGGCTTGCGTCAGACGTTATGTCAGCGCACAGTAAAGCAAGCCCGCCCCGGAAGTAAACGCTCGACTCGAGCCTTCGGCGTGACAGCACGCGCGCCCCGCAAGAGCCAATCCATGCCCGACACACCCCGACCCGAGACCACCCCCGCCGCCGGGCAGGACAGCCCCCGCCCGATCCCGCCCGGCCTGCACCTGATCGCCACCCCGATCGGGGCCGCGCGCGACATTACGCTGCGCGCGCTCGACCTGCTGGCAGGCTGCGACATGCTGGTGGCCGAAGACACCCGTAGCCTGCGCCATCTGATGGAGTTGCACGGGCTGCGCCCGGGTCGCCGTCCGCTGCTGGCCTATCACGACCATAACGGCGCGCAGATGCGCCCCCGCCTGCTGGCCGCGCTGGCCGAGGGACAGCGCGTGCTCTATGCCTCCGAGGCGGGCACGCCACTGGTGGCCGACCCGGGCTATCAGCTTGTGCGCGCGGCAGTTGACGCAGGCCACGCGGTCCATGCAGCGCCCGGACCATCAGCGATGCTGGCCGCGCTGAGTGTCTCGGGCCTGCCCAGCGACCGGTTCTGCTTTCTCGGCTTCCCGCCCGCGCAGGCCGGGGCGCGGCGCAAGTTCCTGACCGAGGCAGCCGCGATTCCCGCCACACTGATCTTCTACGAATCGCCCAAGCGCATTAGCCGAATCTTAGGGGATATGTGCGATTGTCTGGGGGGCGCGCGCCCGGCGGCGCTGTGCCGCGAATTGACCAAGAAACACGAGGAAGTGCTGCGCATGTCGCTGTCTGATCTGGCCGCAACAGTGGCGGATCGCCCGATGCGGGGCGAGATTGTGCTGGTGGTGGGGCGTGGTGAAACCCGCCCGCCCGATGCCGATACGCTCGATCAGGCGCTGACGGCCGCGCTGGGCGAGATGCGCCTGAAAGAGGCCGTGGCGCATGTCTCCGAAACGCTCGGCCTGCCGCGACGGCAGGTCTATCAGGCCGCACTGGCAAAGGAGAAGGGCCGTTGAGACAAGGACGTAATCATCTGGCCGGGCTCGCCGCAGAGGCGTCGGTCCTGCAACACTATCTCGCGGCAGGCTACGCGCTGCTGGCGCGGCGCTATCGCGGGCTGCGCGGTGAAATCGATCTGGTGCTGGCGCGCGGGGCCAGCGTGATCTTCGTCGAGGTCAAGAAAAGCCGGAGTTTCGACGCGGCGCTGGCACGGCTCGGGGCCGCGCAGATCGCCCGCATCTTCGACACGGCCAGCGAATTTCTCGGCACCCAGCCGCAGGGTCAAGATACCGATACCCGATTCGACGTGGCGCTGGTCAACGCCCATGGCGAGATTTCGGTGATCGAAAACGCGCTCACGCAATAGCACGCTGCTGAACCGGGGCGGACCAAGCCGATGCGGGTTTCTGCCCGTCCCGCATTACCGGATTTTGGCAGAACTGTCGCGCAATGCCTGCAGAAATGCCGCGCACGCTCGCATGACAAAGTCACACCGGGTTGCAACAGCACCCGCAGGCACTCACGCCGCAGGATGGCAGGCGGCTGTCCCTGCATCTCAGAGCACGCCCGCCCCCCCCCCGCCAATGACAGAACGGACTGCCGTCATGTCGGGACTCGGCTGTCGCGACGGGGGCCGGCAGGACTTCCGGGGATAGGGCTGCACATGAAGGCCGATTCTTCCCGCTTGGTTGCGCGCTCATTGCACAGCGCGATGAAAATGCAATCACCCCACCCCGCTTCGCGCCATTGCATCGCGCATCGCCATCCGCCATCTAGGGAACAGGCAGCAACATCACTGCCGGGACAGAGAATGAGGACAGGATGGGCTTGCGCGTTGCGTTTCAGATGGACCCGATCGAGGCGGTCGATATTGCCGCCGACAGCAGCTTCCGCATCGCATTCGAGGCGCAGGAACGCGGGCATGAGGTCCATGTCTATACCCCCGACAAGCTGATCTTCCGCGAGGGCCGCGTGCTGGCGCGGGCGCGTCCGGTCACGCTGCAACGCGTGGCGGGAGCGCATGTCAGTTTCGGTCCGGAAACGACACTGGACCTTGCCGAGATCGATGTCATCTGGCTGCGTCAGGATCCGCCCTTCGATATGGGCTACATCACCACCACGCATCTGCTCGACATGATCCACCCGAAAACGCTGGTTGTGAATGACCCGTTCTGGGTGCGCAATTACCCCGAGAAGCTGCTTGTCCTGCAATTCGCCGATCTGACACCGCCGACCATGATCGCGCGCGACCTGGCCACGATCCGCGCGTTCAAGGCCGAGCATGGCGATGTGATCCTCAAGCCGCTCTATGGCAATGGCGGCGCGGGCGTGTTCCGGCTCGACCCGAATGACCGCAACCTCGCCTCGCTGCATGAATTGTTCACCGGCATCAATCGAGAGCCGCTGATCGTGCAGAAATACCTGGCCGATGTTACCAAGGGCGACAAGCGCATCATCCTGGTCGATGGCGAGCCCATCGGCGCGATCAATCGCGTGCCTGCCGAAGGCGAGACGCGCTCGAACATGCATGTCGGCGGGCGGCCCGAAAAGATCGGCCTGTCAGCCCGTGACCGCGAGATCTGCGCCGCCATCGGCCCGCTGTTGCGCGAGAAGGGGCAGATTTTCGTCGGCATCGACGTGATCGGCGACTGGCTGACCGAGATCAACCTGACCTCGCCCACGGGTCTTCAGGAGCTTGAGCGCTTTGACGGCACCAATGGCGCGGCGCTGATCTGGCAAGCGATCGAGGCCCGCAGGGCCGCCACATGAGCTGGCAGCTCAAGGCCATGCGCGTACTCTTGCGCCACGCTGTGCGCCCCTCTCTGGGGCGACAGCGTGACAGCCTGTCGGCGCGGGTCTGGTTCGAGCGCGGGGCCTGGCTGAATGCGCGCGGGCGGCCCTATCGGACGTTTCACGAGGATGAATTTGTGCGCGACGGGCACGCGGTCACGGCGCTCTGGTCCAGCCCTGCCGCGCCGGGTGCGCCCTTCATCCTCTATTTCCACGGTGGCGGCTATGTCATGGGCAATCCGCGCACCCATGCCGCACTTGGCGGTTACCTGGCGCGCAAGGCCGAGCTGCCCTGCTGCCTGCCCGATTACCGGCTTGCCCCCGAGCACCCCTTTCCGGCGGCCTTTGACGATGCCGTGCATGTCTGGCAGGCGCTCATGGCGCAGGGTCATGCGCCCGAGCGGATTGCGCTGGGGGGCGATTCGGCGGGCGGCGGGCTGGCACTGGCGCTCTTGTCGCATCTGTGCAGCACCAGCCAGCCCCTGCCCGGCTGCGTCTTCACCTTCTCGCCCTTCACCGACATGACGCTCTCGGGCGAATCGGTGCGCAGCAATGCGCGCAGCGAGTTGCTGCTGCCCTTCGAGCGGGTCGAACAGTTGCGCAACCGCGTGCTGGCCGGTGCGGACCCGGCAGACCCGCGCATCTCGCCCCTGTTCGGCGCGTTCAACGGCGCGCCCCCGGTGCTGATCCAGGTCGCGCGGACCGAGATTCTGCGCGATGATTCGCGGCGCATGGCCGAACATCTGCGCGCGGAGGGGGCAGAGGTCACGCTGCAGGAATGGGGCAACCTGCCCCATGTTTGGCAGTTCTTCCATGGCTGGCTGCCCGAAGCGCGCAAGGCATTGGGGGATGCGGCCAGCTTTATCCGGGAACGGTGTCCGCAGCCCCCATCAGCCGGTAACTGATCGCTTCGGCCATATGGGGCGCACGGACTTCGGCACTCTCATCCAGATCGGCGATGGTGCGCGCCACGCGCAAGAGCCGATGATAGCCGCGCGCGCTTAGCCCGAAGCGCTCGCAGGCGCGGGTGAGCAGGGCGCGACCTTCGGCATCGGGGGCGGCCACCTCTTCGAGCAGCGCACCCTCGGCATCGGCATTGACCCGCAGCCCCGAATGCCCCGCAAACCGTGCGCTCTGACGCTGCCGCGCCTGCGCCACCCGCGCGGCCACCACGCGCGACGGGTCGCCCGAGGGCGGCAGGTCGAGGTCGGAAAAGGCCACTGGCGGCACTTCGACCCG
Organism: Paracoccaceae bacterium; assembly: GCA_007116575.1. Classification (GTDB taxonomy): domain Bacteria; phylum Pseudomonadota; class Alphaproteobacteria; order Rhodobacterales; family Rhodobacteraceae; genus Roseinatronobacter. The sequence continues at coordinate 8,139 of SKIF01000128.1, forward strand.
CAGGTCAAACCGGTCGAGCAGCGGCCCCGAGATCCGGCCCAGATAGTCGTCGCCGCAGGCCGGCGCGCGGGCGCAGGCGCGGGCGGGCTCGGACAGGTAGCCGCATTTGCACGGGTTGGCCGCTGCCACAAGCAGGAAGCGGCAGGGATAACGTATATGCGCATTGGCGCGCGCCACCACCACCTCGCCGGTCTCGATAGGCTGGCGCAGGGTTTCCAGCACCATGCGCGGGAATTCGGGTAACTCGTCCAGAAACAGCACGCCGTTATGCGCCAGCGAAATCTCGCCCGGTTTCGCGCCCTTGCCGCCGCCGACAATTGCCGCGACCGAGGCCGTATGGTGCGGCTCGCGGAAGGGGCGCGCGCGCGAGATGCCGCCCTGATCCAGGAGCCCGGAGATGGAGTGGATCATCGAGGTCTCCAGCGCCTCGGCGGGGCTGAGGTCTGGCAGGATGCCGGGCAGGCGCGCCGCCAGCATCGACTTGCCCGAGCCCGGCGTGCCGATCATCAGCATGTGATGCCGCCCCGCCGCCGCGATTTCGAGCGCGCGCTTGGCGCGTTCCTGCCCTTTCACGTCAAACAGGTCGCGCGCGCCCTCTTCGCGCAGCACCTCGCCGGGGCGGGCGGGGGCAAGCGGGGCCTGACCCGCGAAATGGCGGATCACCTGCATCAGGGTTTTCGGGGCGAAGACGCGCGTGGCCTCGACCCAGGCGGCCTCGGGGCCGCAGGGCTCGGGGCAGAAGAGCGTAAAGGCCCCTTCGGCGGCGGCCATGGCAGCGGGCAGCGCCCCGGTCACGCCCACCAGCGCCCCGTCGAGCGACAATTCCCCCAGCGCGACCGTCTCGGCCACCTCTTCGGCGGGCAGGATTTCCAGTGCGGCCAGCAGCGCCATGGCGATGGGCAGGTCGAAATGCGAGCCCTCCTTCGGCATGTCGGCGGGCGAGAGGTTGATGGTGATGCGCTTGGAGGGCAGCGCCACCGAAAGCGCCGAGAGCGCCGCGCGCACGCGCTCGCGCGCTTCGGACACGGCCTTGTCGGGCAGGCCTACGATCTGGAAGGCGGGCATTCCGGGCGAGAGCGCGCATTGCACCTCGATCAGGCGAGCCTCGATCCCCTCGAAAGCGACTGTCAATGCCCGCGCGACCATGCCCCGCCCCGTCACAACCTTGAGAAGATGGTTAACGCAACAAGGCTTTAGATTTGGTTAACAGGAATGTGTTCGGGCCGCGCAAGATTATTTTTGCCTCAAGTGAACCAAAGACATATCTGCCGCGTAACCTTCTGCGAATGCGAAAACGCAGGGGGAAATGATGGCACTTGATTTCACCGATGATCGCCGGATGTCGCGTCAGGCTATGAAGGCCGAGTTGCTCGACGCTGAAACCGAGCTGCAGCTGGCCCGCGCATGGCGCGACCACCGCGACGAGGCCGCCCTGCACCGCCTGATCACCGCCTATATGCGGCTTGCCATTTCGATGGCGGGCAAATTCCGCCGCTATGGCGCGCCGATGAATGATCTGATTCAAGAGGCGGGCCTGGGGCTGATGAAGGCAGCAGACAAGTTCGACCCCGAGCGCGGCGTGCGCTTTTCCACTTATGCCGTGTGGTGGATTCGGGCCAGCATTCAGGATTATGTCATGCGCAACTGGTCGATGGTGCGCACTGGCTCCACGTCCAGTCAGAAATCGCTGTTCTTCAACCTGCGCCGGGTGCAGGCCAAGTTCGAACGCGAGGCGATGGCGCGCGGCGAAGAACTGGACCGTCACCAGTTGCGCGAGCAGATTTCGCGCGAGGTTGGCGTGCCGCTGCACGATGTCGAGATGATGGAGGGGCGGCTCTCGGGCTCGGACTATTCGCTCAATGCGCTGCAATCAAGCGACGAGGACGGTCGCGAATGGATCGATGCGCTGGAAGACGAGAATGCCCGGCCCGGTGCCGAGGTCGAACAGGCGCATGACATGGCGCAGCTTCGCGACTGGCTGATCGAGGCGATGAAAGGGCTGAGCGAACGCGAGCGTTTCATCGTGCGCGAGCGCAAGCTGCGCGAGGACCCGCGCACGCTGGAGAGTTTGGGCGAGGAACTGGGCCTGTCGAAGGAACGCATCCGTCAGGTCGAGGCCGCCGCCTTCCAGAAAATGCGCCGCAGCCTTGAATCGCAATCGCGGGAAGTGCATCACTTCCTCGCATGAGGATCCTTCTGACGCTGGCGGCCCTGGCAGTCCTGCCTGCCCGGGCCGAGCAAATCGAGCCACCGACCCTGACCGATCTGCCCCCGGCCGATGTGGTTTTTCTGGGCGAGGTGCATGACAATCCGCTGCATCACGCAAACCAGACCCGCGCGATTGCCGCGCTCAACCCTGCTGCCCTCGTCTTCGAGATGCTGACCGGGGAACAGGCCGAGCAGATTCCCGCAACCCTGCCGGATGCCGAGGCGCTGGCCGCATTGCTGGACTGGGACGCCTCGGGCTGGCCGGATTTCGCGATGTATTATCCGCTCTTCACCGCCGCGCCCGATGCAGCGGTTTTCGGGGCCGCCCTGCCCCGTGAACAGGCCCGCGCAGCCATGGGCCAGCCGCTGGCAGAGGTTTTTGGCGGCGACGCAGCGCGCTTCGGCCTTGATACGGCACTGTCCCCCGAGGACCAGAGCGCTCGCGAGGCGATGCAGGATGACGCGCATTGCAATGCGCTTCCGCCCGAAATGCTGCCCGCTTTCGTCGCCATCCAGCGGCTTCGTGATGCGATGCTGGCCGAGGCGGCGCTGCGCGCCCATGCGCAGACCGGCGGGCCAGTCGTGGTGATTACCGGCACGGGCCACGCCCGCAACGATTTGGGCGCGCCCGCGAAACTGGCGCGGGCGGCCCCCGATCTGGCCCTGCTCTCCATCGGGCAGTATGAAGCCCCGTTCGCGGGTCCGGCCCCGCATGACCTCTGGCTTGTCACCGAGGCGCAGCCGCGCCCCGACCCCTGCGATGCCTTCCGCTAGGCGGCGCGGGGCTTCCGCTTTGCGCCGCAAGCGCGTATGCCAGTGAAAAAGGGGGACGTGACATGCTGGCGGGCAAGCGCATCACATTGATCATCGGGGGCGGGATCGCGGCCTATAAGAGCCTTGATCTGATCCGCCAGTTGCGCCGCGCGGGGGCAATCGTCACCCCGGTCCTGACCCGATCGGGCGCGGAATTCGTAACTCCCCTGTCGGTGGCGGCGCTGGCAGAGGCACAGGTCTTTCAGGATCTTTTCGACCTGAAGGACGAGACCGAGATGGGCCATATCCAGCTGTCGCGCGCCTCGGATCTGCTGGTCGTGGCCCCGGCCACGGCCAACATGATGGCGCGGATGGCGGCAGGGCTGGCCGATGATCTGGCCAGCACGCTGCTGCTGGCGACGGATAAACCCGTGCTGGTCGCACCTGCGATGAATGTGCGGATGTGGCAGCACCCGGCCACGCAGCGCAACCTTGCGCAATTACAGGCCGACGGGGTGCAGGTGGTGGGGCCGAATACGGGCGACATGGCCTGCGGCGAGCACGGGCCGGGGCGAATGGCGGAACCGGCCGAGATTGTCGCGGCGATAGCGGCGCAGTTCGGCCCGCGCCCGCTGGTCGGGCGGCGCGTGCTGGTCACATCCGGCCCCACACATGAGCCCATCGACCCGGTGCGCTATATCGCCAACCGTTCGTCGGGCGCGCAGGGCACGGCGATTGCGCGCGCCTTGCGCGATCTTGGCGCAGAGGTCGTGTTCGTGACCGGGCCCGCGCAAGTGCCCCCGCCCGAGGGCGTGGCGGTGATCGCGGTCGAGACCGCGCGCGAGATGCTGGCGGCCACGCTGGACGCACTGCCGGTGGAGGCGGCGGTCTGCGCCGCCGCAGTGGCGGATTGGCGCGTTGCGAGAGAGCTCACGCAAAAGATGAAGAAGACTGGACAAACCCTTCCCATGCTGGAGTTTTCCGAGAACCCGGATATTCTCGCCACGCTTTCGGCGCACGCCCAGAGACCCCGCCTTGTCGTGGGCTTCGCTGCAGAGACCGAAGCGGTCATCGACCATGCGCAGGCCAAGCGCGGGCGGAAGGGCTGCGACTGGGTCGTTGCGAATGATGTCTCGCCCGCAACCGGCATCATGGGCGGGGCAGAGAATGCGGTGCATCTGATCACGGAGGCAGGCGTCGAGGACTGGCCGCGCATGGCCAAGGGCGAGGTCGCAAAACGCTTGGCACAGCGGATCGCCGAGGCGCTTGCATGAGTGTGACGGTCCGGTTCCAGCGCCTGCCCGGTTTCGACCCCGAAGTGCCCCTGCCCGGTTACGCCACCCAAGGCGCGGCCGGGGCGGATATCCGCGCCAATCTGCCTGAGGAAGCGCGCGCCGGGGGGCTGACGCTTGCCCCCATGGCTCGCCTGCTGGTGCCCACGGGGCTGGCCTGTGCGATCCCCGAAGGCTATGAGATGCAGATCCGCGCGCGGTCGGGGCTGGCGCTGCGCCATGGCATCACCCTGCCCAATGCGCCTGCCACCATCGACAGCGATTATCGCGGCCCTGTCGGGGTGATCCTGCTCAATCTGGGTGAGGCCCCGTTCATTGTGGAGCATGGCGCACGCATTGCCCAGATCGTGATTGCGCCAGTGGTGCAGGCGCGGTTCACACTGGCCGAGACGCTGGAAGAAACCGCGCGCGGCGCGGGTGGGTTCGGCTCGACCGGGAGGGCGTGATTTGGGGTTTGTGCTGTTCCTGATGGCCGCGCTCTGGGCGCTGGGCTGGGTGATGAAGGCCCCGGTCCGCGCGCGTCTGATCATGATCGGGCTTCTGTATGTGGCAGTGCTGCTGGCCAATCTGGTACTGCCCGAGAGTGCCGAGTTGCGCCGCGCCACAGGCGGTGATGCACGGCCCTGGCTGGTGCTGGGCGGTGCCGCCGCACTGGGGCTGGCCTATTTCTGGGGGGTGGGACGCCTACGCCGCCGCATGGCATCCGATGAACCACAGCCACAGCCCGACAGCTTTCGCGAGGCCGAACTCAACCGCTATGCGCGCCATATCGTGCTGCGCGAAATCGGCGGCGCGGGACAAAAGAAGCTCAAGGCCGCGCGCGTGCTGGTGGTGGGCGCGGGCGGGCTGGGCTCGCCGGTGCTCTTGTATCTGGCGGCGGCGGGGGTGGGCACGATCGGGGTGATCGATGATGACATGGTCGATGGCTCGAACCTGCAGCGGCAGGTGATCCATGCCGACGCCCGGATCGGAATGCCCAAGGTGTTTTCCGCCGAAGAACAGATGCGCGCGCTCAACCCCTTTATCGAGATCCGTCCCTATCATCGCCGGCTGAGCGACGAGATCGCGCGGGATCTCTTCGCCGAATATGACCTGATCCTCGATGGCACCGACAATTTCGATACCCGCTATCTGGTCAACCGCGCAGCAGTCGCGGCAGGCAAGCCGCTGATTTCGGGGGCAATCACGCAATGGGAGGGGCAGATCAGCCTGTTTCACCCCGAAAGCGGCGCGCCCTGCTACGAATGCGTCTTTCCCGACCGCCCGGCCCCCGGTCTGGCCCCTGCCTGCGCCGAGGCAGGCGTGATCGGCCCGCTGCCGGGGGTGATCGGCACCATGATGGCGCTGGAGGCCGTGAAAGAGATCACCGGCGCGGGCACCGGGCTGCGCGGTCGGCTGCTCATGCTGGACGGGCTCGATGCCGAAAGCCGCGCGATCCGGGTCCGGCGGCGGGCGGATTGCGCCTGCTGCGCAACAGCCACCGCGCACCCGGTCTGAGCACCGCTCAGAGCTGCACCTTCACCCGCAGGAAGCCGCGCTTGTCGACACCACTTAGCTCGGGGCTGAACTCGGCAATCGCCTCCAGATAATCGAGCGCGGCGACGCTTGTGCGCAGGATCGCGCTTGCGCCTTTGACCGATTGCAGCCGGAAAGGGGGGCGGTGCGGAATGGTCAGCGTGCCCTTGTCGGTCACATAGTCACGCAGGATGTCGCGGGTGATGGCCAGATGTTCCAGAACGATGCTATGCGGCCCGGTCCCGGCGAAACCACCTGCGCCCTGCGCGCGGAAACTGTTGGTGCAGACAATGAATTCGGCATCGGGATCGACCGGCGCGCCGTTCCAGGTCAGGTTGCGGATGCGCGAGTGTTCGGGACTGATCTCGGAGCCATCCCCGGCAAAGCGCGCGGGCGCGGTGAGGTCCACCTCATAGTCCAGCCCGTAAAGGATCTCGAAATTGTAGCCCGGAAAGCTCGGGTCCATCAGATATTGTTCTTCGACCTCGGGGTTGATGACGTGATAGGCCGAGACCGAGCGTTCCAGCCACAGCGCCACCTCGGCCCCGCTCAGCCGCGAGGCAGCGACACGGTTGGGGTAGATATAAAGATCGGCCAACGAGCGCAGGGTGAGCGGGCCCGCCGCGATATTGGTGAAGTTTCGCGGCCCGCCAAGCCCCCCTGCCTTGGAGGGCGAAACCGAGGAAATCATCGGCAAACCGGCCAGATCGGTGCCTTCAAGATGGCGGGCGACAAAGGCGCGCTGCGCCTCGGCCACCAGCGAGGTGGCCGCAGACTGGCCCAGAAAGGCGAAGAAACTGTTGATCGGTGTCTCGGTGTGCCCGATGGGGGTGCGGATATTCTGAAGCACCGCCTCATGCGCGCGCGCGACGATCTTGCGCACCTTGGGGCTGCGCAGGGGCGTGCGCGTCCGCCTCGGGGCTTCCGGCGCGAAACTCTGCGCCGCATCGCGCAGCGCCCGGTTGCTGACCCTGGCATCGAAGACGCGCCATTCGCCGCCCTCATGGCTCAGTTGCAGGTCGATCAGCCCCAGATGCGACCCGAAGAAGCCGCTCATCACCGTGGGCTTGCCGCAGACCGTGCCGCGCTCGATATCGACACCGGGAATATCGGCAAAGATCCGCGAGGGGAAAACCTGGTGGCTGTGGCCCGACAGGATCAGATCCACCCCCTCGATTCCCGCCAGTGGCACGATGGCGTTTTCCATGTGGTCCGTATGGCGGATCGCGCCGATGCCGGTATGAGCCAGCAGCACCACCAGATCGGCCCCGGCCTCGCGCATCTCGGGCACCCAGGCGCGGGTGGCCTCGACCATGTCGCGTGTCTGGATGCGGCCATGCAGGTGCTGGCGCTCCCAGATCGTGATCTGTGGCGGGGCCACGCCCAGCACGCCGATGGTGATTGTATGCGGCTGTCCCGACCGGTCCACCACATCGCGTTGCAAGAGCTGGTAGGGTTTGACCAGATGCCGGTCCGCGCGCGGTGTGCCCCCCAATCCGCGCAGGATATTGGACGAGACCACCGGGAAATCCGCCAGCGCGATGGATTTCATCAGGAAATCCAGCCCGTAATTGAATTCGTGATTGCCCAGCGTGATCGCATCATAGCGCATGGCGTTCATCGCATCCGTGACCGGGTGCAGATCGCCCTCCTTCAGCCCCATCTCATAGGCGATGTAATCGCCGACCGGGGTGCCCTGCAAGAAATCGCCATTGTCGAACAGCAGGCAGTTCGGCACCTGCTGGCGGGCCTGATCGACCAGTTCGGCCAGCCGGGCAAGGCCAAGGTCGGGATTGGGGCAGTCGGCGTAATAGTCATAGGGGTGCAAATTGACATGCAGATCGGTGGTCTCCATGATCCGCAGGTCGACCGCCGTACGCACGTCCAGACCGGACGTGACATCTATTCGGGATTGTTTCATCTTGTCGGGCACTTCGATTGTTCTTCTCGCTGTGACCTTCGATCAGGGATACGGCAACAATCCGGCCCAAAACATGATTATTTTGTGACGCCACCAGAGACAAGCCCGCGCATCTTGTATCTCTAAGCCATCGGGACCACGGGCACAACCAGTGATTGCGGTTGTCATTGCGGCGGCAAAGCCATTGAAGCGGCAAGCAAAACCTGCCAGATCATCGCGGCAGAAAGGGTGGGCAGGATGCACAACGCGTTCGACGCACAATGGCAGAGCCGCGACGCGGGCGCGCGCGGCGATACCGCGCGACTGGAGCAAATGCTGGCCGATGCGCGCACGCGCATCCTGCCGCTCTGGCGCGGCAAGCCGCATCTGGCCCCCGAGGGGTTGGGCCTGGTCGGCCCCGGCGATCCGGTGCTGGCGCAGACCGAGACGCCGCTTCTTTATCTCGGGCAGGAAGCGGGGCGCGCGCATTTCGCCGCCGACATCTCGCGCTGGGAACCCGAGGTGCTGGACCGCGCCGCGCTTGCCATGTTCACCGACACCACGCTGCAGATCCACCCTGACGCGCCACCGGGCTGCCATTTCGGCGAATTGCGACTGGCCATGGCGACCCTGCCCGCCGCGCAGGCCGCCATGGCTGCCACCGCCCGCGCGGTTTTCAACTGGCATCACACGCATCGTTTCTGCGCGCGCTGCGGGGCGGAAAGCGCGATTGTCATGGCCGGGTGGGAGCGCCAGTGCCCCGCTTGCGGGGCGCGGCATTTTCCACGCACGGACCCGGTGGTGATCATGCTGGTCACGCATGGCAATTCGGTGCTGCTGGGGCGCTCGCATGGCTGGCCCGAGGGGATGTATTCGGCGCTGGCCGGATTCGTCGAACCGGGCGAGACGCTCGAGCGCGCAGTCGCGCGCGAGGTACTCGAGGAGACCGGGCTGGAAACGCAGCGCATCCGCTACATTGCGTCGCAGCCCTGGCCCTTCCCCAACTCGCTGATGCTGGGCTGTCTGGCCGAGGCAACCGGACGCGCCTTCACGCTTGATGACGAGCTGGAAGACGCGCTCTGGCTCAGCCGCGAAGAGATGCTGGCCGCATGGTGCGGCGAGGACAGCCGCATCAAGCCCGCGCGGCGCGGTGCCATCGCGCATTTCCTGATCGGTCAGTGGCTGGCCGGTCATGTCTGAGCGCCACCTGTGGGGCTTGCAATTCACCCCCTGCCCTTTCAGGATAGTGCCATGACCCCCGCTCCCTCACCCGCTGCAGGACGCGACGCGATGTTCTGGACCGTGCCAAATATCCTGACGCTCCTGCGCCTGCTCGCCGCACCCGGCGTGGCGGTGATGTTTCTGTATTTCCACCGGCCCTGGGCGGACTGGTTCGCGCTGGCGCTGTTCGCGCTGGCCGCGATCACCGATTTCTTCGACGGCTATCTGGCACGCGCCTGGAAGCAGGAAAGCCGGCTTGGCGCGATGCTCGACCCGATCGCCGACAAGGCCATGGTCGTGATCGCGCTGCTGGTGATCACCGGCTATTCGGGCATGGACCCCTGGCTGATCCTGCCTGCGACGGCGATCCTGTTCCGCGAGGTCTTCGTCTCGGGCCTGCGCGAGTTTCTGGGCGACAAGGCGGGGCTGTTGCAGGTGACGAAGCTCGCCAAATGGAAGACCACCGCACAGATGACGGCGATTGCCGTTCTGTTTCTGGCCATGGGGCTGGAATATGTGCGCGAGGTGCGCAGCGAGCGCGGCTATGAAGACCTGATCGCAGCGCTGAGCGAGTTGGGCACGGAAGAGGTTACCGTGGTCGATCTGGCGCTCTATGGCGGCAAAATGGTCTGGCAGATCGGGCTTGGCCTGATCTGGCTGGCTGCGATCCTGACCCTGATCACCGGCTGGGATTATTTCCGCAAGGCCCGGCCCTTCCTGCGCGACGAGGTGCGATGAAACTGGATGTGCTCTATTTCGCCTGGCTGCGCGAGCGGATCGGCTGCGCGCGCGAGACCGTCGAGACCGAGGCCGGAACCGTCATGGCGCTGGTCGAGGAACTGCGCGCGCGCGAAGAGCGCTACGCGCTGGCCTTCTCGGACCTCTCTGCCCTACGCGTCGCCATCGATCAGGACTTGCGCGATTTCGACGCGCCGCTGACAGATGCGCGCGAAGTGGCCTTCTTTCCGCCCATGACCGGGGGGTGATGTGATGACCAGGATCACCATCCGCGTCGAGCAGGCGCCCTTCGATTTCGGCGCCGAATGCGCGCGCTTTGCCGAGGGGGGCGCCGATACCGGCGCGGTGGTCACTTTCTGCGGCATCGTGCGCGACGACACCGGCACCCTCGAAAGTATGGAGATCGAGCATTACCCCGGCATGACCGAACGCGCGCTCACGAAGATCGCCGAGGAGGCCGCGCGGCGCTGGTCGCTGAGCGAGGTGCTGATACTGCATCGCTACGGCCCGCTGCGCCCGGGCGAGCGGATCATGATGGTCGCCACCGCCTCTGCCCATCGCGCCGAGGCTTTCGCGTCAGCGGATTTCCTGATGGACTACCTCAAATCCCGCGCCCCCTTCTGGAAGAAGGAAACCACGCGCGCAGGCAGCGACTGGGTGGCCGCCAAAGCCAGCGACGAGGCCGCGCTGGCGCGCTGGTAGCAGTCATTTTCTTGCCCAAAATACTCATTCTCCGCCTGCGCAGGCGACCCCGGTATGCGGGCAGGGACAGATGAGCGCATCCCGACAGATCACGCGTCGCTTGCAGTTTTACAGGCAGGGGCGCGCATGAAAAAAGCCCGGCCGCAAGGCCGGGCTTCCTTGAAAGGGTCTGTAAGGCCTCAGCCGCGGCGCGAGCGCCAGGCCGCCCAGGCGCCCGAAACGATCAGCGCGGCCACAGCCGACTTGACCAGCCCGCCAAGCTGGAACGGCACTGCCCCGGCCATTGCCGCTGCCTGCAGGTCAAGCGGCGTTACGGTCCAGAGCCACAGCACGCCGGGCACGAACAGCAAGAGCGCCGGGATGAAGGCCGCCAGGAACAACCGCCCCAGCCCCTGTCCCAGCCCGCGCTCGACCAGAAAGCCCGTAAGCCAGGCCATCGCGACGAAGCCCAGCAGGAACCCGCCTGTCGGCCCGAACATATAGGCCAGCCCGGCGGCCCCACCGGCAAAGACCGGCATTCCTGCCGCGCCCTGCGCCAGATAGGCCAGCAGCGTCACACCTGCCAGCCGCGCACCATAGGTCAGCCCGATCAGCGAGATGGCGAGTGTCTGCAAGGTCATAGGCACCGGATACATCGGCACGCTCACCTGCGCCGACATGCCCACCAGCACCGAACCGAACAGCACCATCGTCAGTTTGCGCGCCAGTGTGTCATTGCCACCAAGCGCCGTCATCAGCGGGGTCGAAACAGTCATCAGCGTCAGCCTCCTTGAAAACCGCGATCTTTATGCCTGCATGTCCGCATCAAGGCAAGCCATTCTCTGCACCTGCATCCTGCCCTTGCACCCGCGTCGTCGATCGGCTAAGGCACGCGCATCTTTCCGCGAGACATGAACCCGGTGCAGCTCTCGTAGGCAGGGGCGGAAAGACAGCCTTGCCTTTTGAAATGCACGCAAATGATGATTGGAGATCGCATGCCGCTTTACGAGCATGTCATGATCGCGCGTCAGGACCTGTCGAACACGCAGGCCGAAGCGCTGATCGAACATTTTGGTGCCGTCCTGTCCGACAATGGCGGGAAACTCGTGGATCACGAGTATTGGGGCGTCAAGACCATGGCTTACAAGATCAACAAGAACCGCAAGGGGCATTATGCCTTTCTGCGCTCTGACGCGCCCGCCACGGCGGTGCAGGAAATGGAACGCCTGATGCGCCTGCATGACGACGTGATGCGCGTTCTGACCGTGAAGGTCGATGCGCATGACGAAGGACCGTCGGTCCAGATGCAGAAGCGCGACGAGCGTGACCGCGGCGACCGCCGCCGGGCATCCTGAGGGAGATCAGAACCATGGCTACCAAACCGTTTTTCCGCCGCCGCAAGGTCTGCCCCTTCTCGAGCGACAATGCGCCCAAGATCGACTACAAGGACACGCGCCTTCTGCAGCGCTACATTTCCGAGCGCGGCAAGATCGTGCCCTCGCGCATCACTGCCGTTTCGGCCAGCAAGCAACGCGAACTCGCCCGCGCCATCAAGCGCGCGCGCTTCCTTGCGCTGCTGCCCTATGCCGTGAAATAAGGAGAGCGTGACATGCAAGTGATCCTTCTGGAACGCGTGGCCAAGCTGGGCCAGATGGGCGACGTGGTCAACGTCAAGCCCGGCTATGCGCGCAATTACCTGCTGCCGCAGGGCAAGGCGCTGCGCGCCTCGGATGACAACATCAAGTCTTTCGAGCATCGCAAGGCCGAGCTTGAGGCGCAGAATCTCGAAACCCGCAAGGAGGCCGAGGCCGTTGCCGCAAAGCTCGAGGGCGAGTCCTATATCGTGATCCGCCAGGCATCGGATGCCGGCGCGCTCTATGGCTCGGTCAGCCCGCGCGACGTGGTGGACCTGCTCGCCGAGACCGGCGTCACGGTCGAGAAGCGCCAGATCGTGATCGGTGCGCCGATCAAAACTCTGGGCCTTCACAAGGCACAGATCGTGCTGCATCCCGAAGTCGAGGTCGAGATCGGCCTGAACGTGGCGCGCTCGACCGAAGAGGCCGAATTGCAGGCCAGCGGCAAGACCATTCAGGAACTCGCCGCCGAAGAGGAAGCCGCCGCAGAATTCGAGATTGCGGAACTCTTCGACGATATCGGCGCTGCCGGTCAGGATGACGACGACCCGCGCAGCCAGGGCGCCAGCGAAGACCCGCGCGACGCCTGAGCACGACCGCGACACTCAGACCTTCCCGAGGCCAGCACATGATGCCGGGCCTCGGGAACACCCCGGTTTCGGAATATTTTCCCGCGTTTCGCCCAAATCAAAGGCAATCATGCCGCCTTGAGCGCCCGAATGCCGGAAACAGGGGTTTTTTTGCTCGCCATGCTTGCAATATCCCGAGCAAACATTCATATTTATGAAATCTCTGGGGCGGACTCGACCGCTCATCGCTAGAATTGCACCTTCCCGGCACCACCCGGATTTTTTGGCAATCAGGAACCAGATCATGTCGTTTGATCAAGCACTGAGCGAAAAGCAGACCATGAACAGCCTCTTGGCCGAGGATCAGGAGGGCTGCGCGAGTGTCGCGCCGAGCGACATGATCCAACAGGCGCAGGCCGCATCGAACTTCCTCAAGGCACTTGCGCATGAGGGGCGGCTGATGATCATGTGCCACCTTGCCGCGGGTGAGAAATCCGTGTCGGAACTGGAAAGCCTTCTTGGCTCGCGGCAAGCGGCGGTCAGCCAGCAACTGGCACGGCTGCGGCTCGAAGGCATCGTCCAGGCCCGGCGCGAGGGCAAGACCATCTATTACGCCCTGCACGACCCCAAGGCCGAACGGCTGGTTGGTGTGGTCTATGACATGTTCTGCGCGCAGGTCAAATCCTGATCGCGCTTGTGATCTGCACCCCCTGAACACAGACACTGCTGCGATAGCGGTCTCCGTGTCCGCATCGGGCTGATCTTGTACCAAATACAGCGCGCCCCTTGCACCGGGAGCGCAGACAGGGCATCACCGCCGTGATAGCCCCTGCCCGAGCCGCCAGATGACGCGCATTTGCCAGATCGAGATTGACGATAGCGGGTTGCCGACACCGACCCCGGAAATCGAACAGGAACGCAAGGTCGCGGTATTCGACCTGCTCGAGGATAACAGCTTCAGCCTCTGCGCCCGCGACGGGCAGGTGCCGCCCGACGGCCCTTTCGTGATGCGACTGGCCATTCGCGAGCGGCGACTTGTCATCGCCCTGAACGACGAGGCCGGTGCAGCCGTCGGCGAGATCATCCTGTCGCTGGGGCCGTTCCGGCAGGTGGTGAAGGATTACTACCAGATCTGCGGCAGCTATTTCGACGCGGTCAAACGCCTGCCGCCCAGCCAGATCGAGGCCATCGACATGGCCCGGCGCGGTATCCATAACGAGGGCGCACGCATCCTGCAGGAACGGCTGGAGGGCAAGGCCAAGATGGATATCGACACCGCGCGCCGACTGTTCACCCTTGTTTGCGTTCTGCATTTCGGGGGCTGAATGGCCGCGCCCTTCCCTTCATCGGTGCTGTTCTGCTGCGACCATAATTCGGTACGCTCGCCCATCGCCGAGGGGTATATGAAGAAACTCTATGGCCAACGCGCCTATGTGCAATCGGCCGGCGTGCGCAATGATCGCGAGATCGACGGGTTCTCCATCGCGGTCAGCGCCGAGGAGGGGGTGGAACTCGACCGGCACCGCTCGCGGTCCTTCGAGGAGATGGTGGAATGGGGCGATGATCTGACCGGGTTTGACCTGATCATCGCCTTGTCGCCCGCGAGCCAGAGACAGGCGCTCGAGCTCACGCGCTTTGCCCATATCGACGTAGAATACTGGCCGATCATGGACCCGAGCGGTCTGGGCGAGACGCGCGAGGCCAAACTCACCGCCTATCGCCAGACGCGCGAGCAGATCAAGGCGCGACTGCTGGAGCGGTTCGGCCCACCAGAACAGGAGTAAGAGCATGAGCAAGGAAATCATCACGCGCTATTTCGCAGCCTTCAATGCCGGGGATGCCGAGGGCATGTTGGCGCTGGTCAGCGAGGATGTGCAGCATTTCGTCAATCAGGGGGATGTGCGGCAGGGTCGCGCGGCATTCGCCGAATTCTGCGCCCATATGGGGGTGAGCTACCGCGAGGAACTGCGCGATATCGTGCTCTTCGCCAATGAGGACGGCACGCGCGCGGCAGCGGAATTTACCGTGCATGGCGAGTATCTGCAGACCGACCCGGGCCTGCCCGAGGCAAAGGGGCAGCGCTATGTCCTGCCTGCGGGGTCGTTCTTCACGCTCTCGGACGGCCAGATCACGCGCATCACCACCTATTACAACCTGCAGGACTGGATAAAGCAGGTCTCGGCATGAGCCTGCGCTTCGACTCGCTTACGGGTGAGGCGATTGCGCCAGTCATCGACGGACTGGCCGCGCTGCGCATCCGGGTATTCCGCGACTGGCCTTATCTTTATGAAGGCGACGCGGCGTATGAACGCAATTACCTGCAGGTCTATCGCGACAACCCGCGCGCCATCGTCGCTGCCGCCTTCGACGGCCCGACGCTGGTCGGGGCCGCGACCGGCCTGCCGCTGGTGGATGCCGATGCCGAGTTTCAGGCCGGATTCGAAGGGCAGGAGATCTCTGACATCTTCTATTGCGCCGAGTCGGTGCTTTTGCCCGAGTATCGCGGGCAAGGCGCGGGGCATCGCTTCTTTGATCTGCGCGAGGATCACGCGCGCGCGCTTGGCTTTCGCCGCGTCTGTTTCTGCGGCGTGATCCGCCCCGAAGACCACCCTGCCCGCCCGGCCGATTACCGCCCGCTCGACGCCTTCTGGAGGCGCCGCGGCTATGCCCCTCTGCCCGGTGTGACGGCGCGCTTCGGCTGGCGCGATATCGGCGCGACCGAGGAGACCGAGAAACCGATGCAATTCTGGATGCGCACGCTATGAAACTTGCCGCCGCCGCCTATCCGCTCGATTTCCTGCCCGACTGGGCCGCCTATCGCGCCAAGCTCTCGGACTGGGTGGGGCGGGCGGCGGATCAGGGCGCGGAGCTTCTGGTCTTTCCCGAATATGGCGCGATGGAACTGGCCGCGCTCGGGGGCGCCGAGATCGCCGCGGATCTGGAAGCCGCGCTTCATGAGGTGATGCGCCACGGCCCGCAGGTCATCGCCCTGCACGAGGACCTCGCCGCGCGGCACGGCGTGCATATCCTCGGGGCCTCTGCGCCCGCCATGGCCGAGGCCGCGCGGCCCGTGAACCGCGCCATCCTCTATGGTCCCGAAGGTGTGATTGGGCATCAGGACAAGCAGATCATGACCCGGTTCGAGCGCGAGGACTGGGATATCGCGCCGGGTTCAAGCCTGTGCGTCTTCGACACGGCGCTGGGGCGGATCGGGGTGATCATCTGCTATGATGCCGAATTCCCCCTGCTCGCCCGCGCGCTGGTCGAGGCCGGGGCCGAGATCCTGCTCGCCCCCTCTGCTACCGAGGCACTCGCCGGTTATACTCGTGTCAAGGTCGGCGCAATGGCGCGCGCGCTGGAAAATCAATGCGTTGTCGCCCATTCCCCGACTGTTGGCCCGGCGCAATGGTGCCCCGCCGTAGACATGAACACGGGCGCTGCCGCCATCTACGGCCCGCCCGATCTGGGCTTTCCCGAGACAGGCATCCTCGCGCAGACCGACCTCAACGCGCCCGGCTGGGCGATGGCCGAGATCGACCTTGCCGCCATTGCGCGTGTGCGCCAAGAGGGGGCCGTGCTGAACCACGCGCATTGGGATGA
Source organism: Paracoccaceae bacterium (assembly GCA_007116575.1). Classification (GTDB taxonomy): domain Bacteria; phylum Pseudomonadota; class Alphaproteobacteria; order Rhodobacterales; family Rhodobacteraceae; genus Roseinatronobacter. Next base: position 24,250 of record SKIF01000128.1, read on the forward strand.
ACAGAAAATGCACCTCTCGACCCCGGTGCAGGTGCTCAAGAGCCCATAAAACGCTTGAAAACGCGCTTGTTTGGGCGCATTTAAGCGGCGCATCAAAGATGCATGCAACAATGACGGAGTGACCATGGCCAAGGAAGAACTGCTCGAATTCCCCGGCGTCGTGAAGGAACTCCTGCCAAATGCGACGTTTCGGGTCGAGCTGGAAAACGGCCATGAGATCAACGCGCATATGGCAGGCAAGATGCGCAAGAATCGCATCCGCGTTCTGGTCGGCGACAAGGTACAGGTGGAAATGACCCCCTACGACCTGACCAAGGGGCGGATCAATTACCGATTCAAATAAGCCCGTGCGGCTGATCCTCGGTTCGGGAAGCCCGCGCAGGCGGGACATTCTGGCGTCGCTCGGCGTCACCCCCGATGCGATCATGGCCGCCGATATCGACGAAACCCCGCTGAAGGGCGAGTTGCCGCGCCCCTATTGCGAGCGCGTGACCCGCGCGAAACTCGATGCGATTGCCGCAAGCCCCTCTGACATCGTGCTGTGCGCCGATACCACGGTGGCGCTGGGGCGGCGTATCCTCGGCAAGCCTGAAGATGCGGGCGAGGCCGCGGCCTTCCTGCATATGCTCTCGGGGCGCAGGCATTCGGTCATCACGGCTGTGGCGCTGCGCCGGGGCGGGCGACACTGGGCGCGCACGCAGGTCAGCCAGGTCAAGTTCAAGCGCCTCTCGGATGACGAGGTGAATGGCTATCTCGCCTCGGGCGAGTGGCAGGGCAAGGCCGGGGGCTACGCGATTCAGGGCCGCGCTGCGGCCTTCATCCCGTGGATCTCGGGCTCCTATAGCGCCATCATGGGCCTGCCCGCGGCCGAGGCCACGCAGCTTCTGCAGGCGGCTGGCTGGAGGGTCTGGGCATGAAAGGCAGCGTGATCGCGCTTGATGCGTTCCGGGGGCGCGAGGCGGCGGCGCGTATGGTCGATGGCCAGTTGGAAGATCTGCTGATCGCACTGCCCGAGCGCATCATCGCGCCCGAGACCATTCTGCGCGGCAAGCTGGGGCGACCCGTCAAGGGGCTGGGCGGAGCCTTTGTCGACCTGCCCGGCGGCCAGAGCGGCTTTCTGCGCCAGACCAGGGGCTTGCGACCGGGCGACCCGGTGCTGGTGCAGGTGACGGGGCTGGCCGAGGCGGGCAAGGCCGTGCCTGTCACCACCCGGCTGATGCTGAAAAGCCGCTTCGCCATCGTGACACCGGATGCACCGGGGCTGAATGTCTCGCGCCAGATCACAGAGGCCGAGACGCGCGCCCTGCTGGAACAGCTTGCCACACGGGGCATGGACGGGGCCGATAGCGGGCTCGGGCTGATCCTGCGTTCGGCCTGCGAGGGCGCGCCCGAGGCGGCCATCGCCGAGGATATCGCGCGGATGCGCGCGCTGGCCGAGGCGCTGCTGACAGACACCAAGGGCCCGCCCGAAACCCTGTTCGACGCCCCTGCCCCGCATCTGGCGGCCTGGCGCGACTGGGAAACGCCCGACACATTGGACGAGGCGGAGGGTAGTTTCGCGCGCCATGGCGTAGTTGAGGCCATCGACGCGATGCTGCGCCCCGACTGCCCGCTGGGCAAGGGTGCGCGGATGTTCATCCAGCCCACGCGCGCGCTGATCGCCGTTGATGTGAACACTGGCCCCGATACCAGCCCCGCGGCCGGGCTAAAGGCCAATATCGCCTGCGCACGCGATCTGCCACGCCAGCTCAGGCTGCGCGGGCTGGGCGGGCAGGTTCTGCTCGATTTCGCCCCCTTCGCCAAGAAAGACCGCCATATCCTCGAGCAATCGCTGCGCGCCGCTTTCCGCCGCGAGGGGCGCGACACGGTGCTGGCCGGCTGGACGCCGCTGGGCAATTTCGAACTGACCCGCAAGCGCGACCGGGTGCCGCTGAGCGAGGCGCTGACATGAGCTGCCCGATCTGCACCAAACCCGCCGCACCCGCCTACCGCCCCTTCTGCTCGCGCCGCTGCGCGGACGTGGACCTGGCCCGCTGGCTGCGCGAGGATTACCGCGTGCCCTTAGCCCCCGAAGAGATGGACGAGACCGCGCCACAAGGGCCCGATCCCGACAGGGCCTGACGTATCGCACAGCACGCGCCCACCACGGTCGCGCATCGCGGGCAGATTTTTCGCAACGCCCTCTGGACAGTACCGGACGGCTGCAATAAGACGCGAACACCCAGCGCGAGATACCGCGCTTGCATCACAAGATGCACCCGTGCCCGGGTAGCTCAGGGGTAGAGCAGTGGATTGAAAATCCTCGTGTCGGTGGTTCGATTCCGCCCCCGGGCACCA
>SKIF01000134.1 GCA_007116575.1 Paracoccaceae bacterium
AAGCCCAGCGTGGCCGCGTGCAGCGCCTGACGGGGAAAGGCTGCGCAGGCAGTCGCCCCTGTCCCGAGCGCGCGCTCGGAAAGCTTGCGTCGTCCGCCATAGACCGGGTCGCCCACGAGCCCGTGCCCGGCATGGGCCAGATGCACCCGGATCTGATGCGTGCGCCCGGTCTCGAGCCAGCATTCCAGCAGTGCAACGGCCGGGGGCGCCCCGAAAGTCTCGATCACCCGCGCGCGGGTGACGGCGTGGCGGCCATTGGCCCAGACCACGGCCTGCCGCTGCCGGTCGGTGCGGTGGCGGGCAAGCTGGCTGGTCACCTTGAGGATATTGCCTGCCTCGAAACTCACGCCGCGCACGCCGCGCAGGCGCGGGTCGGCAGCGTCGGGCACGCCATGCACGAGGGCCAGATAGCGGCGCAGCACCGAATGGCGCTCGAATTGCGCGGCAAGCCCGTGATGCGCGCGATCCGATTTCGCCACCACCAGAAGCCCCGACGTGTCCTTGTCGATGCGGTGGACAATGCCGGGGCGCTTTTCGCCGCCCACGCCCGAGAGGCTGTCGCCGCAATGGTGCAGCAGCGCGTTCACAAGCGTCTGGTCGGGTGAGCCGGGGGCGGGATGGACCACCATGCCCGCGGGCTTGTTGATCACGATCAGGTCGGCATCTTCCCACACCACATCGAGTGCGATGGGCTGGGCGCGGGTCTCGATCTCGGTGGCGTCGGGGATGCGCAGGTGCAGCACATCGCCCTCGGCCACGCGTGCGCGAGGGGTGTTCAGCACCTCGCCCGCACGCGACACGGCCCCCTCGGCGATCAACCGCGCGAGCCGCGAACGTGACAGCGCGGCGCCCTCTGGCACATCGCGCGCCAAGGCCTTATCAAGTCGATCAGGGGGCTCAGGCCCGATGATGACCTGCAACTCGCTGAAAGGTGCCCGTTCTGTCATGGCCATGCCTCCGGACCCGCCGCCTCACCCCGATGTGCGCTTCGTCAAGCGGCTGGTTGTGGTGCTGACAAGCGTGATGATTGTGGGCCTGATACTCATCCTCGGGCTGCTTGTCATCCGGATTGGCATGGCCCCTGTACCATTGGGCCTGCCCGCGAACATCGCGCTGCCCGAGGGAACAGTGATGGAAGCGGTCACGCTCTCGCGCGATTGGGTGGTGGTGCTGGGGCAGGGGGGCGAGGTGCTGTTCTTCGACCGTGACGGGGGAAGCTTGCGCCATCGGCTGGATCTGCCGCAGGAGTGAACGGTGCAGGCAGGGAATTGCCAGCACTTGCGGGCGCGGCTACCATCCGGGACAAAAGAGAGAGGTTTTCCGGATGCAACGCACGCACACAAGCAAGATCGGCGATGCCGAGGTCAGCATTATCACCGATGGCGAATTCAGCTTCACGCCTGATCTGTTTCCCGGCACGGACCCGGCGCATGTCGAGAGCCTGTTGCAACAGGCAGGCGCGACCGAGATCGCCACGAATTTCAACGCGGTCCTGATCCGCAATGGCGGGAGGGTGATTCTGGCCGATGCCGGGCCGCGCGACCTGTTCGGCCCGACATGCGGCTTTCTCGAGGACGGGCTGGCGGAACTCGGCGTGACCCCGGATCAGGTGGATACGCTGATCGCCACGCATCTGCACCCCGACCATATCGCGGGCATGATCACGCCCGAGGGCAAGGCGGTCTTTCCCAATGCCACGCTGCATGTCCCCGAGGCAGACCGCGTCTTCTGGAGTGATGACAGTCAGTTTCAGGGCGCGCTGAAGGGTGTCGCCGACTGGGCAAAGCTGGCGCAGGCGGTGCTGGCGGCCTATGGTGACCGACTGGCAGTGCTGGCCGATGGCCAGGAGGCCGCACCGGGGCTGAGCGGTATGGCACTGCCGGGGCATACGCCGGGCCATTTCGGCTGGCGGCTGGACAGCGCGGGCGACGGCCTGATCCATGTCGGAGACATTGTCCACGCCCCTGCGCTGCAGGTCGCGGACCCCGAGATCGGGATCAGTTTCGACCTCGACATGGACATGGCCCGCGCCGCGCGCAAGCGGTTGCTGGACCAGTTGGCCAGCGACGGGACGCCCTTCACCGGCGGGCATTTCCTCCGCCCCGCCTTCAACCGGCTGGAACGCGCCGGATCAGGCTACCGGCTGGTGCCGCAGGGCTGAGCGCGCGCGGGTTTACTCGAACGCGGCATCCAGGCGGTCTTCGTCGAGATACTGGACAAAGGCCTGCATCCGTTCCTGCACACCACGGTCATTCATCGTCTCGACCGCGGCGATCTGGCCCAGAGCCTCGAAGGCAAGCTCGAAAGCCTGTGGCCCGATCTCTTCCATGGCGGCCCGCGCCTCGGACAGGCAGCGATCCGCGACCAGATCGACGAAGAGATCGGCCAGCATCCGGTCGGCTTCGTCCAGAGCCTCTGGCGGCAATGTGATGGCATCGCTGACCGCGGGATGGGTGGCATAGCTGAACACGACCCAGCGCATCAGAAACACGCGGTCGCGCCCGGTCGTGTTCATCACCAGGCAATCAGCGAATCGATCGGTCGTCGATCCGGCCAGGGCGGGAGCAGGTGCGGACAGGGCGAGCGCGGCCATCAAAACCAGACCAAGGGAAAAACGGCGCATAGGGAACTCCTTGATGTGAGAATCCCGATACGATAAGCGCCTTGCCTTCTGCTGCATAGCGCCAAAGCAGGCGGGTCGCCGTTTCTGTCGTCTCAGGTGCCGCAGAAGGTCACGATCTCGGGCGCGTCCACGGGCGCAGGGGCCGCGTAATGTTCCATCCCCTCGGCCGCTGAAAAGGGTGACTGCACGCGCGCCAGCAGGCTGCGGAACAGGGTCAGGTCATTCTCGAAACTGGCCGCGTGCAGTGCTTCATCGACCATATGATTGCGCGGGATATAGAGTGGGTTGACGGCCTCGATCCGGGCGCTGGCAGTCTCGGGGTCGGGGATCAGCGCGCGCCAGCGCGCCAACCAGTCGCGCACGCCTGACGGGTCGGAAAACAGCGCAAGAACCGTCTCGTCGCGCCCGCGCAGCGCGTCGGGCAGGGCGCGGAAGAAGCTGGTGAAATCCACATTCCGCCCCTGCCAAAGCTCGTGCAGTGACTCGATCAGCGCGGGATCTGGCGCGGGCAGGGCCAGCTTGCGGGCAAATACCGCGAGCCAGGCACTCCGATAACTCTCGGCCATCGCCTCGATCACCCCGGTGGCCTTTTCAATCGCCTTTGTCTCTGACTCGTCGATCAGCGGCAGCAGCGCCTCGGCCAGCCGCGCAAGGTTCCATTGGGCAATCATGGGCTGGTTGGCATAGCAATAGCGCCCGGTCTGGTCGATGGACGAAAACACCGTGGCCGGATCATAGCGATCCATGAAGGCGCAGGGGCCATAGTCGATGGTCTCGCCCGAGATGGTGGTGTTGTCGGTGTTCATCACACCATGAACGAAGCCGATCCCCATCCACTGCGCCACCAGTTCCGCTTGCCGCCGCGCCACGCGGTCAAGAAAGGCCAGCGCGGCGTCACGTGTTCCCACAAGATCGGGGTCATGGCGGGCCAGCGCGTAATCGAGCAGCAGGCGCAGCTTGTCCGCCTCGCCGCGCGCGGCGAAGAACTGGAATGTGCCGACGCGCAGATGGCTCGCGGCGATCCGTGCCAGCACCGCGCCCGGTTCCAGCCCGTTCTGGCGCAGCACCCGGTCACCTGTGGTGCAGGCCGCGAGCGCACGAGTGGTCGGCACACCGAGCGCGGCCATAGCCTCGGAAATCAGGTACTCGCGCAGCACCGGCCCCAGCACTGCGCGCCCGTCTCCGCCGCGCGCGAAGGGCGTGCGCCCCGAGCCTTTGAGATGCAGATCCCTGCGCGCGCCCTGCGGGTCGAGAATCTCACCCACCAGAATCGCCCGCCCATCGCCAAGCTGCGGCGAGAAACCACCGAACTGGTGCCCGGCATAGGCCTGCGCCAAGGGGCGCGCGCTTTCGGGCAGCGCATGGCCCGAGAGCATGGCCACGCCCTCGGCGCTTTTCAGCGCTGCGGGATCAAGTCCAAGCTCTGCGGCAAGCGTCTCGTTGAGGATGACAATCTGCGGATCGGGCCAGTTCTGCCCCTGCCAGGGCACATACAGCCCCTGCAGATCCTGCGCATAGCTGTTGTCGAATTCAAAGCGCGCCTGCATGGCGTTCCTCGGTCCGTTTCCGAATTTCCGACCAGATAATCCCACTTTTATATCGCGACCAGCCTCAACCCTCCACCTGATCCAGCCAGTCGCCATAGCCTTCGGCCTCCATGTCCTCGCGCGCGATGAAGCGCAGCGCGGCCGAGTTGATGCAGTAGCGCAGCCCGCCCCTATCGCGCGGGCCATCGGGAAAGACATGGCCCAGATGGCTGTCGCCATGGCGCGAGCGCACCTCGACGCGCGACATGCCAAGCGAGTGGTCGGCTTTCTCGACAATGTGATCCGTGTTCAGCGGCTTGGTAAAACTCGGCCAGCCGCAGCCGGACTCGAATTTATCGGACGAGGCGAAGAGCGGTTCGCCCGAGACGATATCAACATAGATCCCGGCGCGCTTGTTGCTGTTGTATTCGCCCGTCCACGGGCGCTCGGTGCCGTTTTCCTGCGTGACGCGGTATTGTTCGGGGGTGAGGCTGTCGATCACTTCGGGCCGGCGTTCATAGCGAGGCATTGCGGGCGCTCCTGTTCTGATAGCTTTGATCAGATATAGGGCAGGAAATGCCGGGCGTCCAAGGGCGCGTGGATGTGAAGGGGCATCGCGGCTTCGGGCTGGATTCTGACGCCGCAGTGAGGCATAAGCGGATCAGCAATCCATGAACGAGGCTTGGCCCATGAAATTCCTGCTGCGTCTGCTGACCTGGTGGAACAGTTCCACGCTGAACACGGCCTTTTACACTTGGCGCTACGGTGTTCGCGTGGGCGAAGATGCGCAGGGCAATGTCTTCTACCGTTCGCGCGACGGCAAGCGGCGCTGGGTGATCTATAATGGTGAGTCCGAGGCCAGCCGCGTATCCCCCGACTGGCATGGCTGGCTGCACCACACCTGGGATGAGCCCCCCACCGACAAGCCGTTGCCGCGCAAGGAATGGGAAAAGCCGCATCAGGAAAACCTGACCGGCACCCCGCTGGCCTATGCGCCTCAGGGTTCGATCCGCCGTGTCAGCCCCGAGCCGCGCAAGGATTACGAAGCCTGGAGCCCTGAATGAACCTGCATGCTGCCGTCAGATTGCTTATGCGGCTGGTCCGCATGGTACAGCGGGACCAGAGACGGCGCGGGCGGCGGAGATAGATCATGCGCGTTCCGGGTATACTTGCGGCCGGTCTGATCGGGCTGGCAGCCGCTGTTCAGGCTGATGACATCGAGGTTCCGGCAGCATCGAACAGTATCGGCACCGGGGTTGGTGCTGTGCTGCGCGGGCTGGACCGGGTGGCGGGTACGACGCAGGATCTTGAACTTGCACGCGGCGATTCGGCGCGGGTGGGGCACTTGATCGTCATGCTTGAGGATTGCCGCTATCCGGTCGAAAACCCCGCAGGCGAAGCCTATGCCTGGATTGATATTTTCGACACGCGCGCGGATGACATGATCTTTTCGGGCTGGATGATCGCTTCCAGCCCCGCGCTGAACGCGCTCGACCATGCGCGCTACGATGTCTGGGTGTTGAACTGCAAGACGTCCTGAGCGCTGGGCAGCGCATGGCGGTGAATGCTGGCATCGGCCTTGAGCGCCCGCGCCAGACGGGTACGATAGGCGGTGCGGGAAATCTCGATACCACCCAGACTGGCAAGATGCTCGGTCAGATACTGTGTATCGAACAGGACGAAACCGCAGCGGGCCAGATGCGTGACCAGATAGGCCAGCGCCAGTTTTGACGCGTCGCGCCTGCGCGAGAACATGCTTTCACCCGCGAACAGGCCCCCTTGCGCCAGACCATAAATCCCGCCGACAAGCTCTGCCCCGTCCCAGAGTTCCAGCGAATGGGCATGGCCGCGCGCGTGCAGTGCGCAGAACAGCGCCGTGATCTCGGCATTGATCCAGGTCGAGTCGCGCTCGGCGCAGCCCCGGATCACGCCCGTGAAATCAGCATCCAGCGTCACCCGGTAGGGCGCATTGCGCAGCCTTCGGCGCAGCGAGCGCGACAGATGCATCCCGTTCAGCGGCAGGATGCCGCGCGCGACCGGGTCGAACCAGTAGAGTTCTGCGCTCTCGCGGCTCTCGGCCATCGGGAAAACGCCCATCCGGTAGGCCTGCAGCAAGGTCTCGGGGGTCAGTTCCAGCCGCATTGCGCGCGCGGGCTCAGAATTCGTCGGGCCGGGCTTCGCGAGCCATGTGATCGAGCACGGCATTGACAAAATTGCCCTCGCGCCCCTCGGGGAAGAAGGCCCCCGTAATCTCAACGAATTGCGAGATAATGACGCGCGCCGGGGTCTGGCTGCCGACCATCTCGGCCCCGGCAGCGCGGAACAGCGCGCGCAAGGTCGGGTCGATCCGGTCGATGGGCCATTTCGCGACCAGCGCGCGGTCGGTCATCTGGTCGATCTTCCCCTGCCGGTCCACGGCGGTTTCGATCAGGCGGCGGAAATGTGTCAGATCGGCCTCGGCCCAGGTCTCGGTTGCGGTTTCGGCTCCGATGCGATGCGCCTCGAACTCGGCCATGATCGTGCCGATGGGCACTTCGGACGCTTCCATCTGGAACAGCGCCTGCACAGCATAGAACCGTGCCGCCCCGCGCAACACGCGCTTTTCATCCGGGCCGGGTCTGCGTCTTGTCTCGCTCATGCCATCGGCCCCTTGTCCGCCGAAGCGATCCGGAATTCCTCGCTCTCGGGTTTGAAGCCGACCGGACGGCGTGCGCCGCCCCAGCGCCGCGCCAACGCGATCAGGTGCAGTGCCGCTGCTGCTGCACCGCCGCCCTTGTTCTGTCCTGCCACCTCTGCCCGAACCTCGGCCTGTGCACGGTTCTCGACCGTCAGGATGCCATTGCCGATACAAGCCCCTTGCAGCCCCAGCAGCGTGATCGCGCGCGAACTGTCATTGCAGACAGTCTCGTAATGCGTGGTCTCGCCCCGGATCACGCAGCCCAGCGCTACGAACCCGTCGAAATTCGCCATGCGGAAGGCCTGCCCAATGGCAGTTGGCACTTCCAGCGCGCCGGGAACCTCGACCGTGTCATGGCTGCCGCCCGCTGCCTCGATCTCGGCGCGCGCGCCCGCGACCAGCGCATCGGCGATGTCTTTGTAATAGGGGGCCACCACGATCAACAGCTTGGGGGCCTGATCGAAACTCGGGCGGGGCAGGGTGTAATGCGTCTCGGAACCGGCCATGTCAGCTGCCTCTGCTCGGGGGAATCTCACGGGTGCCTGCGATCGACAGCCCGTAGCCGTCAAGCCCCACGATCTTGGGCATGGCGGAATTGGACAGCAGAATCAACTCATGCAGGCCAAGCGAGGACAGGATCTGCGCCCCCAGCCCGTATTGGCGCAAAGTCTGCGGGGCCCCCTCGGAGGTCGCCATCTTCATATGCGTATCGCGCAGCAGCACCACGACCCCGCGCCCCTCGTCGCCAATCAGGCGCATCGCGTCGCTGAACTCATCCGCGCGCATCGCGCCTCCCACCCCGACCATGTCGAGCAGCGGGTCAAAGGCGTGCATCCGCACCATGACCGGCTCGGGCGTGGAAATATCACCCTTGATCAGCACCACATGTTCTGCACCCTGGGTGGTGTCGGAATAGACCCGCATCACCCACTCGCCGCCGAATTCCGAGGTGATGACCTGCTCGGTCATTACCCGAACGAGATTGTCATGGCGACGGCGATAGGCAATCAGGTCGGAGATCGTGCCGATTTTCAGCCCATGGCGTTGGGCAAAGGCCACGAGGTCCGGCAGGCGGGCCATCGAGCCATCTTCGTTCATGATCTCGCAGATTACGCCCGAAGGGTTCAGCCCCGCCAGCCGCGCAATGTCGACCGCCGCCTCGGTATGGCCCGCGCGCACCAGCACGCCCCCGTCTCGCGCGCGCAGCGGAAACACATGCCCCGGTGTCGCGATATCGGCGGCCCCCTTGGCGGGGTCTGTGGCCACGGCGACCGTGCGCGCGCGGTCATGGGCCGAGATGCCGGTCGAGACCCCCTCGCGCGCTTCGATCGACACGGTAAATGCCGTCTCGTGGCGCGAGGAATTAGATGAGGCCATCAGCGGCAGGCCCAACTGGTCGATCCGCTCGCCGGGCAACGACAGACAGATCAGCCCCTTGCCATGCGTGGCCATGAAGTTGATCACCTCGGGCGTTGCCATCTGGGCGGGGATGACCAGATCGCCCTCGTTCTCGCGGTCTTCATGGTCCACAAGGATGAACATGCGGCCCTGCCGGGCCTCATCAAGGATTTCCTCGGTGGTCGAAATGGCGTCGCGCCAGCTTTGTTCGACCTCGCCTGCCTTCTCATACTGCATCGCGGGTGCCGTTCCTGTGTGTCTGGGCACCGCAGATAGCCCAAAGGGCGCGGCGGGGAAAGGGGGGGCGCGTCGGAGGCCAAGCAAGCAGGGCCATCTGCGCGCGGCACCGCATTTG
>SKIF01000009.1 GCA_007116575.1 Paracoccaceae bacterium
CACCATCAGCCCGCGCGCCGCCGCCAGGGCGAAATTCCCGCCCGAGCCGATGGCCGCCACATCATGCTCTGGCTCGAGCACATCGCCTGCCCCCGTGATCACGAACAGGTCACGCCCGTCGGTCACGATCAGCATCGCCTCCAGCTTCTGCAGGTATTTGTCGGTGCGCCAGTCCTTGGCCAGGTCGACCGAGGCGCGCGCCAATTGCCCCGGCGTGGCCTCCAGCTTCGCCTCCAGCCGCTCCAGCAGCGTGAAGGCATCGGCGGTCGAGCCAGCAAAGCCCGCGACCACGTCATACCCGCCGGGCGAAAGCCTGCGCACCTTGCGCGCCGAGCCCTTGATGACGGTCTGGCCAAGCGACACCTGCCCGTCACCAGCCACCACCACTTGCCCGCCACGGCGCACCGCGATGATGGTCGTCCCATGCCAGCCGGGAAAATCGCTCACCCTGCCCTCATTTTCTTGCCTTAAATACTCCCGCCGGAGGCGCATCTCGCGTCCCGGACCAACGAAAAAGGGGCGGAAGCCCGTCCCTCCAACGCTCAGACGGCGTCGTCGATCCAGCTTTGCAAGGCCGATTTGGGCGCTGCACCGACCTTGTTCGACACAACCTGCCCGTCCTTGAACAGGAACAGCGCCGGAATGCCGCGAATCCCCAGCGAGGCCGCCGTGTTGGGATTCTCGTCCACATTCACCTTGGCGATCTTGATTCGGCCCTCATATTCCGAGGAAAGCTCTTCCAGCGCCGGGCCGATCTGTTTGCAGGGGCCGCACCATTCGGCCCAGAAATCAACCACCACGGGGATATCGGACTGGCGCACTTCGGCGTCGAAAGAGGAATCGGTGACAGCAATCGTGGGCATGGGCCCCTCCACTCTGGATCTGTTTCTCGCCTTACCTATGCCCAGTCCGGGACGGATTCAAGCACCGCATCGAGCAGGGCATCGGGCAGTTCCATCAATTCGGCCGTCACGGTCCAGAGCAGCGCCACCCGGATGCGGTGGTCCGGATATACCTGCGCCAGAAGCGCGCGATAGGCCGCCATCTGGCGCAACAGGCCCTCGGGCACCTCGGCGGGCGCGCCGGGGATCACGCGGTTGGACTTGAAATCCACCGCCAGCACGGCGCCGTCCCCCACCACCAGCCGGTCGATGACGCCATGGAAAGCCCGACCGGACAGCGTGCCGGTGATCTCGACCTCGGCCAGTGTGCCAGTCGCGAAAAGCTCCGCGAGTGCAGGGCTGTCGAGCACCGCCTCGGCTTCGGCAAGAAGCAAGGCCGAATCCTTTGGCGCGCCACCCTCGCTGCTGGCCAGTAGGTCGCGCGCGCGCGCGGCGCGGGACGCGGGAGGCCAGTGCGGCAGATGCTCGAGCAGCAGATGCAACCGCGTGCCGCGCAGCATCGCCGCCTCGATACTCTCCTCGCCTCCCTCCCCCGGCAGCGCCTTGGCCCCGCCAAGCTGCGAGGGCGAGAGCGGTGGTGGCGCTGCCGCCAAGGGCAACGCAGGCTGACCGAACATCTTGGGCAGCACCGGCAGCGGGGCGCGCGCCTCAGGCGCGCCCGCCGCCGCATCGGGCCAGTCCAGATGCTGATGACGCAATCCCTCGCCCGTCGGCAGTTCGCAGGGCAGAGCACCCACATGCCTCAACCCCTCGGCCACACGATTATACCAGCATTCGGGCGTTTTCGCCTCCCCCGCCCCGGCCACGATCAGCCAGCTTTCCGCGCGCGTCATCGCCACATAGAGCAGTCGCGCATCCTCCTGCGCGCGCAGATCAGCCGCTGCATCGATCTCTTGCCGCAGCGCCTCTGGCGTCTCCTCTGCCACCCCGCGCCAGACCGGCAGACCATCGAGCGCGTAAATCTGCCGCCGGTCGCGCGGGCTCATATCCGCCGTGTCGGGCAGGATCACCACCGGGGCCTCGAGCCCCTTCGCGCCATGCACCGTCATCACCCGCAGCCGCCCCTCTGCCGCGCCAAGTTCACGCTTGATCTGCACATCCCCGTGCTCAAGCCAGGTCAGGAAGCCGGTCAGGCTCGGCGTCTCGACCTGCTCATAGGCCAGCGCCTGCGCCATCAGCGCATCGATCCCGTCCTCGGCCTCTGCCCCCAGCCGCGCGATCAGGCGGCGGCGACGGTCATGGCGGGTGAGCACGCGTTCGAGCAACTCATAGGGGCGCAGAAAATCGGTCTGGCGGCGCAGGTCGGCCAGCACCTCAAGCGTCTCGGCATCGCCCGCCTCGCGCAGCCGCGCCCAGAGAAACGCCCCCTCGCGCCCATGTGCCAACCGGAACAGGGCATCCTCGGACCAGCCGAAAAGCGGCGAGCGCAAGCTCGCCGCCAGCGAGAGGTCATCCTCGGGCGTGGCCAGAAAGGACAGGAGCGCCGTAAGGTCGCGCACCGCCATCTCGCCGCCCAGCCGCAGCCGGTCCGCGCCCGCCATTTCCAGCCCCGCGGCCTTGCAGGCCGCGATGATCTCGTGAAACAGCGTGTTTCGCTTGCGCACCAGGATCAGCACATCGCCCTCGCTCACCGCCCGCACCTCGTCCCGGTGCCGGATCGGCACCTGTGCGTCGATCATGCGGCGCAACTCGGCGGCAATCGCGCGGGCAAGCTGGCGGTGGTGGTGCTCTTCAGGGAGCACGTCAACCGGTTCGTACCAGGCCGGGGTCTCTGGCCGCTCGGGACGCGCGATCAGCGGCCACATATCGACCCGCCCCGGCAGCGTGTCGAAAAACGCGATATGGGCGGGCGGGCCACCGAGGCCCGTGTCATTGGGCGGGCGGAAAGCGGCATCGACCGTGCGCAGCACCGCATCCGAGGAGCGGAAAGAATGCGCCAGCTCCGCCTCGTTCAGCCGCAATCCGACGTGGTCGAGCCGGTCACGAAACTGAGCCTGCATCGCATCGAATACCGTCAGATCCGCCCCCTGAAAGGAATAGATCGACTGCTTCTTGTCGCCCACCACAAACAGCGTGCGGCTGGCGTCGCGCGCACCAATACCGGCTGTGAATTCCTGCGCCAGATGCTCGATCACCCGCCACTGCCCCGGCGAGGTATCCTGCGCCTCATCGACCAGAATATGATCGACCCCGCCATCGAGCTTGTAGAGCACCCATTGCGCCACTGCCGGATCGGTCAGCAACTGCCCCGCCCGCGCGATCAGATCGTCGAAATCCAACCACCCGCGCGCGGATTTCGCGGCCTCCAGCCGGGGCAGGAAGGCGCGGGCGAAGCGATGCAGCGCCGCGGCGCGGATATGGGCCATCAGCCCGACCCGCAAGGGTCGGGCGGATTCGACACGTCCCATGAAGGCTTGCAACGGATCGAGCAGCCGGTCGAGCTTGGCGCGCGTGGTCTTGGTCGGGTAGCGGTCGAGCTTCGCCATCGCCTCGCGCGCGCCGGATTTGTAGAGAAACTCGCCCTCCAGCGCGGCCAGTGTCTCGAGCGATGGCGCGCGCAGGTCGAGTTTGCGCAAGCGCTCGCCGGCCTTCACGTCATTGGTGCTGCCCATGTCCAGATAGGGCAGCACATCGGCCAGAAGTTCGGCCTCGCCGCCGCGAAAGACCTGCGCCAGCAACTCCGGTGCCCCCATCCCCTCGGGCAGGCCGAACGCAGCGCGCAGCGCAGCGCCCGGTTCGTCGCCCTTGAACGCGTCTGCATTGGCGCAAATCTCGCGCAGCAGATCATCCAGTTCCGCGCCCGTGAACACAGCCGCCAGCGCATCGAACGCGGCCCGGTCCTCGCCCTCGGCCATCCCGTCAAGCACATCCTCGCGCAAGGCGCGGCCCGCGCGTTCCTCCATCTCGGTAAAGGCGGGCGAAAGCCCCGCCTCCAGCGGGAACCGGCGCAGGAGGGCGGCGCAGAACGCGTGGATGGTCTGGATCTTCAACCCGCCCGGTGTCTCGATGGCACGTGCAAAGAGCCTGCGCGGTCCGGCCAGCGCCGGGCCGGGGTCTTCGTCGATCTCGGCCAGCGCGTCGCGCAACTCTGCATCCGGCAGCATCGCCCATTTGCCCAGAAGTTTGAACAAGCGGTTCTGCATCTCGCTGGCGGCAGCCTTGGTATAGGTCAGGCACAGGATCCGCTGCGGCTCGACCCCGCGCAAGAGCAGCCGCGCCACCCGGTCGGTCAGCACCTTGGTCTTGCCCGAGCCCGCATTGGCCGACAGCCAGGTCGAGGCCAGCGGGTCCGAGGCGCGGTTCTGCGCCAGCATGGCCTCCGTCGGTGCGCGCGGCTCAGCCATCTGCCGCCCTCCCGACCGCCAAGGTCACAGGCGCGTCCTGCTGGGTCCACTCGCCGTAACGGGCGAGATGATCGTAATCGGAGGTCTCGCGTTCGCTGAGCAGCATCCGACGCGCGGCGAAGCCGCGCGCCTCCTCGAACCATGCTTTTATCAACCGCTCGAAATCAACCCGCGTTTCGGCCATGAGCTCGGACGTCACCTCGGTCACGCGCAGCTTGGGTGGGTTGCCTAGGCCGAGATAGGTGATCCGCGCCACCTCGCGCTCGCCCAGCGCCTCGAAGGCCCCGGCCTCTGCCATCATCGCCTCAAGCAGCAACTGCTTGTCGAACTGCGCCTGTTGCTTGTCGGTTGGCGGGGTGCCGGTCTTGTAGTCGATGATATGCACCTCGCCCGCGGGCCATTCATCGACCCGGTCGGGGCGCGCGGTCAGCCGGAAGACCGGGTCGGCCAGATCGAATGCGCCCTTTTCCTCGATCATCAAAGCCCGCCCCGGTTGGGCAAGATGAAAGGCAAGGAAGGCCGGGGCCGCGCGCGTCATCCGTGCCTGCCAGAGCGCGCGCGCGGCAGGCCAGGGCACATCTCGCGCCAGCACCTCATGCGAGAGCCGCAGGAGCTGGGCCAGCGGGTCAGGCTCCGGCGCGGCGCGCGTGAAGGCTTCCAGAACCTTGTGCAGCACCGTGCCGCGCAAGAGCGCATCCGGGCTGGGGTGCAACGGGTCGAGCTTGCGCAGGCGCAGCACATAGCGCGCGTAAATCTCATAGGGGTTGCGGATCAGGCGGCTGATCGCGGTGACTGGCAATTCGCGGGGCCGCGTCGCCTGCGGCGGTGCAGGCGCGGGCCGGGGCGCGGGCGGGTCATCCGGCAGCCCATTTGGGTCGGCCTCAAACGCCTGCGCCAGATCCAGCCAGTGCTGCCCGCGCGCTTTCATCGCCTTCAGCGCCGCCTCCCCGCCCGTGGCGGGCAGGCCGCCCAAGAGATTGGTCAACCGATTCAGCCAGCGCGAGGGCACCGTTTGCGCCTCGCTGTCGCGCAGCGCGCGGCTCAGCACCACTTCGGGCGCGGCAATCGCCTGCAGGAAATCATGCGCCGCAAGCCCGATCTGGCGCTCGGGGGCCAGAAGCCCGGCATCGAGCCGCATCCGCCGGTTCAGCCATGGGTCCGGGTCGGGGGCTTTCGGCCAGATACCGTCATTCAGCCCCGCAAGAATGACCAGTTCTGCCCCCTGCACCCGCGCCTCCAGCGTGCCCCAGATCATCACGCCGGGATGGGCGGTAACGGCCTCGCGCACCTCGAAACCCTGCAGATAGGCCGTGACGAAACTCTCATAATCGCGCGGCGTGAAGGCACCGCCATGCCCGGCCTCATGCGCCAGATCAGCCATGACGCGCTGTGCCTCTGCGCCCGCCGCTGCACCCCAGAGATCGCCCGCACCGCCATCCGGCCCGCCCGCCAGCCGCTCGGCACGCGCGATGTGATCGGCGACCAGATCCGTCAGCGGCACGCGCGCCTCCGGGCGCGCCACGCCCAGCGCTTCGATCAGCCATTCAGCCCAGCCCGCACAGTCCCGCGCCGCGCCGAAACCGCGCAGGAAGGCCGCATCCGGAAAGGCCACGCCGCCGCGCCGCAGCCGCAATTCCAGATCGCGCGTGTGGCGCAGATGCTCACCCCGTTCGCCCCCGCCATGGGTGAGCGGATGCTTGAGCAGCGTCAGCAGCGCGACCGTATCGAGCCGCGCCGCCATCAGCCCCGCCACATGGCGCAGGAACCGCCCCGGGGCCGAGAGCGCCAGCGGGCGGCCCGCGCTGTCATCGGGCACGATGTGCCAGCGATCAAGCGCGGCGCTGACGCGGCGCGTCAGCGCCCGGTCGGGGGTGATCAGCGCCGCAACCTGCCCCGCCTCGACCGCCGCGCGCAGGCGCAGCGCGATGGCCAGCGCCTCCATGCGCGGCGACGGGGCCTCGATCAGGCTCACGCCCGCCGTGGCCGCATCCAGGTCCGAAAGTGCCGCGCCCTCGCTCATCCACTGATCGGTCACCGGCGCGGGCCGCAGCGCGAGCGAAACCAGCCGGTTGCGCGGCGGGCAGGGTGCGGCTGTGTCGGTCCAGGGCTGCACATCGGTAGAGGTCAGGTCGAGCGCCTTGAGCAGCGCCCGGAAGCGGTATTGCGGATGGTCCTCGTCTTCGATCATCTCCCACAGGGCTGGCGGCATTGTGTCATCGAACCCCGGCAGGATCACCGCCCCCTGCGGCAGCCGCGCCACCGCCTGCATCAAGAGCGCCGTTGTCCCGCGCGAGCCCGTCGAGCCCGCGATCAGCACCGGGTCGGGCGGCGGTGCGTCCTGCCAGGCGGCGATCAGCGCCTCGGCCTGCGCGCGCAACCGGCCCTCGGGGTCGAGCGCATCCGCACGCAGGGCCTTTTCGGCCAGTGTGATGAAACCCAGCGCGCGCGCCCAATGGGCCGAATGGCGGCTGACATCCAGCGCCTTGAGCCGTGCAACCGGCACCCCCTCGGCCTGCATCTCGGCAAAGAGCCGCGCAAGGCTCTCGGCCAGATCATGCAGCGCGCTGCGCGGGGCAAGCTCGGGATCGACGGTCAGCAGCCGGTCGATCAGTTGCGCCAGGTCAAGCTTGCGGCGCAGGGGCGCGACGGGAGGCGGCAGGGCGGTGGCTTCGGCAAAGAGCAAGGGTTCGGAAATCAGCCGGATGCGCGGCAGAAACCCCGGCCCTGCCCCGGTCAGCGCCGCGCGCAGCGACCGGCGCATCCGCGCCGAATTCACGAGGATCGTGACGCGCGCGCGTGCCTCGGGGGACAAGGGTGCCAGCCGCGCCAGCAGCCCCTCGGCCAGCGCGGCGGGGAAATCGACCCCGCAGGGCAGCGCAAAGACGCGCGCAGTGGCCGGGGTGTCGGGGAAGAGGCCCGCCATCGGCTCAGCCCTCCAACGCAGAGGCGAGGCGCGCGGCCCATCGCGGCGTTCTCGCGGCGAAGCGCAACGCGCGAGCCTCGGGAACCGCACCCACCCCGAGATGGAGATGCAGCGCGTCTTCCGGGGCCAGATCGCCCAACCGCTCGGGCCATTCCACGAGGCAAATCGCCTCGTCAAAGGCCAGATCGAGCCCCAGTTCCGGCACCTCGGAAGCGTCAGAAAGTCGGTAGAGATCGGCATGCCAAAGCGCCACATCACCCAGATCATAGGTCTGGACCAGCGTGAAACTGGGCGATGGCACATCCTCATGGCGACCCAGTTCGGCCAACCGTGACTGGATCAGCGCGCGCGCGAAATGGCTCTTGCCCGCGCCGAGCGGGCCATGCAGCAACACCACATCCCCCGCATCCAGACAGGCCCCCAGCCGCGTGGCGATGCGCGCCGTGTCTTCGGGCGAGGCAGAACTCAGCGTCAGGATCGTGTCGGGGCTCATGGGCGGACCCTGCCACGAGTTCCCTCGCCCCGCCAGCCCCCTTTCGTCCTGCACCGCGCGCCCTGTTCGCCTTGGGTTCACCCGCGCCCGGTCCAGCGTGGTCCGGTCAGCTAGCGCAGCACCCGCGCAGATGCGTCCGACAATGTCCAGTCACGGCGGCGCGAAGGCGCGGTCAGCGTTCCCGCACAACGATCACGACGTCAGACCACGGCACCCGCCCCGCGGCGCCCCACTGTCCCGTCCGCGCGCGCTCAGACTGGCACGGAGGGCACTGGGCATGGGCGAAGTGTCGCCCCCCGCATGTTCTGGTTGGAACGCAGGGGATCAGACAGGCACTTGCCGCAATCGGCGCTGAATCGTTCCACCATCGACACGGCGCGCGCGGGCGGAGCCGAATCGGTTGGGATCGAGTTCCAGCAGATCCTCCTATACCCCGGCGCGCGCAGCGGGCCGTGTTCGACACCTATCAGCCGGGTGCGCCTGTCCCTTTACCCCGGCGCGCAGGGACAGACCGGCGGGGCGGTACGGTGCAATCTCGCGCCGGGCCCCGCTGCAACGGCGCGGGCAGGCAGACCGGGGCGCGCGCATGGGCCGCAACCGGCGCAACCGGCGCGACGCCGCACAACCCTTGCCACCGGACGCGCGGTCAGACCCGCAGGCGACTGCCGGCATGGCGCGCCTTGCGCGGCTTGCGGATGTGCTCGGCCCCTGGCTCAATGCGATCTGTGCGCGCAAGTTCCGCCACACCGCCAGCAGGGCGCGACAGGTCTGGGGTCTGGACGAGTTCGGAGTGCAGCGTCAGTTCGGCGGGCGGGATGCGGGCGGGATGCGCGGCGCGCAGTCCGATCTGCTGGAACACGACCATCAGCGTGCCACCGTTCAACCGCCGCGCGGTGATCCCGAGCATGCCGCCATCCTTACACACGATGGTCGCACTCAGCCGTGGGGGGGCGCTACTGCCTGCGGGGGTGGAGGCGAATTCGGCCAGGCGCGCCCAGAAGGTGGTAGGCTCGGCCTGCGCCGACCACAGCCGGATCGCCTGCGCAAGCCCTTCATCGGCCAGATCCGCGCAGGGGTCGGCCTGCCAGAGCTGTGTATAGGCGTCATTGGCCAGCAATGTCTGCCCCGACAGGCCGAAGGTGATGATCCCGTCAGGGAGACCATCCAGCACCTTGTGCACAGTCTCGATCTCGCTGCGGAAACTGCGGCTCAGCGCTGCCTCGGTTGTCACGTCCTCGATGAAGAGCGCAATCGCGCCATTGGGTTGCGGTCGCCCCGTCACATGGAAAGTGCGCCCACCCTCAAGGCACCATTCCTCGGAGTAATCGCCCGTCTCGGCGGATTTTTCCATCTCGATGATCTCGCGCCGCCAGTTGTTGAAATCCTTGGGCTCGGGCAACATGCGCGCCTCGCGCAGCGCATAGAGCACCTGTTCGAAACTTGGTCGTGCAGCAAGAAACTGCGGCTCCAGCCCGGTCATGTCGACCAGCGCGGGATTGAAGACCTGTAGCCGCCGCTCGGCGTCGAACAACGCCAACCCGATCTGGAGCGAGGCGAAAGTGCGGGTCAGCATCTGCAGGGTTTCCTGCCGCGCGGCTTCAGATTGCACTGCCGAGTCGATGGGGGTGGCGATATGCATGTCGCGCGTGCCCAGCGCGATTCGCGCATAGGTGAACCACGAGGTTTGCTCGGCGATGGACAGCGCCAGACGTTCGGCATCCTGACGGGCAGCCTCGGCAAAGAGATCGGGCAGCGGCCAGCTTAGCAAGGCTCCCGGATCGGCTGCCTGAAGCCGGTCGATATAGCTGGCATTGGCCCAGACCACCTTGCCCGCCGCGTCGGTGTGCCAGACCAGCGCCGGGACATGGCGGCTGACCTGGCGCAGGGTCTCGACCTCAGATCTCAGGGCATCGAGGCTAAGCCGGTCGAGCGCGATCAGCGCCCCCTCGGCGCTTGTGTCGCAAAGATGCAGCCGCGTCAGCCCGTTATGGAATCGCGCCGCAAGGGTCATCTCGTTGTTGTTGCCCCCGGTCAGGGTCAGCGCCCCCTTTTCGGCCAGTTCGCCCAGCCTGGCCGTGATATCGGGAAAATGGCCGCTCAGGTAGCACAGCAGACGGCCCAGCGCATCGTCCTGGCGCGCGCGATCCGGTTCGGGCGCGAGCGTGTCGAGCAGGTGCCGGGCCTTGTCTGAACAGTCGATCAGCGTCTCATCGCGAAACACGAACACGGCTTCCGACTCGGGCATCGGGACTGCGGGTTCACCCCCCGGTCGGACGCGCAGCACCCCGGCGAGGATGGAAAGAACGCCCAGCACGACAAGCGAGGCACTGGCGACAATGGTGAGCGCGAGCAGCACAGCATCTGACATCCAACAGTCCTCTCTGACCTGATGTGGTGCTGCCATCATTGCCAAAGATTGGTTAAACCTGCGTTAACAACCGGTCGCCGCGCTCGGGGTGGCGTGGCGCAACCTGACTCGGGCAAGGTCAGGCCCTCGCGCAGCGATGCTGCCGGAACATGGCGCATGGAAGCCGGTAAAGGTAGAGCCGCGCTCTTCCTGTGGCCTGTGCCGCGACTCAGCCCTGCGCCCATGCGGATCGGAAGACAGGGCTTTCTCCGGCCCGCTCAGACCTCGGTATTGAGGTCCTTGAGCAACCGACCATGGCGGCGCACCTCGCTGAGCACGTCACCGAACGTCTCGAGCCCGCGTGCGCGCAGCATCGGGATCAGCTTGAGGAAGGCATCCGCTGTGGCGACCGTGTCGCCGATGGCCGTGTGCCGCGCCTCTTCGGGGATGGTAATCCCCAGCCGCGCCGTCAGCGCGTCGAGCGAGTGCTGTTCAAGCTGGCCATAGACCACCGCCGACAAGAGAACCGTATCGAGCACCGGGTGATCGAAGCGCGCATTCATGCTCTTTTCGTGGCGACGCAGGAATTCCATGTCGAAGGGCGCATTATGCGCGATCAGTACGGCACCGCGGGCGAAAGCATGGAACCGCTTGCCGGCTTCGGCGATGGTGGGCGCGCCCTTCACCATGTCCTCGGTGATGCCATGCACTTCGGTCGAGACCGGCGGGATTGAGCGCTGCGGGTCGACCAGCGTGTCGAACACCTCGCGGCGCACGCGCCTGCCATTGACGATCCGCACCCCCGCGATCTGCACAATTTCGTCGCTTGAGGGGGTCAGCCCGGTGGTCTCGGTATCGAACACAACATAAGTCAGGTCTTCCAGACGGCTTTCCAGAACGCCCGCATTGCGCTCTTTCGACAGCAATTCGAAATCATAGACCACCTCGCGCTCGATGGGCGCGGGGCGCCGCGTGGCGCGGCGGGCCTTGGGGATAGGCAGGCGCACGGCGCGGCGGCCGTCGTCCAGCGTCTCGGTCCAGGCCTCGGTGGCATGGGCATTGAGCACGGCGCGCGGGGTCAGGTCGGGCACGTCCGAGTCGATCGGCTCTGCGAGCCAGGTGTCGAACTCACCAACATGCAGCGCCTTGCCCTGCCAGATCAGGTCGAGTATCGCGCCAGGGCCGTCTTCTTCGGCCAGCCGCAGGGTGAAGGCATCACCATAACCCTCTTGCGCCAGTCGCACCCCCAGCCAGCGGAACAGAAGCGCCATCTCGAACCCGTCGCAACTGAGCATCAGGTCGGGGCCTTCGGTCGCGAGCGTCAGTTTTTGCGCATCGAATTGCGCGCTGATCCCGTCGAGCATGTCGCGGGCGCGGATCTCGGTCTGCTGGCGCCAGTCGAGGCGGCCCTCGTCATAGCGTTGGCTCAACTCGGTGATGGCCGATGTCAGCAGATGCACCTCGGCCAGCATGGCCTCGGTCATCTCGGGAACCTGGGCCATCTCGGCATCTTCCGAGACGACGCCGATCACGGTCTGCAGATTGGCCGCCGGGCGGCGCACGCGGTCGAAGAGTTCGGCCAGCAACCCCTCGCGCGCGGCATGGGTCGCCATGTCTGCGGTCACGTCGCGCAGGGTGAGCACGAAACCGGGGCGACGGTTGTGATCGGTGCGGCGCAGCACGCGCATGCGGCCCTGCAACAAGCGCCCGCTGCCAGTGGTGGCGCAGATCAGGTCAGAGGCGGCCTCGGGGTCATCGAGCGTGCTCAGCCGCTGATAGGCATGGCGCACCGGGCCTTCGCGCAGATAGTCGAGCAGGTTGCGGTCCAGCCCCGGCGCGCCCCCGGCCTCGAGAATCGTCACGGCCTGCCCGTTATAAAAGACAAGCTGATAATCCGCGGTGCAAAGCAGCACCGCCACCGGGACATCCGCCAGCAGCTTTTCCAGCCGTGCTTTCTCGGATGACAACCGCGAGGTCTCGCGTGCGACCGACTCGGCCAGCGCCGAACGGGTGGCGGCCAGGGTCTTCGTGATCTCGGAGGCAGCCGGGGCCAGATCGCCCAGATAGCGGGCATGTACGCGCTCGTCGCGGATGTCATCGCCCACGTCATTATGCGCGCGGGTGCGGATTGCATTGGCCAGCCGGTTGATGGCGCGGGCCACGTTCATGTCGAAGAGATACCAGATGCCCGTGACCAGAAACAGGATCAGGAATCCGCCCAGGAGCCCCGCCTGCACCATCGCATCCAAAAGCCCCGGCACGTCAGAGCGCGCCAAGACCAGCCAGCCGCCTACCACCATCGCGCCTATGGCCCCGAGACCCAGGGCTGCGAAGAACAGCAGGATGCGCAGGCGCAGGCTGAGGCGCTCAAGCATCAGCGATACCTTCGGTCGAAGGAGACGGCACCTCGCTACGCGGCACCGACAGGATCTTGCGCACCTCCTCGCGCAATTCCTTCAGCTCGAAAGGCTTCGAGATGAACCCGTCCGCCCCCATCGCCAACCCCTTGCGCCGCTCCATGGCCGAGCCGCGCGCGGTCATCATCAGAATGCGCACCAGCCCGCAATCCGGGTCGGCGCGTACACTCTGGCAGATCTCATATCCCGATACCTCTGGCAGCATCACATCGAGAAGCACCAGATCGGGCTTGCGTTCGCGGATCATCTCGACCGCCCCCGCGCCAGTGGCCAGCCGGGTCTGGGCATAACCCTCGCGGGTCAGCAGGTAGTTTAGGGCGATGGCGATGTTGTCCTCATCCTCGACGACGAGTATTTCAGCCTTGCGCGCTGTCTCCTCCATGTGTTCCTCCTCCACAGGCAATTCTCAGAAATGGATCCTCGGGGGCCAGAGCATACCAGTCGGCGCTCTCGGCGACGCTCTCCGGATCCAGCCGCGAGCCCTCTGTGACATCCGCACGCCGCGAATTGGCGCAGTCAAAGATCGACTGAAACCCCATGGTCAGCGCCCAGCGTTCCTGCAAGATGACGCCGGTCAGCACCAGATCGGGATTGGACGCGTGGCGCTGACGGATGCGATTATCGACCGCGATAATCCGATTGGTCAGCGGCACCGCATAGGTCCAGGGCCGAAACCAGCTTGTGTGCTGATTGCGGCTGACCACGACAACATCTTCGGGCAACCCGGCCTCAAAGCGGGGCGCCCATGTGTATTCCAGCCAGATCACCATCGCCAGCATCGCCGCTGCGACACCTGCGGGCGTCAGCCATTCGGGCAGCCGCCGCCCACTCAGGCGGCGCAGGATCATGGCCACCCCGCCCCCACCAAAGCCCGCCACGATCACTGCCAGAAATTCCATCAACATGGCGGTCGCGCCTCTCTATCCCAGTGTTCCGGTCAACTGCCCCACGGCAGATTGCATCGTGCGCACGACAACAAACGCGTCGCGCAAATGGCTGCGTTCGAAATCCGAAAGATCCGAGGGCGCAAGATAATTGTCCGGCTTGCGCCCCATGCGCACCAGATTGGCCTGGTTCTCGAGCCGAAGATTGGCGATCAGATCATAGGCCTCGATCAGGTCGCGCGCGCCCGAGATCGAGATGATGCCCTTCTCTTCGGCCTCCAGAAGACGGCTGCGGGTGTTGGCCGCGCTGATCCGCCCGCGCAGCGCATAGACCCGCGCCAGATCGGTCACCGGCACGACACCACCCAGCTTCATGTCGACATGGTTCTTGTATTCGCCCGAACGGATCGTGGCAAAGCCACGCAACAGGCCCAGCGGCGGCGTGTGCTTGATCGAGTTCGAGATCATATGTGCGACGAAGATCGAGTTTTTCGATGCTGCCGTGAGCGTTTCCTCCTGCAGTTCGCGGAACAGGCCAACCTGCCCGCCGATGGGGCGCAGGTCGAACATGACCGAGGCCAGCATCTGCGCCTCAGGCGACGGCGTGTCGATCCAGCCCCGGAAATAGCGCCGCCATGTCCGCACCGGCTGGCACCAGCGCGGATTGGTCGCCATCATGTCGCCGGGGCAGTAGAAATACCCTGCCGCATCCAGCCCGTCCGAGACAAAGCGCGCAAGCTGGGCGAAGTAGTCCATATCATCGGGCGTCACGCTGTCATCGATGATGATGCAATTGTCCTGGTCGGAGACCCCGGTCTGTTCCTGCCGTCCCTGGCTGCCGCAGGCCGCCCACAGATAGGGCACCGGCGGCGCGCCCAGCTTCTCTTCGCCCAGTTTCAGCAACCGGCGCGTGACCGTGTCGGCGATATCAGTGATCAGCCGCGTGACCACCTCATGCGCGTTATGCGCGCCCACCAGTTGCAACAAGAGCTGCGGAATGCGCCCGGTGACATGGGCAAGATCTTCATAGCTGTCGGACACAGCGGCATCGCGGACAAGCTGCGCCGAGGAAATAGCCTGAAACCGGGTCAGATCGGTCTGCGTGATCATGCCAAGGAGCTTGCCATCGCGCACCACCGGCAAGTGGCCGATGCGGTTTTCCAGCATCATGTGCAGGATGTCCGAACCCAACGACTGCGGGCTGAGCGCAAGGGGATCTGGCGTCATGATCTCGGCCAGTGGCGTGTCGAGCGCGCGGCCCTCGGCCAGAACGCGCGCCGACAGGTCGCGCGTGGTGACAATCCCCACCAGAGAGTCGCCCTTGACCACCGGCATGCAGGAGATGCGGTTTTCGCGCATCGCCAGCGCCGCTTCCTGCGCTGTGGTCTCCAGCGAGCCGGTATAGGGCTTGCGTGCCATCAGATCGGCGACTTTCATCGTCGCAAGATCATTCTGACGCCCGAGCTTGTGGGTATTGCCTTGCCCGCGGCTGAAGAACCGCTCGAAGGCGGGGAAGTTGCCGATCAGATGGCGCAATTCGGCCCCCGGCAGGGCCAACAGAACCGAGTCGGAACTCGCGGTCGCCGTTGTCACGGCGCGGCCCTCACGCAACAGGCCGCGCTCGCCGAAGGAATTGCGCGGGCTGAGCATCGAGACCAGCGCGCCATTGCTGTCTGTGACCTCGACCGTGCCGGTCTTGATCAGCCAGACACGGGTTATCGGGTCTCCGGCGGTATAAATGACCGTACCTTGCGCGACTTCACTGCGGCTGAAGCAACCGGCGACACGCGCCAGCTCGTCCTGCGGCAGGGAATCATAGGGGTGCACGGAGTGCAGGAATTCGATGATCTTCTCGGCGCTCTGGGTCATGTGTCCGGTCCTGACTGCACCGCGCGGGAAAGGGGCGGCCTGCCCCCGTAACACGGGGACAGGCCAATGTCGTTGCGCCAGATCAGTGATCGACGGCGGCACCTGCGCCTTTCGGCACGCGGATCGATTCCACCAGCTCCTGAATTTCGGCAGGGGCTTCCTTGGTGAAGGACAGCGTGATGTAGGCGGCTGCGAAGTTCAGGATCGCACCCACGGTCCCGAAGGACAGCGGCGAGATACCGAACAGCCAGTTATCCGGCGTGTTGGGCAGCATGTTGGTGCCGGGGATGAAGAACCAGCCCAGATAGGTGAAGATGTAAAGCACGGTCGAAAGCAGACCGACCAGCATCCCCACGATGGCACCTGTCGAGTTCATCTTCTTCGAGAAGATGCCCAGCATGATCGCCGGGAACAGCGATGCGGCTGCCAGACCGAAGGCCAGTGCCACCACCTGCGCGGCAAAGCCCGGCGGGTTGAGGCCCAGATAGGTGGCCAGTGCGATCGCGAAGGCCATCGAGATCCGGGCGGCCAGCAACTCGCCTTTCTCAGAGATGCCCGGATTGATCATCTTTTTGATCAGATCGTGGGACACCGCCGAAGAGATGGCCAGCAGCAGACCTGCAGCCGTGGACAGCGCCGCTGCAAGACCCCCTGCCGCGATCAGGCCGATCACCCAGCCCGGAAGCTGTGCAATCTCGGGGTTGGCAAGAACGAGGATGTCGTTGTTGAACAGCACCATCTCGTTGCCTTCCCAGCCTTCGTCAATCGCACGCTGGGGCGGGTTGGCCGCGTTGTAGTACTGGATCAAGCCATCGCCGTTCTTGTCCTCGAAGCGCAACAGGCCCGTCTGTTCCCAGTTGTGCATCCAGTCGGGACGCTCTTCAAAGGACAGCGGCTCTCCCTGAATGCCATCGGGCCACAGCGTGGTGATGATGTTCAGCCGCGCCATCGCACCCACAGCCGGAGCGACCGTATAGAGCAGCGCGATGAAGACCAGCGCCCAACCAGCCGAGGTCCGCGCATCGGCCACTTTCGGAACCGTGAAGAAGCGGATGATGACGTGGGGCAGACCGGCGGTCCCGATCATCAGCGACATGGTGAAGAGCACCATGTTGAAGGTCGAGCCATGATTGCCGGTATAGTCGTTGAAGCCCAGTTCCATCATCACTTCGTTGAGCGTCTGCAGCAGCGGCTGGCCGGACTCGGTGTGGGTCGAGAACAGGCCCAGTTGCGGCAGCGGGTTGCCGGTCAGGTTCAGCGAGATGAACACGGCCGGGATGGTGTAGGCAATGATCAGCACGCAATATTGTGCAAGCTGCGTGTAGGTGATGCCCTTCATGCCGCCCAGAACCGCGTAGATGAACACGACGCCCGAGGCGATCAGCAGACCCGTGGTGTTATCCACTTCCAGAAAGCGCGAGAAGGCCACGCCGGCACCGGTCATCTGCCCGATCACATAGGTGATCGACATGACCAGCAGCGAGATCACGGCCACAAGGCGCGCCGTCTGACTGTAGAAGCGGTCACCGATGAAATCCGGCACCGTGAAGCGCCCGAACTTGCGCAGATAGGGCGCAAGCAGCATGGCCAGAAGCACATAGCCCCCGGTCCAGCCCATCAGGAAGGTCGAGTTGCCATAGCCGACGGCGGCGATAAGACCGGCCATCGAGATGAACGAGGCCGCCGACATCCAGTCAGCCGCCGTGGCCGCACCGTTGACGACCGGGTTGACCCCACGCGAGGCCGCGTAGAAGTCCGAGGTGGATCCGGCGCGCGCCCAGATGGCGATACCGATGTAAAGCGCGAAAGACGCGCCGACGAAGATGAGGTTGATTGCAAATTGGCTCATGGTTCAGATGCCTCTCATTCTTCCACGCCAAACTCGCGATCGAGTCTGTTCATGTACGAGCGATAGAAAAAGATCAGCACGATGAAGGTCAGGATCGACCCTTGCTGCGCGAACCAAAATCCAAGGTCGGTGCCTCCGACCGGAATACCCGCCAGAAGCGGGCGTAGAACGATGCCAAAGCCGAAAGACACCAGCGCCCAGATCACCATGCAGATGGTGATGATGCGCACATTGGCCTTCCAGTAGGCGTCTGTCGATTTGTCTGACATGTGACGTCTCCCAGTATCCTCCTGCGCCAACCCCCTCATGGGGCTGGCTTCCTCTCACTCCTCCCGACATGCCATCAGACATGACCCGGGGGTTTGCAGGGCGCGGGGTTGTCCCGCGCACTGCATTCAGACACCATCAGGTGCCAGACCGGTTGCCCGGATTTCTCAGTCGGCCACCCCCTCGACGATGGCCGCCAGATCTTTTGCGATGCGACCAATATCTCCCATCGCATCGACACGGCGCAGCGCGCCTTTGCCCTCGTAATAGTTGATCAACGGCGCGGTCTCCTGGTGATAGGCCGCAAGCCGCGCACTGACAGTTTCCGCATTGTCATCGGCGCGGCGCTTGAATTCTGTGCCGCCGCATTTGTCGCAGACACCCTCTGCTGCAGGCGTCTTGTGACGGTCGTGATATCCCTCGCCACAATTCGCGCAGGTGTATCGGCCCGAGACACGCTCGACCATGGCTTCGTCATCGACCTCGAGCGAGATCGCCGCGCCAAGGCTCATGCCCAGATCCGACAGCAGCGCGTCGAGCGCCTCGGCCTGTTTAGCCGTGCGCGGGAAACCGTCGAGAATGGCACCCTTTTCCATGTCAGGCGCGGCCATGCGATCCTTGAGGATCGCCAGCACGATCTCGTCACTGACCAGCCCGCCCGATTCCATCACCGCCTTGGCCTGCTGGCCCGCCTCGGTGCCCGCCGCCACTGCGGCCCGCAACAGATCGCCCGTCGAGAGCTGCACCAGCCCGAATTGCTCTTCCAGCATCCGCGCCTGTGTGCCCTTGCCCGCGCCCGGAGGGCCAAGCAGGATGAGAACCGTGGTGTTTGTCATTGTTTCCACCATTGCTCTCACGCCCGGTTCATGCGGTTTTCGATCAGGTCATCGACGACGGCCGGCTCGGCCAGCGTCGAGGTGTCGCCCAGGCTGCCATAATCATTCTCGGCGATCTTGCGCAGGATGCGGCGCATGATCTTGCCCGAGCGGGTCTTGGGCAGACCGGGCGCCCATTGAATCAGATCGGGCGAGGCAATCGGACCGATCTCGGCGCGCACCCATTTGACCAGCTCCTTGCGCAGCTCATCCGTCGGCTCGACCCCGTTCATCAGCGTGACATAGGCATAGATCCCCTGCCCCTTGATATCATGCGGGTAGCCCACGACCGCAGCCTCGGCCACGGATTCATGCGCGACAAGCGCCGATTCGACTTCCGCCGTGCCCATGCGGTGGCCGGAGACATTGATCACGTCATCAACGCGGCCCGTGATCCAGTAATAGCCATCCTCATCCCGCCGACAGCCGTCACCAGTGAAGTAATATCCCTTGTACTGGCTGAAATAGGCCTCCTCGAAACGGTCGTGATCGCCCCAAAGCGTACGCATCTGTCCCGGCCAGCTATCCTTGATGCACAGCACGCCTTCGGCCTTGGTCTCGGTCTGCACTTCCGCCGTGGCGGCGTCGAGGATTTCGGGTTGCACGCCAAAGAAGGGCTTGGTCGCGGAACCGGGCTTGTTCGGGATCGCGCCGGGCAGCGAGGTGATCATGTGACCTCCGGTCTCGGTCTGCCAGAACGTGTCAACGATGGGGCATTTCCCCTTGCCGACATGGGTGTTGTACCAGTTCCACGCCTCTGGGTTGATCGGCTCGCCGACGGAACCCA
This sequence comes from Paracoccaceae bacterium, assembly GCA_007116575.1. Lineage (GTDB taxonomy): Bacteria > Pseudomonadota > Alphaproteobacteria > Rhodobacterales > Rhodobacteraceae > Roseinatronobacter. The sequence goes on from SKIF01000009.1 coordinate 18,958, forward strand.
AGAGCTTGAGCGACGACAGGTCGTGCTTCTCGACCCACTCGGTCCCCTGCCCCATGAGCGCACGGATAGCGGTCGGCGCTGTATAGAACTGGTTGACCTTGTGCTTGGCGCAAACCTCCCAGAACCGCCCCGCATCGGGGTAGGTCGGCACGCCCTCGAACATCAGCGTCGTCGCGCCATTCGCCAGCGGGCCATAGATGATATAGCTGTGGCCCGTGACCCAGCCCACGTCAGCGGTGCACCAGAAGATATCGCCGTCATGGTAGTCAAAGGTCATCTGCTGCGTCATCGAAGCATAGACCAGATAGCCGCCCGATGTATGCACCACGCCCTTGGGCTTGCCGGTCGAGCCGGAGGTATAGAGGATGAACAGCGGATCTTCGGCACCGACCTCGGTATAGGGGCAATAGGGCGAAGCTTCGGCCATTTCCGCCTTCATATCCACGTCGCGCCCGTCCACCCAGGTGGTCTGGTCGCCAGTATGCTTCACGACCAGACACTTGACCCGGTCCTTGCAGTTGCGCAACGCCTTGTCGGTATTGGTCTTGAGCGGGGTGCGCCGGCCGCCGCGCGGGGCGGTATCGGCAGTGATCACCGCCTTCGCATCGCAGCCATTGATCCGGTCGGCCAACGCATCGGGGGAGAAGCCTGCGAACACGATGGAATGGATCGCCCCTATCCGGGCACAGGCCAGCATTGCATAGGCGGCTTCCGGGATCATCGGCAGATAGATCACCACCCGGTCGCCCTTACCGATACCTTGGTCCTTCAGCACATTGGCCATGCGCGAAGTTTGCTCGAGCAGCTCCAGATAGGTGATGTGCTGCGCCGGTGTGCTCGGCTCGTCAGGTTCCCAGATGATCGCGGTCTGGCTGCCGCGCGTCGGGATATGGCGGTCGATGCAGTTGGCCGACACGTTCAGGGTGCCATCCTCGTACCACTTGATATCTACCTTACCGAACTCGAATGTCGCGTTCTTCACGCGAGAGTAAGGCCTGATCCAATCAATTCGCTTGCCGTGCGCGCCCCAGAACGCTTCTGGATCGGACACCGATGCGGCATACATTTCTTCGTACTTGGCGCCATCGACATGCGCATTGGCAATGAACTCATCGGATGCAGGGTAGAGATCGGACATGAATGCTCCTCCAGTAGCGGGGGTGGCACAGACACGTCATGGCACGATCCCCCCAAATATTTCGGACGCCGATTTGACGTGGCGTCACACTTCCCCGACGCCCTTATAACGCATTCGTCAAAATTTTGGTAACTTTTTTTAAAACAACGATTTTTCTGTAAATATGTTCACATAAAGGAAGTCAAAAACGTAAATTTCTTTTCGCTGCATTGCAGAGTTATAAGAAAAACAGGGCCTTCCGGCGTCGCGCTGAATTTCTCGGCAAACCGGCTGGAAACTCGGCAGGGCACAACGGGAAAGGCTTGTGGGCGCAAACATGCGCGAAAGATTCCGCAAAATTCCCTTGGGTCACTTGAAATATTCTGATTCGCAATCGCGGGCCAAGCGGTGTGTTCCGACACTGGAACGTGATTCGCCGCCTCGGCTTTCACCTGCCCGCGCGGGCTTGCGCCCGGGCTCGTGACGCGTCACTCTGACCTTCCGTCCCTATCCTTTTCGGACCGCCATGCCCGTACCGCCTTCGCCGCCCCAGACCGCCACCGGCCCGACCGACACTGCGGCCCCGGCGCTGCGCAAACCAGAGATTGACGCAGCACTGACGGAACTCTTTGCCCGGATCGAAAATGCTGCGCCCACCGCCCTGCCCTCGGTGCTGATCAGCGGCACGATCCGTTGCGGCAAGACCAAGGTGGCAAGCAAGCTGGCGCGCCGTACGGGGCTTTATCACGTCAAGACGGATGAAATCCGCAATGCGTTTTATCTAGGAGTGAGCGAGGCCGACAAGCGCCGGATCCTCAAATACGTCTTCCGCCGGTTGCTGCTGCGCTTCCCCAAGGGACTGCTGGTCGACGGCACGGCGCTGATGGATGATCCGTGTGAATTGCCGCTCTGGGCGGCGCGGCGCGGCTTTGCCTTCCACGCCATTGGCTACAGTTTCGACACGCCCGAGGCCAAGCATCGCGACCTGCTGGCGTTTCGCGCCATCGCGTCATGCTGGACCAAGCGCAGCAAGAGCGATGACGAAATGCTGCGCTTTGCCCGTAGGCTGATCCGGCGCAGCAAGGCGATCCGAGCCTTCTGCGCCGAACACGGGCTGAGCTATTTCGACCTCGATTCAGGGCGCTTCGATGCCGAGCGCGACCGGATCGTGGCCGTGATCCGCCGTGATCTTGAAGCGCGGCAGGCGCAAGCCCGCCCCGGTCTGCTGGCGCGGCTGCGGCGGGCCGAGTAAGGCCAGATCCGGCCAGCCGCTTCGGTCTCTGCGCGGCCCAACACCCGACACGAGAACACCTCCATAAAGCGCCCCATGCAACCGGATACCGCCCGGGCATATGCAATCGAGGGCGGCGCACAGCGCCGCCCCGGCCCCCGCAAATACCAGGACCTTACAGCGGACGATCCACCCGCACCGTCACGATCGCGCGCCCGCGCGTCGCCTGGGGCCAGCGCAGCCGCACCTCGTCATTGTTCACCCCCTGCTGCACCTGCACATAGGGCATCTCGTAGCGGATCGTATCCGAGGCATCGCGCGCAGGGTTTTCCATTACCACCGAAGAGACAGTTCGCGCCCAGCCACCAAAGGGCAGCTTTTCACCCGTGCCAATGGTCCAGTTGGTGGCTTCGGTATTTTGCTCGTGGATGATCACCGACGGGCTCTCGGCCGGAAAGTCGATCCCGTTATAGGCGTTGTTCTGGAACACGACATTGCGGAAACGGTTGAAATTCATCGAGGCATAGGTCGTGTCCAGCTTGTCGGCGCGATCGATACGCGCGCCGGTGGTGCGGAACACATTGCCCGATACCATCAGCCCCTGCAGGAAGTGCCCCGGCCCGTAAGGCGTGACCACGACAAAGCTGAACCAGGGCGCCACGTCGATGGCATAGAAGATATTGCCCTCGACCGTCAGCCCGCCAAAGGAAAAGCCGGTCGTGTGCTGAGGCTCTACATCATGCTCGTTGGTCAGCTCCAGAAAGCAGTTGTCGATGTAGTTGCCCGCAAACGTCGCCTTGGAATTCTTGTTGGTCAGCACAAGCCCCGCCTGGCGCACACCCTGGCTCTGGTTGTCACCGGCAAAGAAATGGTTGCCCCGGATGATATGGCCCGAGCCGTTCATGATCCCGAAATGCGCCCAGAGCACCACGCGGTTGTTGCGCACCTTCACGTCATTTCCATTCACATTGAAGGCAATCACCGTGCGGTCCTGCGCATTGAAGGGCTGTTGCGAACTGCGGAACTGGCAATGGTCGATCCACATGCCCTGACAGCCCTGCCCGATCGAGGTAATGGCGCGGTCGCGCGGTCGGTCGAAATCGCAATTCATGAAGCGGATGATCCGCCCGCCCTCGGGCAGCATCACTGCCGAACAGCGCCCCCGACAGCGGAACTCGATATTGTGGACTTCGACATTGCGCAGCCCCGAGAAACCCGAGAAGTCGAGCATGTATTGGTAGCGCTCGAAGGTGAAATTCTGCGTGCCCGACCCGCCAAATAGCGGCTGGCACAGCGTCACGCGGTTTGATCCGATATTGCGCGAGCGCACATAGACCTCGCGCCCGACGCCGACGCCGCTGACCCGCGCACCGACTGGGACGCCGGCGACATTATCGATACTGTCGAGCCGCAGCGGATTGGCGACATTATAGGTCGCGACCCGCGTGACTGTCTCGGTCTCCCAGTCCGGGCTGTCCATCGCGTCAAGCTGGCCATTGGCGATGATGCGCCGGGTCGAGGTGTCGTCAAACCCCGCCAGCGCAAACACATCGACCGGCGCGCTCAAGAGCACGCGGCGCCCGCGCATGTCAAAGGTCGTGTGCTGATTGGTGTGGAACAGCGCCTGCACCCCCTTGCGGAAGCCCTGCTCGGCATTGCCGAACGCCGCCTCATAGGCGGGCTGATCGAAATTCTTCTGCAGGATCAGGATGGCGCTGTCGGGCATTGTCACCGTGCCGCGAAATATGACCGGGGTGGTGATGGTCAGGTCCGAGCCGATGGCATATTCCCCCTCGGGCACCAGCAGCGACCGGCCCGTCGCGGCGGCCATGGCCGCAACAAAGGCCGCGCGGTCATCGCTTACCCCGTCGCCGACGGCCCCGAAGTCACGCACATCGACCACGCCCAGCAACTCGCCGGTGTAGATACTTGTCACATCCTCGATGAGGATGTCATCAATGCGGACCACGCCGCCCGTGGGACCGGTCAGGTCCAGCCCGAAATGGGCAAAGGCCACATCGCTCGGCCAGACCAGATCGACGCCGGGTCTCGCGCCAGTACCGACAATAGCCGAGATCTCGACAACATCACCATAGCTCGTCAGCGTCACGGCGGGACCGGAAAGCGGTATGCCCGGGACAGCCCCACCTGCAGCATTACCCGCCCATGCCGCCACAGCAAGATTGGGCAGCACGCCGCTCATCGCCTTGACCCGCGCGCGAATACGCAGGTAGAGCCCCGGAAGGATCGGCACCTCGCCCATCCAGCGCAGCCGCGTCGTGGCCGTGAGTTTCTGGATTTCCAGACAACCGCCGAAATCCGGGTCAGTCGGGACGAAGGCCGCGAAGGCCGCGTTGTCATAGGTGTTCGTCCCCGGACGCCCGGTGGTTTGCGACCAGACATCGAGCCCGGCAGAGAAAGGCGGCGGCATGATTGCCAGCCCCTGAGTTACGGCCATGTTCATGAAGCAAACCCTCTTGTCATTCGATCTGAGCCAGCGCGGATGACAGGGAGGCAGTGTGCCCGTCCCGGTGTCATCCGGATCGGACAAGATGTACGAAAAAGCCGTTAAGCCCGGCTAAGGTCAGCGTGCGCTGCCCTTATGCGCCCACTTCCGGCGCGCGCAGAATCTGGACACCGTTGATCTGCCAGCCCGCTTCGGCCTCAATCATCTCATAGCCAAGAATGTGGATGCGCCCGTCGCGGTCGCGGATCATCACGCGCTGCAGCACGCGCCCGCCCTGCTCGCGCTGATCGAGCATGGTGACTTCATCGGGACGATGCACCATCGGATAGCCACCGCGCACCATCTGCCCGAAGCGCTCGGGCGAGCCGAAGAGGCGCTTGATATTGGGGCTGGCGAAGGTGAAAGCAGTATCGAAATCATCGGCCATAAAGGCCGCGAGCTGGTCGCTGATGACGCGCTCTATCGGACCGGCCAGCGCTGGCAGCGGGGCTGCGAGCGACAGAACGAGTCCGATCCGGGCAAAGATCTGGGACATGGTCAACCCTCCATGTTAGGGAAACGCTGCAAAAGCCGTCGCGGATCACTTTTCCTACACTTGCCCAACCCGCGTTCAAGTTTCTAGACTGTGGCCATGTCACTCGCTGCCCGAAGGTCCGACCGCTCGACACGGGCGGCATTGAAACGCGTGCTGCGAGCCCGCGCCCGAAAGGGGCTGGCCGAGCTTGACCGCGCAGACGGCGCGCCGGCCGTGCATGAGTTGCGCAAGCGCACGAAAGAGCTGCGCGGTCTGCTCTGCGCGTTGCGACCTGGGTTGCCGGGTGCCAAGCGGATCGACCTGCAGTTGCGCGCGGCCGCAAAGGCTCTGTCCGTGACCCGCGATCTCGAAGTTATGCTCCAGACGTTCGACACCCTGACCGCAGAGCGCCGTGATCCGTCCCGCTTCGCCGGTCTGCGCATGCAGATTTTTGATGCATACGCAAAACGCGGCACCAGTAAACAGCGCGTGGCACTTGATGAATATAAGCTTTGCTTCAAGGTGATGAAGCGTGACATGGCCGGGTTGTCTTTGAAGCGAAAGGCGTCCAGGCTACTTTGGGATGGCATTTTTTCAACATATGCTGACGCGCAATCGAAACTTGCCGACGCAAATGAGTCGCTTGACGGCGATTTCGATCCGGGCCCGTTTCACGACATGCGCAAGGCCGTCAAACGGCACTGGTATCAAGCGCGTTTCCTTGCCGCGATCCGCCCTAAAAAAATGGCCGACCATATCCGCCGGATCGATGATCTGGGCGAAGCGCTGGGGGATCACAATGATCTTGACGTGCTGATGGTGTTTCTCGACAGCCGCGCGGGACTCTCGCCCGATGATATCGCTGCGCGCGAGAATTTCCGCGCACATCTGCTGGCCCGTCGGAAGGCCCTTGCCAAACACGCGCTGGTTCTGGCCGATACCGCCCTTGCCACGCCCCCTGAAAAACTGATCCCGAAATGGCGGCGCTGGTGGCGCAAATGGTGCCAGAGGTGAGCCTCAGCTCACCAACTCCCCCGCCAGCGCGCGGTCGATCAGCGCCACGGTCTCGGCCACACCATAAAGCGCGATGAAACTGCCCCAGCGCGGCCCCTGACTTGCGCCCAGCAGCACCTCGTAGAGCACCTTGAACCAGTCGCGCAGCGAGTCAAAACCGTGCGCCTTGCCAGTGTCGCGCACGACCGACATGAAGACCTCTTCGCTCAGGCTTGCGTGATCGGCGGCGTAAGCCTCGGGCACCGCGCCGGTCTCGGCAATCGCGCGCAGCCGCGCGACCAGATCCTCCAGTGCCGCGCGCTCGGGTTCCGTCGGCGGGCGGCAGGCCAGTGTCGGGGCCACGAAATCTTGGAAATACCGCACAGCGAAGCCCGCCGCCTGATCGAGATCGGGGTGTGTCTCGGGCGCGGCCTCGGGCGCGTAGCGGCGGATGAAGCCCCAGAGCGTGGCCTTGTCCTCGGCCCGCGCCACCGACACGAGATTGAGCAAGAGCGAGAAACTGACCACCATTCCCGAGGCAGGCGGCTGCCCGCGATGGATATGCCAGACCGGATTGGCCGCCTGTTGCTCGGGCGTCTGGTCGGAAAAGGCGCGCAATTGCTGGTGATACTCGTCCACCGCCTTGGGGATCACATCCCACGACAGGCGCTTCGCCGTGCGCGGCTTCAGGAACATGTAATAGCTCAGGCTCTCGGTCGAAGCATAGGTCAGCCATTCGTCGATGGTCAGCCCGTTGCCCTTGGATTTCGAGATCTTCTCGCCATTCTCGTCAAGGAACAGCTCATAGACATAGTGTTCCGGCTTGCGCCCGCCGAGGATCTCGCAGATCCGATCATAGATCGCCGTGTTGGTCGAGTGATCCTTGCCATACATCTCGAAATCAACATCCAGCGCCGCCCAGCGCGCGCCGAAATCGGGCTTCCATTGCAGCTTGACGTTGCCGCCCGTGACCGGAAGCGTCCATTCGCGCCCGTCCTCATCGTCGAACGTGATCTCACCCTTGGCGCCGTCCACATGCTTCATGGGCACATAGAGTACACGGCCGGTCTCGGGGTGGACGGGCAGGAAAATGGAATAGGTTTGCTGGCGTTCCTCGCGCAGGGATTTCAGCATCACCTCCATTAGCGCACCATAGCGTTCGGCGGCGCGCAACAACACCTCGTCGAACTGGCCCGAACGGTAAAAATCCGTAGCCGAGATGAACTCGTACTCGAACCCGAACGTGTCCAGAAACCGGCGCAGCATGGCGTTGTTATGATGGCCGAAACTCTCATGCGTGCCGAACGGGTCGGGCACCGAGGTCAGCGGCTTTTGCAGATGCTCGCGCAGGGCGTCGGGATCGGGCACATTGTCGGGCACCTTGCGCATCCCGTCCATGTCATCCGAGAAACAGATCAGTCGCGTCGGAATGTCGCTGATCGCTTCAAAGGCGCGGCGGATCATGCTGGTGCGCGCAACCTCGCCGAAGGTGCCTATATGCGGCAGGCCCGAGGGGCCATAGCCGGTCTCGAACAGGACATGGCCCTTTTCCGGTGTCTCGCCGCCGATGCGCTTCAGAAGCTTGCGGGCTTCCTCGAAGGGCCAGGCTTTGGAAGTCAGGGCGGCGTCGCGCAGGCTGGTCATGAGCGGGGTCACTTCTTTGTGGGTCGAACAAGCCCCGCTTCCTATTGCCGATGCCCTGCCCCGTCAATAATCTGCGCGCCAAACGCAGTTTCAGGGAAATGCTCATGGCACCGTTGCCCCACCCTCTCTCACCGCAGGATTCGCTGGTCGCGCTGATGATCGCGGTTTCGGCGGCGGATATGGAGATCCACACTTCGGAACTCGTCGCGATTCAGGCGCTGGTCAATCACCTGCCGATCTTTGGCGACTATGACGCGGACAGGATCAAGACCATCGCGCAGACCGTGTTCGACCTGCTGGAAGAAGAGGACGGGCTGGATGCGCTCTTCGGGCTGATCCGCGACAGCCTGCCCGAGCGGCTTTATGAGACTGCCTATGCGCTGGCCTGCGATGTGGCGGCGGCAGATGGCAAGCTTGCGCAATCCGAATTGCGCCTGCTCGAGGAAGTCCGCCACGAATTGCGGATCGACCGCCTGCATGCGGCGGCCATCGAACGCGGCGCGCGGGCGCGGCATATGCAGGCATAAACCCTGCCCCATGTGAGTGCCCGCCTGCGCCCGTCCGTTGGGCAAGGCCAGAGCGCAGGCACTTCTTGACCTGTAACGGGTTGCTCTGACGCCAGCGCCGCGCGATACCTTTTCCCGGCGAATTGTGAGAGGCGTATGGGACTATCATCCGATCTGCAATTGCGCGCATGGGGCGTGGCGGCGTTGGTCTTCATCGCGCTGCTGTGGTTTCTGGGCGATGTGCTGTTGCCCTTCGTCACCGGTGCGGCGATTGCCTATTTCCTCAACCCGGCCGTCACGCGGTTGAGCGAAGCGGGCCTGCCGCGCGCGCTGGCAGTGACGGCGCTGATGCTGGCGATGCTCGGCGCCGTGGTGCTGGCGGGGCTGCTGATCATCCCGGCCGTGATCGGGCAGGTGATCCAGCTGACCGAGGCCGCGCCCGAATTTCTGGCGCAGCTGCAGGACTGGCTGCGCGCGCGTCTGCCCGCAAGCGATACATTCGAGGAAACGCTGCGCGACTCGCTCGCGGCGATGGGCGAGACGATCCGCGACCGCGGCGCAGATCTGGCGCAGGGTGTGTTGCGTTCGGTGACCGGGCTGGTCTCGGTGCTGATCTTTCTGGTGATCGCCCCGGTTGTGGCCTTTTACCTGCTGCTCGACTGGCCGCGCGTACTGGCGGGTGCAGATGACCTGCTGCCGCGTCAGCATGCACCCGTCATCCGCAACCTTGCACGCGACATCGACCGCGCCATTGCCGGGTTCGTACGCGGGCAGGTAACAGTCTGCCTGATCCTTGCGGCCTATTACGCTACCACGCTGGGGCTGGTGGGGCTGCAATTCGGGCTGGCCATCGGGGTGATCGCGGGGCTGATCTCGTTCATCCCTTATATCGGCGCGATTGTCGGCGGGGTGCTCGCCATCGGGGTGGCGCTGTGGCAGTTCTGGGGCGAACCGGGCGCGATTGCGCTGGTGGTGGCCGTTTTTGTCATAGGTCAGGTGCTCGAGGGCAACATCCTCGTGCCGCGCATTGTCGGCAATTCGGTGCGGCTGCACCCGGTCTGGCTGCTCTTCGCCATCTCGACCTTCGGGATGCTGTTCGGCTTTACCGGGATGCTGATCGCCGTGCCGCTGGCGGCATCGCTGGGAGTGCTGGTGCGCTTCGGCCTGGCGCAGTATCGCAGCTCACGGCTTTATGGCGCGCAACGAGACACGGACGGCGACGAGGGTGGGGCACCATGACCCGCCCGCCCGAACAGATGCCAATACCGCTGGCGCTGCCTGCGCGGCGGGCGCGGGCCGATTTCGTTACCGCGCCGTGCAATGCGCGCGCGCTCACGCTGATCGAGCGTGGCGACTGGCCCGCGGGCAAGCTGGTGCTGAGCGGGCCGGAAGGCTCTGGCAAGACCCATCTGCTGCATGTCTGGGCAAAGGCACAAGAGGCAGAGATCGTCGAGGGCAGCGCGCTGCGCGCTGCTTGCGTCGAAACGCTGGCCTCACGCGGGGCCGTGGCCGTGGATGACGCGGCAGCGGTGGCAGGCGACAGCGCAGGAGAAACCGCGCTGTTTCACCTGCACAACCTGCTTGCCGCGCAGGGTGGCCAGCTGCTGCTGGCCGCGCGCGCGCCGGTGCGCGACTGGGGCCTGCGCCTGCCGGATCTGGCCTCGCGGCTTCTCGCAGCATCCCATGTCAGCCTCGGCGCGCCCGATGACGCGCTGCTGGCGGCTGTGATGAACAAGCTCTTTGCTGACCGTCAGGTGAGCGTGCCGGACACGCTGATCCCCTATCTGCTGCCGCGCATGACCCGTTCGCTTGCCGCCGCGCAAGAGCTTGTCGCGCGGCTCGATGCCGAGGCCATCGCGCGCAAGAAACCGATTTCACTGCGATTGGCGGCAGATGTCATGCAAATGTCACTGTTCCGCGACTAGGATATGGGTGCCGGATCTTGTGTCGTAGCCCCGCCCCGCATACCTTCAAAGGGTGAATTTCCCCGGAGGCTTTCTTGATGCGCCACCTGTTTGCCCTCGCCTTGGCCCTGTCCACGAGTGCCATGCCCCTCGCCGCCTCCGAAATGCGCGAGATTTTCGGCGAGGTGATGCTGCTTGAACGTATGGCGCTGCCCGATGATACGGTGTTCATGCTTGATATCACCGACGCGCGCGACCAGTCCGTGGCCAGCAGCCGGAGGCAGACAGCGGGCACCCAAAGCCCATTTGCCTTCCAGGTCGAGGCCCCGGCAGATGCGCTTCTGGTGCTGCGCGCGGGGCTGCGCATGGGCGATGACAGCATTTGGCTGAGCGAGCCCGTCGGGATCGAACCGGACAGCGAACCGCTGGATCTGGGCACCATCCGGGCGCTGCGCACCCCGCGGATGGGGTTTGCCTCGCTGCTTTCCTGCGGCAATACATTGATCGAGATCGGGTTTCTGCCTGATGAGGTGCGACTGCGCCTGAACGAGCAGGTCATCACCATGCAGACCGAGCCCGCAGCCTCGGGCGCGCATTTTGTCGCGGCGGACAACCCGTCCAGCTCGATCCACCTGAAAGAGACCTCGGCCATCGTGCGGATCGACGGGGCGGAACTGTCGGAATGCACCCTGATCCGCCCCGAGGCCGATCTGACCCAGGGGGTCTGGAATATCAGCGCCATCAATGACAAGCCGACGCAGTTTCCGTCGCGGACCGAGCTGGTCTTCTATCCCGATGGCCGGATGAGCGCCACGGTCGGTTGCAACCGGATGATCGGGGGGTTCCGGCGTCATGGCGGGATGCTCTCGATCGGGCGGGTGGCCAGCACGATGATGGCCTGCCCCGAGGGACTCGACACGCAGGAACGCAATTTCGCGCAGGCGCTTGAAAGGGTCGATGGCTACAGGCTGGATACCGACGCGGGACGACTGACCCTGATGGCAGGCGGCAAGGCCGTTATACAGGCGCGGAAATGAGCAGCGCGGAAGGGCATGGCCGATGCCTCGCCTGCGGCGCTACAGGATTGACTTGGGAATCAGGTATCGGACCAGGATGAGCATGCGCGAGAACAGGGGAACTCCAGAGCCGGACAGGCCGGACGCGCTGACTGGCGCGGAGAACACGCTTGCAATCGCAAGCGAAGACGCGTTTGAGCAGCCGGGGGCGGATTTCCTCAATGCGCCCTTCCCTGAGCCTGTGGCGCTCGATGGCTTCGACCCCGAAGGCCCCGAACGGTTCTTCAACCGCGAGCTTTCATGGCTCGCCTTCAACTGGCGCGTGCTGGAAGAGGCCGTCAACACACGCGTGCCGCTGCTGGAGAGGGTGCGCTTCCTGTCGATCTCGGCCACCAATCTCGATGAATTCTATACAGTCCGTGTCGCCGGTCTGCGCGAATTGGCGCGGGCGGGCAACACCACGCCCTCGGATGACGGGCGCAGTCCGGCCGAACAGCTTGTGCTGATCCACGAGGACGCCCGCCGACTGATGGATTATCAGCAGGAAATCTGGTCGGTGCTGCGTGAGGATCTGGCCAAGGCGGGGATCCTGATCCTGACCCACCATGATCTGAGCGCCGAAGATCGTGCCCTGACGCGCGATTACTTCCTGACCCATGTCTTTCCGGTGCTCTCGCCACTGGCGATCGACCCCGCGCATCCCTTCCCGTTCATCCCCAATGCGGGCTTTTCGCTGGCGCTGGAGCTGGAAGACAAGCGCGGCCGCAAGCTGAGCGCCCTGGTCCCGATCCCCAGCCAGATCGCCCGCTTCGTGCGACTGGGCAGCACGCCCATCCGAATGCTCCCGCTGGAAGAGCTGATCCTGGCCGAAATGGACAGTCTGTTTCCGGGCTACCACCTGCTGGGCTCCTGCACCTTTTCGGTGCTGCGCGACAGCGATCTCGAGGTCGAGGAAGAGGCCGAGGATCTGGTGCGCGAATTCGAGGTCGCGCTGAAACGCCGCCGCCGGGGCGAGGTTGTGCGCATGAAGATTTCGGCGGGTGCACCGCCGGATCTGCGCGAGGTCGTGATGGAGGAACTGGGCGTTCCGGCCAGCGATGTGATCGAGGTTGATGGCATCATGGGGATCTCGACGCTCAAGGAACTGGTGCTCGACGAACGCCCCGACCTCTTGTGGCCCAGTTTCACCCCCCGCGTCCCCGAGCGCGTGCAGGACCATCACGGCGACATGTTCGCCGCCATCCGTCAGAAGGACATGCTGCTGCATCACCCCTACGAGACCTTCGATATGGTGGTGCGGTTTCTGGAACAGGCCGCGCGCGACCCCGATGTGCTGGCCATCCGCCAGACGCTCTATCGCACCTCACGCGACAGCCCCATCGTGGCGGCCCTGTGCGAGGCCGCCGAGGCGGGCAAATCCGTCACTGCGCTGGTGGAACTCAAGGCGCGTTTCGACGAGGCCGCCAACATCCGCCAGTCGCGCAGGCTCGAGCGCGCAGGCGCGCATGTCGTCTATGGCTTCGTTAACTACAAGACCCATGCCAAGATCAGTACCGTGGTCCGGCGCGAGGGCGACCGTCTGGTGACCTATACCCATTGGGGCACCGGCAATTACCATCCGATCACGGCGCGGATTTACACGGACCTGTCGCTCTTCACCTGCGACGCCGCGCTGGGACGCGATGCAACGCGGGTGTTCAACTATGTCTCGGGCTATGCCGAGCCCGCGCAACTGGAAAACCTCGCCATCTCGCCGCTCTCGCTCAAGCCGCGTCTGCTGGAACTGATCGCCGCAGAAGCCGAGGCCGCGCGCGAGGGGCGCCCGGCCTGTATCTGGGGCAAACTCAATTCGATCATCGACCCGGATGTGATCGACGGGCTCTATGCCGCCAGTCGGGCCGGGGTGAAGATCAGCCTTGTCGTGCGCGGTATTTGCGGGCTGCGACCGGGTATCAAGGGTTTGTCCGAGAATATCCGCATCAAGTCGGTGGTGGGCCGGTTTCTGGAACACTCGCGGATCGTCTGTTTCGGCAATGGTGCCGGGCTGCCCTCAGACCATGCGCGGGTATTCATCTCTTCGGCAGACTGGATGGGACGCAACCTTGTTCGGCGGGTCGAGACGCTGGTTGAAATCCTCAACCCGACAGTCAAGGCGCAGATCGTGCGCCAGATCATGGCGGCCAATCTGGCTGATGAGGCGCAAAGCTGGGTGATCCGCCCCAACGGCCCGGCGCTGCGCACCCTGCCCGATGCGGGTGAGGCCCGGCGACTGTTCAACTGCCACCGCTTCTTCATGGAGAACCCCTCCCTGTCGGGGCGCGGCTCGGCCGGGGCGGATGACGTGCCGGAACTGACTCATACCGATGGCTGAGCGGTGGTATCGCGGCTCGGCGAATGTCACCACACAGGATAACGGTCGAACCGCAATTGCCCTGCGCGCAGGCCAGTCGCCCTTCCGTCGCTGCCCGAGAGTGCGCGGGTGGGTGGCTGGAAAGCGCTCTTGGGCGGGGGCAGTGCCGGGGCACAGCCACGCGAACGGATAGCCTCGGCGCCCCCCCCCTGCACGCAGCCTTGCCTTTCGGGCAGCGCGCGCGTAGCTCTGGCCCATGCGCGCGCTCACTGATCCTGCCCCGTTTCCGCCCTGCCCCGCACCCTTCAACATGGCGCGGCATGTTCTGGCGGCGGGCGCGGCATCGCCCGACAAGATCGCGCTGCAGATCCTGCGCGCGAGCGGGGCCGAGCGGTGGTCCTATGCGCGGCTGATCGCGGCGGTGCGCGGCACCGGAACCGGGCTCTTGCGCGCCGGGCTGCAACCGGGGGACCGGGTGCTGATGCGGCTGGGCAATACGGTCGATTTTCCGCTCGCCTATCTGGGCGCGCTGGCCGCAGGGCTGGTGCCGGTGCCAAGCTCGACGCAGCTCACTGGCCCCGAGATCTCTGCCATTGCCCACGAGATCGACCCCGCTCTGATCCTTGCTGCCGAAGGTGTGGCTCTGCCTGACCATCCCGCCCCGGCGCTGGCGCAAGACGCACTTCGGGCAATGCAGGACCTGCCGCCCTGCGACTGGCATATGGGCAGCCCCGAACGCCCCGGCTACATCATCTACACCTCAGGCAGCGCCGGCGGCCCACGCGCGGTGGTCCATGCCCATCGCGCGATCTGGGCGCGGCAGATGATGTGGGACGGCTGGTACGGGCTGAGCCCCGAGGACCGGATGCTTCATGCCGGGGCCTTCAACTGGACCTACACGCTGGGCACCGGGCTGATGGACCCCTGGGCGATCGGCGCAACCGCACTCATTCCCGAACCGGGCGCGCCGCTGGCGCTTATGCTCAAGCGCTTCGACGCAACGATCTTTGCGGCCGCGCCGGGGGTGTACAGGCAACTGCTGAAGGACGGGCGCAAGCTGGACCTGCCACGCCTACGCCACGGGCTGTCGGCGGGTGAGAAACTGCCCGAGACAACCCGTGCCGACTGGCACACGGCGACGGGGCGCGAGATTTACGAGGCGCTCGGCATGTCGGAATGCTCGACCTTTATTTCCTCCTCGCCGGGGCGCCCTGCTGCGCCAGGCTTGGCAGGCTATCCGCAGGCAGGGCGGTGCGTAGCAGTGCTGGGCGCGGATGGTGAGCCGGTCGCGCGCGGGCAAGAGGGTATGCTGGCGGTGCATCGCTCGGACCCGGGGTTGATGCTGGGCTATCTCGGGCCGGGCGGGCCGGACCTGCCCTTGCGCGGGGAATGGTTCGAAACCGGCGATTGCGTCACCATGGCCGAGGACGGGGCCATCACCTATGTCGGGCGGCATGATGATATGATGAATGCAGGCGGCTTCCGCGTCTCGCCGCTGGAAGTCGAGCGCGCGCTGGCGCGCGCGCCCGGTATCCTCGATATCGCCTGCACGGAAGTCACAATCCGCGAGGGGGTGAGCGTGATCGCCGCCTTCTACACCGCCGAGGCCCCGCTGGACGAAACAGCACTGATGGACTATGCCGCCACCCGGCTTGCCCGCTACAAGCAGCCGCGCCTCTATCGCCATTGCGCGACCCTGCCGCGCTCGGCCAATGGCAAACTGTCACGCCGCGCGCTGCGCGCGGCTTTTGAGGGGGCGGCGTGATGCGGCTGGAAATCTGGTCCGATCCGGTTTGCCCGTGGTGCTTTATCGGCAAGGCGCGACTTGAGCGCGCGCTGGAATCGCGCCCCGGTCACCCGTTCGTGATCTCTTGGCAGCCATACCTTCTTAACCCCGACATGCCGCGCGAGGGTATGGCGCGCGACGACTACATGGCACTGAAATTCGGCGATGCCGAAGGTATCCTGAACGCCTACCGCCCGGTGATCGAGGCTGCCGAGGAAACCGGTCTGGCGCTCGACCTTCCTGCGATAACGCATATGCCCAATACGCTGGACGCGCAGCGGCTGGTCCACTGGGCGGGGCTGGAAGGCAGGCAGAATGCAATTGTCACGGCGCTGTTTCGGGCCTTTTTCCAGCAAGGGCGCGATATCGGCGACCTCGCGACCCTGACTGAAATTGCCGCTTCGACCGGGATGGACCGAACCATGACCGAGCGCCTGCTGGCCAGCGAGGCCGATCTGGACCTGATCCGCGAGGGCGCGCGCGCCGCGCGCGCGCGGGGCATTCAGGGCGTGCCCTGCTTCATCCTCGACGGGCAATATGCGATCTCTGGCGCGCAGCCGGTTTCGCTATGGCAAGAAGTGATCGACGATCTGACGCGGGGCGGCTCTGCATGAGCCCCTGGACCCCGACGCGCCCGCTGCGTTTTGGCGAGTTCGTGGCGCTGATGGCGCTTCTCACCTCGACCGTGGCCTTTTCCATCGACGCGATGCTGCCCGCGCTGCCCACCATCGGGCAAGAGCTTTCGCCCGAAAACCCGGCGCGCGGGCAACTCATCATCACGAGTTTCGTCTTCGGCCTCGGCATGGGCACGCTGATCTGCGGGCCGGTCTCGGACGCGTTCGGGCGAAAATCGGTGCTTCTGGCGGGCCTCACACTCTATCTTCTGGGCGCGGTGATGGCGGTCTGGGCCCCCACGATCGAGACGCTGCTGGCCGCGCGCTTCCTTCAAGGGCTGGGGGCTGCGGCACCGCGTGTGGTGGCCACGGCTATGGTGCGCGACCTCTATTCAGGGCGGCATATGGCGCGAGTGACCTCGTTCATCATGACCGTCTTCGTGCTGGTCCCCGCACTCGCCCCATCGGTCGGCGCAGGCATTATCTGGTTGTCGGACTGGCGCATGGTGTTTTTCAGCTTCGTAGCCTTTGGGCTGGTCTCGGGGCTATGGCTGATGCTGCGCCAGCCGGAATCGCTGCCGCCCGAGCGCCGCCGCCCGCTGCATCTGCGCAGTCTTGGCCGCGCGGTGGTCGAGATCGTGACCAATCCGGCGGTGATGGTCTATGTGCTCGCCCTCACTTTCGCCTTTGCACCGCTCTTTGCGTGGTTGTCGAACCTGCCTATGATATTCGACGACGTCTACGGTCGCGCCAGCACCTTCCATTTCTGGTTCGCGGCGACGGCGCTGATCGCGGGTACGGCGGCGATTGCCAATGCGAAACTGGTGCTCAAGCTCGGCATGAAGAAGATCGCCACCTGGGCCTTCGCCTGGCAGGCGGGCGTTTCAATACTAGCCCTCCTGCTGATGCAGACGGGTCTGCCCGCGCCCTGGGATTTCGCGCTTTTCTTTGCTTTCATGTGCACGGCCTTCTTCTCGATCGGGCTGACCTTTGGCAATCTGAACGCGCTGGCGTTGCAACCTCTGGGTCATATGGCCGGGATCGGGGCCTCGGTGGTGATGTCCCTCTCGACTATCGGCGCGGCGCTGATCGCAGTACCGATCTCGCTGGCCTATGACGGCACGCCCATGCCATTGATCTTTGGCATGATCCTTTGTGCCATCACTTCGCTGGCGCTGATGCTGATCGCGCGCAGAGTTGCGCAAGACGAGCCGGCGTGATTTAACTTTGGACAGGGTCAGACGCGGCCCGGATTATCCGAAAACAACTTTCGCGCGAGGTCGCACCATGGAACTCATTCTCGGGCTGGTCGTTCTGCTGGTCCTGATCGTCATCCTTGGGCTCAAGATCGTGCCCCAGGCGCAGAATTTCGTCGTGACACGGCTCGGGGCCTATCACCGCACGCTCGATGCCGGGGTCAATGTGATCGTGCCTTTTCTCGACAAGGTCCATTCCAAGGTGCCGGTCAATGATCAGGTGCTCAATGACATCGCGCTCGAGGTGGTCTCGGCCGATAACGTCGTGTTCGGCTGTCAGCTGCTGGTCGTCTACAGGATCGAGAACCCCGAAGCGGCGGTCTTCCGCGTCAACAATATCGACAATCTGGTGATTGGTCTGGTGCAGTCGCTGGTCCGGTCCGAACTGGGCAAGGTGGAACTCGATCAGGTGCAGTCGGATCGCGGCTCGCTGAACGTGGCGCTGCTTGAAGCGCTGGAGGATGCGGGCCAGACCTATGGTATTCGCATCTCGCGTTCGGAAATCACGGATGTGAAGCTGAACGAGACCACGCAGAAGGCCATGGCCGAGGTTCTGGCCGCCGAACGCGAGCGCCGCGCGGCCATCACCCGCGCCGAAGGGTTGCGTCGCGCCGCCGAACTCAACGCCGATGCCGAGCTTTACGAGGCCCAGCGCCGCGCCGACGCGATCCGTGCCATCGCCGATGCCAATGCCGAGGCCAATCGCGCCATCGCCGCCTCGCTGGTAGGCGAGAATGCACGCGAAGCGCTGACCTTCCAGACCGCTCGGATGCAGGTCGAAGCGCTGGAAGGGCTATCAAAATCCGAAAACGCGAAACTGATCATGCTGCCCGGCGGGCCGTCCAACGCCTTCCGCGAGGCCGCCGCGATCCTCAAGGAGATCTGAGCGATGGACCTCTTTGCCTTGCCCGACTGGATCATCTGGGGCCTGGTTGCCATCGTGCTTGTGGTGGCCGAGATGCTGACCACGGTCTATGTCGCGTTGGGCTTCGCCATCGCGGCTGCTGTGGTCGCGCTTGTCACCTGGCTCTTTCCGGGGATGCATATCTTCTTTCAGGGTCTGATCTGGGCATCGATCGGGCTGATTGTCTGGCTGGGCCTGTCGCGCTGGCACAAGCTACGGCGCAAGGCGCGGCGCGACATCAATGATTTTGACTCCGTCAGCTCGCTGCCGCGCGCGGATCGCGAACGGCGCGACGCAATGCGGTCGCGCAACGGCGACTGACCCGCACCGAGGCTTTGCGCGTTCAGGAGCAGGGCCATTGAGAACCGCAGGGGTCATACGACCTCTGTCTGATCAGATCGTTCACATGCGGGGCATGAGAGCAGTTCGGAGAACGCCACCACAAGCTGCCCTCGATACGTGAACTCGCGGTTCGAGGGCGCTTTGCTGACACCGCAAAACTGGCAGCCGGATGGCGTATCAGACCCCGTAGAGCCCCTCATAAATCGGCATAAGCGTCTCGGTGTCAAAGAGCGACGAAACCGAGGTGCCTTTCCAGGTGTTCAGGATGCCCTGCGCGAACATCGGCGCACTTGGCACGATGCGGATATTCTCGGCCGCCTTCACCGCCTCCGTAGGTGCGATGGAATCGGTAATGACCAGTGATTTCATCACCGAATTGGTGATCCGCTCGACCGCAGGGCCGGACAGAACACCATGCGTGATGTAGCTGTGCACCTCGACCGCCCCGGCCTCGATCAGCACTTCGGCGGCCTTGCACAGCGTCCCGGCGGTGTCGCAGATGTCATCGACGATGATACAGGTCTTGCCTGACACATCGCCGATCACGGTCATCTCGGCAATCTCGCCTGGTTTCTCGCGGCGCTTGTCCACAATGGCAAGCGCGCAGCCGATCCGCTTGGCCAGCTCCCGCGCCCGCGCCACGCCGCCGACATCGGGCGAAACCACGACCACATCCTGCAGCCGCCCGTTGAAATGGTGCATCACGTCCAGCGCGAAGATCGGTGCGGCGTAGAGGTTGTCCACCGGAATGTCGAAGAAACCCTGAATCTGGGCCGCGTGCAGATCGAGCGTCAGGATACGCTCGATTCCGGCCTGAGTGATCATGTTGGCCACCAGCTTGGCCGAGATGGGCGTGCGCGCCTTGGTGCGCCGGTCCTGCCGCGCATAGCCGAAATAGGGAATCACTGCCGTGATCCGTGCCGCCGACGAGCGTTTGAGCGCATCGGCGATGATCAGGAGTTCCATCAGATGGTCATTGGCCGGTTTCGAGGTGGACTGGACGATGAACATGTCCTCGCCGCGGACATTCTCGAACACCTCGACGAAGACCTCGCCATCGTTGAACCGCTCGACCCGCGCATCGACAAGGCTGACCGACATGCCGCGGTGCAGGCTCATGCGCCGGGCGATGGCCTTTGCCAGCGGCTGATTGGCATTTCCGGCGATCAGTTTGGGTTCGGAGCGATCGATCATCTGCAGTGAGTCCCTGGCATTGCGCAACGTTGACACCGCTTATCACCCCGTTACGGTCTTGCAAACCATTCCACTGGCCTGAAGGACACCCCATGGCGCATATCGATTATTATCTCAGCCCGATCTCGCCCTGGACACATCTGGCCGGGCAACGCCCCGCCCGGATTGCCGAGGCCGTTGGGGCCAGCATCCGCTACAAGCCAGTTGATCCGCAGGCCCTGTTCGCGCGCACCGGTGGCAAATCGCTGGCCGAACGGCACGAGAGCCGACAAGCCTATCGGCTGCAGGAACTTGAGCGCTGGGCGCGCAGGCTCGATGTGGCCCTGAACCTGCGCCCGGCCTTCTTTCCGACCAACCCCGCCCCGGCTGCCTATGCCATCATCGCCGCGCAAGAAGCGGGCGGCGGCGATCTGGCGGGGCTGGTACAGGCACTGACCCGCGCCTGCTGGGAAGAAGACCGCAACATCGCCGAGGATGACGTGATCCGTGACTGCCTGAGCGCAAACGGTTTCGATACCGGCCTTGCTTTCAGCGGTATGCTGCAGGGGGCCGAGATCTATAGCCGCAATCTGGATGAGGCCGTGCTGGCAGGCGTGTTCGGCGTGCCGTTCTTCGTGACGGGCGAGGCGCGGTTCTGGGGACAGGACCGGCTTGATTTCCTGGCCGAGGAACTGGGCGTCAGCGCGTGATTGCCGCCTATGACTGGGGCGAGGCCGGAACACCCGCGCTGATGCTGCACTGCATGTTGGGACGCGCGGAGACCTGGACGGGCCTCATGGGCGCACTGCAGACCCCGCTTGTCGCGCGCGGCTTCGATCTGCCGGGGCATGGCCGCTCGTCCCCCTGGGACGGCACAGAGGATCTGCACGCGCACTGCACGGCGCTTGCGCAGGCCGAGTGCCCGCCTGACGCTGTGGTGATTGGGCATTCCTTCGGGGCGACGCTCGGGCTGCGGCTCGCACTGGAAGGGCGCCGCGCACTGCGCGCGCTGGTGCTGATCGAGCCCGTGCTGTTCGCCGCCGCGCGCGGCAGCCCGGAAGCAAAGGCACAGGAACCACATGACGCGACCTTGGCCAGTGCTTTCGCCACCGGAGATCTTGCGCGGGCCGCACGCAGCTTTCTGGCGCAATGGGGCGTGGGTCCGTCGTTTGAGGCGCTGCCGCCCGACCAGAAGGCGCGCGTCCTCGCGCGAATGCCCATGATCCGCGCGACCGCCCCGGTACTGAATGACGACACCGCCGGACTGTTGCGCCCCGGTGGCCTGGAGGGGCTGGACCTCCCTGTGCTGCTGCTGCGCGGCACGGACTCGCCTGCTGTGACCGGGGCTATCAACCGGGCGCTGACCGCCCGCCTGCCCCGCGCCGAGACGGACGAGATTGCCGGAGCCGGGCATATGGCCCCGCTGACCCACATGCGCGAGACGGCCAGCCGGATCGACAGGTTTCTGGCCGCCTTGCCCACAGCGTAAGACCATGTCCCAGCGCACACGCTGGTCGCGCTCTGGGTATCGCTTTGCAGTAGCTGTGACCCGCTGAGGGGTGACTTTCACCAATCCGCCACGAAAAAGCCCCGCGCAGCCAGGACTGCACGAGGCTTTTCACATGGCGCTGAAAAGGCTCAGGCCGCTTCGGCTTCTGCCGCTGCTGCGGCGGCGTTACGCCGCTCGCTTTCCTCGCGCGACAGTGCGACGGACGTACGCACGCCCTTGGCCACGAACTCCATCAGACCCGCAACAACGCGTTCATTGGGGTCGATGCCGGCACAGCTCAGCACTTCGCGACCGTCGCGCGAGCGTGCCCAGCGGGCAATCTGCTCGGGGCCATTGCCGTATTTCTTGTCATCAGCGATGGCATCATCCAGCGCAGCCAGAACCACGGCCGCAAAAAGCTTGCGCGACCGCGCGCCCTGCTCATGCGTGAAAGCTGTTCCATCTGCTGCATCAAACATCTTAGGTTCCTTTGTTCTTGCGTCTACCGCGTATTCTTGCTCTTGCATCTGCCGCGAGGGACTGAATACGCGGTTTGCCCCTTGATTCGCTACGACAAGATTGCATGGCTGCCATGCGCCAAACGCATACCAGCGGGTTCCCGCACAGAATATCCTGTCCTTGCACGATGCGCATCCCCGCGATATAGGGACGCTGCTTCCTGCTTCAAGCTCAGCGCAAGGTAATCTCATGCCCAAGATCAATGGTAACGAAATCCGCCCCGGCAATGTGCTGGAACACGATGGCGGACTATGGGCAGCCGTCAAGGTCGGCCATGTCAAGCCCGGCAAGGGCGGAGCCTTTGCCCAGGTCGAGCTGAAAAACCTGCGCGACGGGCGCAAACTGAACGAACGGTTCCGCTCGGATGACAAGGTCGAACGCGTGCGGCTGGAACAGAAGGACCAGCAGTTTCTTTATGAAAGCGACGGTCGCCTGGTCGTGATGGACATGGAGAGCTTCGAGCAGGTCGAACTCGATGCCGAAATTCTGGGCGAGCGGCGGCCTTTCCTGCAAGACGGCATGACCGTCACGGTCGAATATTACGGGGAAGAGCCGCTCAATGTCGCGCTGCCGCAAAAGGTGATCTGCAAAGTGGTCGAGACCGAGCCAGTGGTGAAGGGCCAGACTGCGGCCAACAGCTTCAAGCCGGCAGTTCTGGACAATGGCCTGCGCGTTCTGGTGCCGCCCTTTGTCGGGCAGGACGAGGATATCGTCGTCAATACCGAGACGTTTGAGTATTCCGAACGCGCCTGAGGGCGCATCACTTTTTCGCAGACCGCTCTTGCTGCAACGGGCGCTTCTGGCCTAAGCCTGTCGCAATCCCTCCACGCGGAGCGACCGGAATGCGCCTGCTGTCTTTAGCCTACGCCCTGATCGTCTTTGCCGCAGGCGCGTCTGCCCGCGAGGGCGAGGTGGATATCCGCTGGACCCTTCCTGCCCCCGACGCCAGTGAACTGGTGCTCAGCGTACGAAGCGCGGATGGCACGCCGCTCATGAGCATGCGCGAACCGGTCGCGGAAGGCGCCACGGAGGCAAGTCTACGCATCCCGCCGCTGACCAGACAAGCGTCCAGCGTGCAAGCGGGCCTGGTCGAGATGGGGCGCGTGGTCGCACAAAGCCCGTTGAAACCGGTCTCAGCGCGCGAGATCGAAATAAATCTGGAAATGCGGAGCCTGCTGGCGGTGGGGTTCGACGATCACTGGCGTTGCGAAGAAAGCGATGCCACGCTGCGGATCACCCGCTTGGAAGATACGCTGCACGCACGGCATGGACAGGACAGCGTTAAGCTTGACGCAGAGGATGCGGAGGACGTCTATTCCGGCCCGGATGACAGCCGGATCGTCCTGACCGGCAACCAGGCCGAAATCACTCTTGCGGGTCAAGAACACGGCACCTGCCACCCGGCGCTTTTCCCGCCGATCATACCGATGCAGATTGTCGCGCTAGACGCCTCCTGGTCAGTCGCGATGGGGCTGGACACTGCGCTTCTGGATCTGCCGGGATTGAGTGAGGACAGTGTCGCGGCCAGTGGACTTCATGTCCGCGCGCAGCGCGATGGCAATATCCGGATCACCGGGGAGACGCTGTCAATCACACTCACGGATGAACTCTGCCGGGTGCTGGACGGGATGCTGCCCTGGCCATTTTCAGCGCGGCTGCAGATGGGCCACGGCAGTGACGGCGCACCGGGATGCGCCGGGAACCCGCTTGACCTGCTGTCCGGGGCCGAATGGCAGGTTCGCAGCATCTATGGTCAGCCGCTGAGCCCGGAAACACCCGTACTGTCGCTGCAGATATCGGGCAGCGAGATCTCGGGCCGGACGCCGTGCAACCGTTATGTCGGGACGGCGGCAATCGTCGACGGGCAGCTTTCGTTCCGCGAGTTGGGTGCAACCCGGCTGGCCTGTCCGGCAGAGCAGCGAAATATCGAGGCGCGGTTCCTGGACGCGCTGGAGATCGCCACCGGCTTTGATCTGTGGCGTAATGGGGGGCTGAGCCTGCGCGCGGGTTCCGTTGCTGTGCTGACCGCGCATCGCGACTGACAGACCGCCTATTCCGCGGCCTGTTCAGCAGGTTGCGCTGTCTCAATCTCGGCGGCCCTTCGTTCGACCTGCTCGACGATGTGATCGATCATCTGCTCGTTCGAGAGTTTGTGGCTCTGCTTGCCCGCCAGATAGACCATGCCCGACCCGGCCCCGCCGCCGGTAAAGCCGACATCGGTCATCAGCGCCTCGCCCGGCCCATTGACCACGCAGCCGATGATCGACAGGCTCATCGGGGTCTTGATATGCGCGAGCCGTTCTTCAAGGATGCTCACGGTTCTGATCACGTCAAAACCCTGCCGCGCACAGGAGGGGCAGGAGATGATGTTGACTCCCCGGTGCCGCAACCCCAGCGATTTCAGGATCTCGTAGCCGATCTTGACCTCTTCAACCGGATCGGCAGAGAGCGAGACGCGGATCGTGTCGCCGATGCCCATCCACAACAGGTTGCCCAGTCCGATGGCGGATTTCACTGTGCCCGAGATCATGCCACCCGCCTCGGTTATCCCGAGATGGATCGGCGCATCGGTCGCATCGGCCAGCCCCATATAGGCGGCAGAGGCGAGGAACACATCCGATGCCTTCACGCTGATCTTGAACTCATGGAAATCATTGTCCTGCAGGATGCGGATATGGTCGAGCCCGCTCTCGATCATCGCATCGGGGCAGGGTTCACCATATTTTTCCAGCAAATGCCGCTCCAGCGAGCCGGCATTCACCCCGATACGGATCGAGCAGCCATGATCGCGCGCCGCCTTGATCACCTCGCGCACGCGGGTTGCATCGCCGATATTGCCGGGATTGATGCGCAGGCAGGCAGCCCCGGCTTCGGCGGCTTCGATTGCGCGTTTGTAGTGGAAATGGATATCGGCCACGATCGGCACCGGGCTTTCGCGCACCACCTCGCGCAGCGCGTGGGAGGCCGCTTGATCGGGCACCGAGACGCGGACGATATCGGCCCCGGCCTCGGCACAGGCCAGAACCTGCGCGATGGTAGCGGGCGCATCGCCTGAATCCGTATTGGTCATGGTCTGGACCGAGATCGGCGCATCCCCCCCGACCGGGACCGAGCCGACCATGATCCGGCGCGACTTGCGCCGTGTGATATTCCGCCAGGGCCGAATGTGATTATGGTCCATCTGTCCTGACACCTTCTGTCCTGCTGTCTGGACATAAGGATAAGCCAAACCCTTGGCAGCGGCAACGGGCGCACCTGCACGCGGCACGAAAAAGCCCGCACAACTGCGGTGCGGGCTTTGGACGCTGCTGTTACGCGCGTGAACCTAGTTGTCGGTTCCGGCCATGGCGACGAAGGTCTGCAGGTCTTGGTCAGAACTCAGATCTGCCTCGGCAAATCGTTCGGTGACGGCCTCAGCCGAGAGTGCAACCTGATCGACCACCTGCGCGCCCGGTGCAGTCGGGCCGAAGGGCACGCCATCGACCAGCATATAGACAGAGCCCGAATTGCCTGCACGAAGTGTCGGCGCGGTTTCGGTCTGCGGGACGACATAGCGTTCGCCCGCATCCAGCACTTTTTCGAACAGCACCGTACCATCGGCCCCGCGCACGCGAATCCAGCTTGGCCGGACGGCCAGCAGCTCGAGTTTCGGCGGGCCATCACCGGTCACGCGCACCGTACCGGGCATGTCGACCCCTTCTTCGGCCTCGGACAGCGCCATCTCGATGGCCGAACGGATCGGATCGCCATCATTGTCGACCATCTCGTTGCGCGGATTGATCGCAGCGATGGGGCCATCACGCGAAACCACAACCGGCGCATCCAACGCCTCGGGCCGGTAGTCGCGCACCACACCATGCGCCAATGACACGGAGTCCTCGCGCTCCTGCCCCACACGCAGTGCAGGCTCTTCGGCCACACCCATCCGTGGGCTGGCCCCCGCGATGACCGGGTCAAGCTCTGCCAGCACCTCGGGCGGCTGATCGGCCGGGGCGAGATTGACGCGCTGCACCTCGCGCAGCACCGTCCAGCCACCAAAGGCAATGCCCGCTGTCAGCAAGAGCATGACTGCAATCGAGCCGATTGCCACCGGATCTACGCGCTGCCAGATCGGGTCCGGGTCGGATGCCATCTTGGTCCTTGCAAGCAAGCCTTGCGAAAACTCGCCATTGGTCGGCGAAGCGACCACGGGACCATTGCCGGAGCCAAGCCCGCCACTGCGAGTCAACTCGGGCGAAATGCTGAAATTCGTTTCCGCGCAGAATTTCGCGTAGCACCAATCCGGGTCCATCCCCAGATAGCGCGCATATGAGCGCACATAGCCCGCGACAAAACTCGTCGCCTCGAATGCCGAAAGATCACCTGCTTCGATCGCCGCGATATAGGTTGCCCGTATATGCAATTCGCGCTGAACATCGAGCAGCGACTTGCCCAAAGTCGCCCGTTCCCCGCGCATGAGGTCGCCAAGGCTGACTTCGAACTCGTCGAAGCCAATGGTCCCTTCCGGAACCTGCTCCCTGTCCTCATCCTTGGGCTTACCGCCAAACCATTTCATTGCCCGCCCCTTGAGACCGCCTATTGATTGCGTCACCCGCTCTCTCCACGCGTGCAGCTTTTAAATCTGCATCGCGCACAGCCGCATTATATTGAAAATAACAGCGATTTGAAGCGTTAACAGCGGTCAGGCCGAAATTTCGGCACGATTTAGCGCACAATGCGACCACAAACCGTCCATTGCGCGCACAAGATCATCGATCATGCGCGGGTTGTGTACGGGTGAGGGCGTGAAACGCAATCGCTCCGTTCCGCGCGGAACGGTCGGGAAGTTGATCGGCTGGACATAGATGCCGTGCTGGTCAAGCAGCATGTCCGAGATATGCTTGCAATGCACCGGATCGCCAACATGCACCGGAACGATATGGCTGCCATGATCGATGATCGGCAGCCCCAGGCCACGCAGCCGCAGCTTGAGAATACGCGCGTGTTCCTGCTGCTTGTCGCGCAGATATTGGCCGGTTTTCAGATAGTTGACCGAAGCGGCAGCCCCCGCCGCCACCGCTGGCGGCAATGAGGTGGTGAAGATGAAACCGGGCGCGTAGGAACGCACCGCGTCACACATTTTCGCCGAGGCCGCGATATAGCCGCCCATGACACCATAAGCTTTGGCCAAGGTGCCGTTGATGATGTCGATCCGCCCCATCAGGCCATCGCGTTCGGCCACGCCCGCACCGCGGGGGCCGTACATGCCGACGGCATGGACCTCGTCGATATAGGTCAGCGCGCCGAATTCATCGGCCAGATCACAAATCTCGGCAATCGGCCCGAAATCGCCATCCATCGAGTAAATCGACTCAAAAGCGATGAGTTTCGGTGCCGCCGGATCATCGGCTGCCATCAATTCGCGCAGATGCGCGACATCATTATGCCGGAAAATCCGCTTTGCCCCACCATTGCGCCGGACCCCCTCGATCATCGAGGCATGATTGAGTGCATCGGAATAAATTATCAGCCCCGGAAACAGTTTTGGCAGGGTCGAGAGCGTGGCATCATTGGCGATATAGGCCGAGGTGAAGATCAGGGCCGCCTCTTTCTGGTGCAGATCGGCCAAGGCCGTTTCCAGCCGTTTATGATACACTGTCGTGCCCGAGATATTCCGCGTGCCGCCCGAGCCCGCACCGGTGGCATCGAGCGCCTCATGCATCGCCTGCAGCACAACAGGGTTCTGGCCCATGCCGAGGTAATCATTGCCGCACCAGACCACAATCTCGCTCTGACGGCCGTCCGGGCGCGTCCAGAGCGCATGCGGGAACTGCCCCTTGCGGCGTTCGATATCGATAAAGGTGCGATAGCGACCTTCCTCGTGCAAACGGTTCAGGGCGGTATCGAGTGCAGCAGTATAGTCCAAGACCCTCTCCTCAATAGTCAGCGGGTAGCCCCATGAGTATTTTTACCTTCCCCAGTCACAAAACGCAAAGCAAGGCGCGGTATGGCTACGGATATCAGCCCATCTTTCGGGCACGCCATGACTTAGATCAATTCTACAAACAGCTTATGGCATGAAACGCCACGCGACCCCTTGTCGCGACCCTGGCAAACGGGTGTTTCCAACATGCCTTGTGGAAGTCCGACGCTGTACGGTCCCGAATCCAGGTCTCGCACGGCCAAACGGGCCGAATCGCGGGTTCAGTCGGGGCTGATTTCCAGCACGATCTGACACTCTGCTCCGCCACTGCGCGCCGCGTTGCAGCCCTCAAGCGCCGCCGCGCGGGCCTCGGCCAGATCGGGCAGATTGCCGATGGCGACCGCCGACTCAACGGGAATACCGTCTCGGATGAAGCCTTCATCCGGGGCGACGGCCAGCGCAGCGAAGCGCCCACCTTCGGGCAGGAACAGTTCCAGCGCATCGGGGCTCTGGCCGATGATCTGCAGAGTCGAGTTTTCTTCTTCGGTCAGGAAGTCATGCAGCGTGACCGTCACCTGCGCGCCCGGCAGATTGTAGGTTTCGGCCTGTTGCGCAAGCGCGGCTGGCACAAATGCCCCCAGCGCCAACGCGGCAAGAAATGGTCTGAGCATGGTCGCCTCCGGAATCGTCTTTGCTTGGGGCCGTTATAGCCGTCTTCGAGGCTCTGGACAGCCCCATTCCCTCTGTTACGTTGCGCCCGACGCAATAAGGAAAGGGCGCGCAATGCAACAGGATGTTTCAGCAGTTTTGGACCGGATCGACTCGGATCTGTCTGCCAGTCTGGACCGGCTTTGCGAACTGCTGCGCATTCCCTCGATCTCGACGGACCCGGCCCATGCGCCGGATGTGGACCGCGCCGCCGACTGGCTGGTGCGCGAATTGTCCGGACTTGGTCTTGCAGCGCGCAAGGATGCAACAGACGGGCACCCGATGGTCGTGGCCGAAGGCGGTGCCGAGGGCAGCGCGCATCTGTTGTTCTATGCGCATTATGACGTGCAGCCCGTGGACCCGCTGGACCTGTGGGACCGTCCGCCTTTTGACCCCGAGATTCAGGACACCCCAAAAGGCCGCGTAATCCGGGCGCGCGGGGCTTCGGATGACAAGGGGCAGATGATGACCTTCATCGAGGCCTGCCGCGCCTGGATCAGCGTGCATGGCGAACTGCCCGTCAAACTGACTTTCTGCCTGGAGGGCGAAGAGGAATGCGGCTCGCCCTCGCTGGTCCCTTACCTGAAGGCCAATCGCGACGCGCTCAAGGCTGATCTGGCGCTGATTTGCGACACGGGGCTGTTTGATGCCAGGACCCCCGCCATCACCACCATGCTGCGCGGGCTTCTGGGAGAGGAGATCATCATCCACGGCCCCGACAAGGATCTGCATTCGGGCATGTTCGGCGGTGCCGCGATCAACCCGGCACGCGTGCTGGCGCGGATCCTGGCGGATCTGCATGACGATCAAGGCCGCGTCATGCTGCCGGGGTTTTATGACGGCGTGCCCGAGTTGTCAGATGACCTGCGCGCGCAATGGGAGGGGCTGGGCTTTGACGCGGATGGTTTTCTGGGCTCTGTGGGCCTGTCACGGCCTGCGGGCGAGGTCGGACGCTCGGCGCTCGAGATGATCTGGTCGCGCCCGACCTGCGAAATCAACGGCATGATCTCGGGCTATACCGGCGCAGGGTTCAAGACGGTACTGCCCGCACAAGCCTCGGCGAAACTCAGTTTCCGACTGGTGGGCAGCCAGGACCCGCATAAACTTCGCGAGAGCCTGCGCGCCTTCGTGCGGGAACGCCTGCCCGAGGATTGCCGGGCCGAGTTTATCGAGCATGGCGCCTCACCCGCCTCGGTGATGGAGACTGGCCACCCGGCCTTCGAGGCCGCGCGCGGAGCGCTGTCGCAGGAATGGCCCAACCCGGCAGCCTTTGTCGGTTCGGGCGGGTCCATCCCGATTGCGGGTTACTTCAAATCCATCCTTGGCATGGATTCGATGCTGATCGGGTTTGCCAAAGACGATGACCAGATCCACTCGCCAAATGAAAAGTATGACCTGGACAGCTTTCATCGGGGAATCCGGTCATGGGCGCGTATTATTGACGCAGTTGCAAGGTCTTGACGGGCAATCTTCAGAATCTGCCTGAATTCCGGCAGGATCTGCGTGATGCTGGATTTGTGCAAGATCCCTATCCAGTCTACGATCAGATGCGCGCGCTTGGTCCGCTTGTTTACTGGCACGAATTCAACATGCCCTGCGCTGTCAGTTATGCGGCGGCCAATGCCATTCTGCGCGACCGCCGTTTCGGGCGAACGCCTCTGGACGCACCCAACCACCCCGACCACCTCGCGCCCTTCTATGCGGTCGAGGCGCATTCGATGCTGGAACTGGAACCCCCGCGCCACACCCGGTTGCGCGGGCTGGTGCTGCGCGCCTTTACCTCGCGCCGAATCGCGGAACTGGAGCCCGAGATCGAAGCACTGGCGCACCGGCTGATCGACGCCCTGCGTGATGACGAGACCGACCTGATCGCGGGCTTTGCCGAGCCGCTGCCGGTGACGATCATCGCGCGGCTTCTGGGCGTACCCGAGGAGATGGTCCCCGAATTGCGGCGCTGGTCGCAGGCGATGGTCGGCATGTATCAGGCCGGGCGCACCCGCGCCGATGAGGATCGCGCTGTGACGGCCACATCGGAATTCGTGACCTTCCTGCGCGAGTATATCGCACAGCGCCGCTCCAAGCCGCGCGACGATCTGATCACCCATCTGATCGTCGCCGAGGACGATGGCGCGACGCTTTCCACCGACGAAATGATCTCGACCTGCATCCTGCTTCTGAATGCCGGCCATGAGGCGACGGTCCACAGCCTTGGCAATGCGGTCAAGACGCTGCTGGAGCAGGGCCATTACGGCACCCCCGTGTCCGAAGCGCTGGTCGAGGAATGCCTGCGTTTCGATCCGCCGCTGCATCTGTTCACCCGCTGGGCCTATGACGATATCGACGTGATGGGCCGGGTCATCCCAAAGGGCACGCAGGTTGCCTGCCTGCTGGGGGCCGCCAATCGCTGCCCGCGCCACTGGGACGCGCCCGACCACTTCAACCCCGGGCGCGTAGGCAAGTCGCATCTGGCCTTCGGTGCCGGGCTGCATTTCTGCCTTGGCGCGCCGCTCGCGCGGCTGGAACTGCAGGTGGCCCTCTCGGTGCTTGCGGCCCGCCTGCCCCGCCTGCAGCTTGCCGCTGCCCCGCGTTATGCCGATATCTACCATTTCCACGGGCTCGAGGCGCTGATGACCCACCCGCGCTGAGCCCTTTCCCTTGCACCTGCGCCGGATATGTTTCACATGAGGCGCAAGGATGGATCAGGCGGGACAGGACGCATGACGAGTATGGCAAAACCCACAGAAGAGATTTCAGTCCGCGATGTGTTCGGCATCGACTCGGACATGAAGGTGAAAGCCTTTCCCGAGGCTTCGGACCGCGTGCCCGTGATCGACCCGACCTACAAATTCGACCCCGACACCACGCTCGCGATCCTCGCAGGGTTTGCCTATAATCGGCGGGTCATGATCCAGGGCTATCACGGCACTGGCAAATCCACCCATATCGAACAGGTGGCCGCTCGGCTGAACTGGCCTGCGGTGCGGGTCAATCTCGACAGCCATATCTCGCGTATCGACATGATCGGCAAGGATGCGATCAAGCTGCGCGACGGCGTGCAGGTGACCGAGTTTCAGGAAGGGATTCTGCCCTGGGCGCTGCGCAACCCGGTGGCGATTGTTTTTGACGAATATGATGCAGGCCGCCCCGATGTGATGTTCGTCATCCAGCGCGTGCTGGAACATGACGGCAAGCTGACGCTTCTGGATCAGAACGAAATCATCACCCCGCACCCCTCTTTCCGGCTCTTCGCCACGGCCAACACGGTGGGCTTGGGCGACACGACGGGGCTGTATCATGGCGTGCAGCAGATCAACCAGGCGCAGATGGACCGCTGGTCTCTGGTCGCCACGTTGAATTATCTGTCCCACGATGCCGAAACCGCCATCGTGCTGGCCAAGAGCCCGGCCTACAACACTGCCAAGGGACGGCAGGAAATCAGCCAAATGGTGACGGTCGCCGATATGACACGGACGGCCTTCATGAACGGTGACCTCTCGACCGTCATGAGCCCGCGTACGGTTATCAACTGGGCCGAGAATGCGCGGATCTTCCGTTCGGTCGGCTATGCCTTCCGGCTATCTTTCCTCAACAAATGCGATGAGCTGGAACGCAAGACCGTGGCCGAGTTCTATCAGCGCTGCTTTGATGAGGAATTGCCCGAGAGTGCCGTGAGCATGGCGCTGGGGTGACCGCCCTGGGCAGCCGCAAGTCGTTGTTGGGCCGATGGAAAGCCGCGCGGGTCCAGTAACCTTGGCGGGGCTTTAGTGAATGACAAATGCGTGGCCGGAATGTGACCGGATCATTCCCCGAGAAAAGGGCGCGCATCCTGCATAGGTTGCGCGCCCCTGTCGGTGTCAGTCTGGCGTGATGCTCAGGCCGCAGTGTCCAGAGCCGCCGAGCCGCCCCGCGCTGCCATGGTGGCACGGGTCCACCAGTCAAGCTCGTCCAGCATCGCATCGGCCGAATTTCCGATCGAGCCTTCGATCGCCTCCATCGGCTTTGGATCGCCCCCCAGCGGATGAACGGCAAAGAAATCGCCGCCACCGATATGCACGGCGGACCGCGTCGCAGCCATCTGAAGCTCGATTCCAATTGTGCGCAGATGCTCGGCGGCACGAGTGCCCCCGACAGAACCGTAGCTGACAATGCCGAATGCCTTGCGATTCCATTCGACATAGGCCTGATCGGGCGCATTCTTCAGTGCGCCGGGGATCGAGCGATTGTATTCCGGCGTAACGAAAATGAACCCGTCAAACCGTGCGAGCGCTTCTTGCCATTTGCGGGCATTGGCGTCTTCAGTCGGCATCCAGGCGTTCGATGCGACCTCGTTGAACAGCGGCAGGTCAAAATCCTTGAGGTCGAGCAACTCCACCTCCCAGCCGTCGCGGGCTTTGGCCCGCTCCAGAATCCACTCGGCGGGCTTTGCGCCAAAGCGCGACTCGCGCGTCGCACCAAGGATAATGGCGATACGGGGTGTTGCGGGCATCATTTACTCCTGTTTTGATACTCTCCTGGGATATCGTTTTTCCGGCGCGGCATGAAAACGCCCACGACCGCACAGGGTCTGTGCGCCAAAACACCTTGGCCGGGCATGCAATGCGGCAGCGCCGCGCGCAATTGGACCTGAATCCGAAACAATTCCCTGCATTCACCTAAAATGTTCTCCGACTTGACCACAATCCGACCAGGGCAATCCGGGCGGGGTTCTGTACGCTGCGGGGCAACCACATATTGACGAGATCGAGGCAACCATGTCCTGAAATGCCGAGGGCGGGTACAGGTCTCTCGGTTGGTTTCTCGCAACGATCTTTTGGTCGATTGTCGCTGCACCCGCGCCGGCGGTGGCGCATCAAGCTGCCTTGCCCCCATGCCAGAAATTTGCCCCGCGACCCGGCGCAGCACCGACTGCGACGGTGCTTTCCATTTGCAGGGGGCTGGTCTATCTCTGGGCAGGATCGTTGAACAGCGGAACCCTGCATGAGCCCCCGGAACGACAACCCCGCCGACCCTTTCAAGAAAGCCTTGACCGAAACCGTGCGCACCATGGCCGATGCGCCCGAGATGAGCGTCACCTATTCGGTTGACCCGGCAGGGCTGAGCGGCGACACGATGCGCCTGCCGCAGGTGACGCGGCGCATGACCCGTGACGAGGTGCTGCTCGCGCGCGGCACGGCCGACACGCTCGCCCTGCGCCACCGCTATCACGACGCGCCCACCCATGCGCGCTACCTGCCGCAGGGCCAGATGGCGCGCGATCTCTATCAGGCGATGGAAGAAGCCCGCTGCGAGGCCGTGGGCGCGCGGCACATGCCCGGCACTGCAGGCAATATCGACGTGCGCATCGCGCATGATGCTGCACGCAAGGGTTATGCGCAAATCCGCGACCGGCAGGACGCGCCACTGCCCGTCGCCGCGGCCTACATGATCCGGCAGGCCGCGACCGGGCGTCCGCTGCCCGAGGGGGCAGAGCATGTGCTCGACCTCTGGCGCGGCTTCATCGAGGAACGTGCGGGCGGCACGCTGGAGGATCTCGAAAGCGTGCTGGCCGATCAGGCCGCCTTTGCCCGCTTTGCTCGTCAGATGATCGAGGATCTTGGCTATGGCGACCAGTTGGGCGACGATCCCGATGACACCGGCGACGAGGACGAGGGCACCGAAGACGAGAGCGACGAACAGCCCGACGAGCCCGAAAATCCCGACAGCCAGGGCCAGGAAGACGAGGGCGAGGACGACACCGAAGATGACGGCACCGCGCAAGACAGCGCGCAGGCCGATATGGCGCTCGACGAGGATGCCGATGACGAGATGTCGGACGAAAGCCAGATGCCCGAGGCCGAGGCCCCGCTGGAGCCGCCTGCGCCCCCGCCCCATTCCGAGGCCAGTGCCGATTACAAGGTCTTTGTCACCCAGTTCGACGAGGAACTGCGCGCCGAGGAACTGGCCGACCCGGCGGAACTGGAACGGCTGCGCGCCTATCTCGACAAGCAGCTCGAGCCGCTGAAAGGCGCGGTTTCGCGGCTGGCCAACAAGCTGCAGCGGCGTCTTCAGGCACAGCAGAACCGCTCGTGGCTGTTCGATCTGGAAGAAGGCATCCTCGATGCCGGTCGGCTGGCGCGGGTTGTGGCCAATCCCACCACACCGCTCAGCTTCAAGCAGGAAAAGGACACCGAATTCCGCGATACTGTCGTCACGCTTCTCTTGGATAATTCCGGGTCCATGCGCGGCCGACCCATCTCGATCGCCGCCATCTGCGCCGATGTACTGGCGCGCACGCTGGAACGCTGCGATGTGAAGGTCGAGATCCTTGGCTTCACCACACGGGCCTGGAAGGGCGGGCAATCGCGTGAGAAATGGCTGGCCGAGGGGCGCAGCCTGCAGCCCGGACGGCTCAATGACCTGCGTCACATCATCTACAAACAGGCCGATGCGCCCTGGCGTCGGGTACGACTCAATCTCGGGCTGATGATGAAAGAGGGGCTCTTGAAGGAAAATATCGACGGCGAGGCGCTGGAATGGGCGCATCGGCGGATGCTCGCTCGCCCCGAGACCCGGCGCATTCTGATGGTCATCTCGGATGGCGCGCCAGTGGATGATTCCACGCTCTCTGTGAACCCTGCGAATTATCTCGAAAAGCACCTGCGCGACGTGATCGCCATGGTCGAGCGGCGCAAACAGGTCGAGTTGCTGGCGATCGGTATCGGCCATGACGTGACGCGCTATTATGAGCGCGCGGTGACGATCACCGATGTCGAGCAGCTTGCGGGGGCAATGACCGAACAGCTCGCGGCCCTCTTCGACACCGACCCGCGGGCGCGGGCGCGCTTCAAAGGCATCCGCCGCGCGGTCTGACGCCTGACCGCCGGGTGACGCCCGCCAATGCGCTTGCGCATTGGCAGCGCCCATAAAGGGCAACAGGGCGGGTGGGCGCGCCCTGAATGGGCACTTTTCTCACGTTCCTTGCGCTTGACCTCGGGCCTGCAAGCAGGCAGGTGAACCCCATGCTGCAGATCGACGATATCAGCTTTTCAATCGAGGGTCGGCCCCTCTTCACCGGAGCCTCGGCGCGGATTCCGGCGGGCCACAAATTGGGGCTGGTGGGGCGCAACGGGGCGGGCAAGACAACGCTGTTTCGGCTGATCCGGGGCGAGTTGGCCCTTGAAGGTGGCACGATCTCCCTGCCCGCGCGGGCGCGTATCGGCGGCGTGGCGCAGGAGGTGCCTTCGTCTTCGACCTCGCTGCTCGATACCGTGCTCGAAGCCGATAGCGAACGCGCGGGCCTGATGGCCGAGGCCGAGACCGCCTCGGACCCCGACCGCATTGCCGCCATCCAGACCCGGCTGGCCGATATCGACGCCTGGTCCGCCGAAGGTCGGGCGAGTGCCATCCTCAAGGGGCTGGGCTTCGATGCGCAGGCACAATCCCGCCCCTGTTCCGATTTCTCCGGTGGCTGGCGGATGCGGGTGGCGCTGGCGGGTGTTCTCTTCGCGCAGCCCGACCTGTTGCTGCTGGACGAGCCGACCAATTATCTCGACCTCGAAGGCGCGCTCTGGCTCGAATCCTATCTCGCGCGCTATCCGCATACGGTCATCATCATCAGCCATGATCGGGGACTGTTGAATCGCGCTGTTGATCATATTCTCCATCTCGAGGACCAGAAACTGACGCTTTACGCGGGTGGTTATGACAGTTTTGCGACATTGCGTGCCGAACAACGTGCCGTGCTTGCGGCCGAGGCCGCCAAGGTCGCCGCGCGCCGCGCGCATATGCAGAAATTCGTGGACCGTTTCCGCGCGCAGGCGACCAAGGCGCGGCAGGCGCAGTCGCGCCTCAAGATGCTGGAGAAACTGCAACCCATCACGCCGCCCTCCGAAACCGCGCGCCATGTCTTTACGTTCCCGGCGCCCGAAGAACTCTCCCCCCCCATCCTGCGGCTCGAGGATGTCGCCGTCGGCTATGGCGGCCCGCCCGTGCTGCGCAACCTCAACCTGCGCATCGATCAGGATGACCGCATCGCGCTTCTGGGTCGCAATGGCGAGGGCAAATCGACGCTCTCCAAACTGCTGGCGGGCAAGCTCGACGGCAAGGGCACGCTCACCCGCGCCTCGAAATTGCGCGTGGGCTATTTCGCGCAGCATCAGGTCGATGAACTGGAACTTGACGAGACCCCGCTGCAGCATCTGCAACGCGAACGCCCAACCGAGGCGCAGCCGAAGCTGCGCGCGCGGCTCGCCGGGTTCGGGCTGATGGCCGATCAAGCCGAGACGGTCGTGGCGCGGCTTTCAGGCGGACAGAAGGCGCGGCTGTCGCTGCTTCTGGCCACGCTCGATGCGCCGCATCTGCTGATCCTTGACGAGCCCACCAACCACTTGGACATGGAAAGCCGTGAAGCGCTGGTCGAGGCGCTGAGCGCCTATTCCGGCGCAGTCATACTGGTCAGCCATGACATGCACCTGCTCTCGCTGGTGGCCGACCGGCTGTGGCTGGTCTCGGGGGGGCGCGTTACGCCCTATGACGAGGATCTGGAAAGCTACCGCGCCATGCTGCTTGCGGGCGAGGGCAAACCCGCGCGCGACAAACCCGGCAAAGCGGCCCCGACCACCCCTCGCCGCGCCACGCGCGACGAGATTCAGACGCTGCGCAGCAATCTGCGCAAATCCGAGGCGCGGGTCGAGAAGCTGGAAGCGATGCGCGACAAGCTGGCCAGCAAACTGGCCGACACGGCGCTTTATGAAGACGTGCGCATTGCTGAGCTGCAGGTCTGGCAGGCGAAATATGCCGAGGTGATGGAAGGGCTCGACCGGGCCGAGGCGCTCTGGGTCGCGGCGCAGGAAGCCCTCGACAAGGCAGAAGGCGCAGCCGCGCTCAGCCAATCATGAGATGGCCATCCCCACTCGCTTCGTGATGGCGACACAGACGCTGCAGCGCGATACGCAACACGATCTTGCCCGAGCGCGCCGACCAACCCAGCGCGTTTTCGGCTGATTCCACCCCCTCCAGCCGACAGCAGCAGCGCAGCACCATATCACCCAACCCCGGCCCCAATTCGCGCAGCACGTCAAGCACACGCTGGCGTGCGGCGCGGGTGCCCGGCGGGGCGATATTCGGGCCGGGGACCGTCTTTCGCTCCAGCGCAGTGACGAAATCCTGCGCGCTTGCGATCTCGACCGACTCTAGTTGCGCCATGACGAAATCCTCGCGCAGGCGCTCGGCAGCCTGCACCAGGCATGGCGCAAGAAAGGGCGCGCCGGTCTTGTCACGCCGCCGTGCCAAGACTGTCACTGGGCTTTCGGTGGCCCCGTATCGGATGCGCCGCGCGGGGCTCTCATCCTCGCAATTTCTGCCTCCGGCATCGCGCAATGCGGTCCGTCCCGCCGCCGAGATGCCATAGCTCAGCACCCGGCCCTGACGGCGGCAGGTAATCCACTCCCTAAGCGCCATCGCCTCGGCCAGGGCGCGGTCGATGACCGCGACCCGTTGCGCCACGCCTTCGGCATCCTCGCGCGTGATCACGGCCTTGGGCATGTCGGGTGCCACGATCAGCAACGCATCGCCTCGCGCCAGATGGGCAAGACAGCGCAGGCTGTCATCATCGAGCACAGTATCCATCAGCGGTTCGGCGGATCTGGGCGAAGTGGAGATCATCGGGGCTGGCTCCGGTTCGGAAAGGGGGGCGGGGTCGTGGCGCAACGCCTGGTCGAGTTTGCGCAGCGCATCATCGACCAGCGGATCGTCGCGCCGGTTCTCGAAGCGTCGCACCTGACGCAGCACGGTCGAGGCGTGGCAACCCAGATCACGCGCAAGCGCGCGCAGCGAGCGCCCTTCGGCAGTGTGGGACAGATACAGCCGCACGCCAGCAGGAACCCATTCCGGCAGACGGTCCACCTGCCGCAAATCACCACTGTCTGCGACCCTGACATGAGCAGACATAGCGCGCCTTGCTCCCTTCACGTTGCACTACCATTGGTTGTCTTACTTACCAGAGGATTAATCGATAACGGCACAGGCCCAGAATGCTAACGATTCGATAAATCCTGCTGAATCGAGCGCGCGGTCACTTACACAACAACGCAACGGGCGCAATTTCATGCCATTATGCAGACACCAAAAGACGGAGACCCGGAATGAGCGCCCTGCCCTTTTGCCTTGATACTCTGATCAGACCTCGCCTTATGGTTGTTTCCGCGCGTTATGCGCTTGGCGACTATGACCGTGATGTGCTGCTGCCACGGCTGCTGGGCCTGCCGGTCGGTCGTGCCCTTCCCGCCCCTGTCGAGGCACTACGCCAGCTTGTCGCGCTGGAGAGGTCGCTGGACCAGGCCCGCAGGCGCCACGATGCAAGCTGGCGCGCGTCTGACCATGTGGCCGTGATGACAGCCCTGCTGCATGAGGCGCAGTGCTGCGCCCCCGCCATCGGGAGCATGGCCGCACCCACTGCACCCGCATCTACTTGTGCGTGCGCCGTGTCATGAGACCGCGCGCGCGTCCTCGGCAGGCTGCATCGCCGCCAGCGCCGCATCGATCACCTCAAGCCCCGCTCCCGGTCGGTGCGCCTGTTCCGAGAGCACCCGCCGCCACGTCCGCGCGCCGGGCTCGCCCGCGAAGAGGCCCAGCATGTGCCGCGTGATCGCCGCAAGCCGCGTGCCCGCCGCGCATTCGCGCGCGATGTAGGGGCGCATTGCCGCGAGCACGTCCATGCGGTCTTGGGTGGCTTCTGCGCCGTATATCTCGGCATCGGCGCGCAGCAACAGATCGCCCGGACGCTGATAGGCCGCCCGCCCGATCATCACCCCGTCCAGCCCCTGCGCGAGGAACCCATGCGCCTGCGCAAGCGAGGTGATGCCGCCATTGATCGTGATCCGCAATTCGGGAAAGGTGCGCTTCATTGCGAGGACCAGATCGTGATCGAGCGGCGGGACCTCGCGGTTTTCCTTGGGCGACAACCCCGCCAGCCATGCCTTGCGCGCATGAATGATGACATGGCCGATCCCGGCCCCGGCGAGCGTTTCGAGAAAGCGGGGCAGCACCTGCGCGGGGTCCTGCTCGTCCACCCCGATGCGGCATTTCACAGTGATCTCGGCGGGACTGGCGGCAATCATGGCGCGGCAGATCGCGGCCACGCGCGCGGGCTCTTCCATCAGCACCGCGCCGAAACAGCCTGACTGCACTCGATCCGAAGGGCAGCCGCAATTGAGGTTGATCTCGCGATACCCGGCCTCCCAGCCGATCCGCGTCGCCTGCGCCAGTTCCGCGGGATCCGATCCGCCCAGCTGCAGGACGACCGGATGTTCATCCGGCTGATGCTCGAGCAGATGGAGCGCTCCGCCGCGCACCAGTGCGGGGGCCGTCACCATTTCGGTATAGAGTGTGGTATAATGCGTCAGTTGGCGATGGAAATACCGGCAGTGCCGATCAGTCCAATCCATCATCGGCGCGACCGCCAAAAGGGGCATATTGAAATTATTGGATTTTTTATCTTTATCAGCCATTTATCGCCACGTCCTCAAGCCCGTTCTTGTCTCATTTGTTGTAAATCGCGCCCATTTCGGGTAGGATTTACAACAAATGTTGTAACTTGGGCCAAATGTTGTAACCCCATGGGTACCATCATCAAGCGAAAGCGCAAAGACGGCACGGCCTCCTGGCTTGCCCAGATCGCTGTACGGCGGGCTGGAAAAACCGTCTGGCGCGAGAACCGGACCTTCGAGCTGCGCTCGACCGCCGCGGCCTGGATCGAGAAGCGCGAGAAGGACCTCGCCAAGCCCGGCGCCCTCGAAAATCTGCCCATCGGGGAGACGCGCCGCCGCGAAGTGACCCTCGGCGACGCCATCGACAAATATGTGGAAGACAGCGCGAAGGCAATCGGTCGGACCAAGGCGCAGGTGCTGAAAAGCATCAAGGAGTTCAACATCGCGAACAAGCTCTGCGCTCAGATCGACAGCGCCGACATCGTGACCTTCGCCAAGGAGAAGCTGAATACCGGAGTCTCGCCGCAGACCGTGTCTAACTACCTGTCACATCTCAGCGCGGTCTTCACGGTGGCCGGCCCGGCCTGGAACTATCCGCTGGACGAGCGCGCGATGCGCAATGCGATGATCGTTGCGAAGAGGCTGGGCCTGACCCAGAAGAGCCGCCACCGCGACCGGCGGCCAACGCTGGATGAACTCGAGCAGTTGATGGCGCATTTCCTCGACCGCTCGATCCGTCGTCCCTCCTCTGTCCCC
The DNA here is from genome assembly GCA_007116575.1 of Paracoccaceae bacterium. Classification (GTDB taxonomy): domain Bacteria; phylum Pseudomonadota; class Alphaproteobacteria; order Rhodobacterales; family Rhodobacteraceae; genus Roseinatronobacter. The sequence continues at coordinate 59,614 of SKIF01000009.1, forward strand.
ATGCATCGCATCATCGCTTTCGCGATCTTCTCGACGCGTCGGCAGGAAGAGATCACCCGGATCAAATGGGCGGACCTCGACACGGAGGGCAAACGCGTCCTCGTGCGCGACATGAAGAACCCCGGTGAGAAGGTGGGTAACGACGTCTGGTGCGACCTGCCCGATCCGGCGCTGGCAATCATCGAGGCGATGCCCAAACACGCGATCCAGATCTTCCCGTATTCCACCGATGCGATCAGCGCTGCGTTCACTCGGGCAACGCAATTTCTGGGGATCGAGGATCTGCGCTTCCATGACCTGAGGCACGAGGGCGTCTCGCGGCTGTTCGAGATCGGCTACAACGTTCCACACGCAGCTGCTGTTTCCGGCCACCGGTCATGGACGTCGCTCAAGCGCTACACCCACTTGCGCCAAACCGGCGACAAGTTCGCAGATTGGGCCTGGAATGCGGAAGTTACCGCGCGGGATCCAAGGCAGCGCAAGAGAAACCCCGCGCGGCCGGGTTCTACAGCCAAACTTCGGACAAGACCGGTTCGACGCCCCGGAGAAGACACATGAGCATCGTCCCTCAAGTTTCTGTAATGAATTATAATTATTCGTCCAGATACTGCCGTCGATAGCGCTCATCCGGCGCGACCCACAGCTCCAGGAATTCCAGCGGATCGAGCGTTCCCATCATGGACCGCGCCAGATCAAGCCGAGAGGACAAGGCCTGGCGCCTATCGGTCTCGACGCCGG
>SKIF01000034.1 GCA_007116575.1 Paracoccaceae bacterium
CCCCCCCCTGAACGCCCTGCCCTGCCAGATTGCGCGGTGAGCCCTGCTGGCTCCTGTTTATTGAATCGATGAAAGACTAGGCAGTCCGCTACATTTTAAGGCATATCGACCGGCTTGTGATGGGCTTGCCCAGCTAGGGTGAGGGCAGATATGTGCGCGACCGCACGCAGTGGCTATCCCGGCTCTAAACAAAAGAGGCCCCATGAGTGCGATTCCCGCCATAGCTCTGCAACGCTCGACCGGAGAGGCGCGGCTGAGCTTTGTATGCCGCGGCACCACAACGGGCTTGTGCGATCTGTATCAGCAGGGCTCGGCAAAAGCCTTTGTCCACCCGGCACCAAGTGGTCCCGAGGTGGTGTTTCTGAACACCTCCGGCGGGGTGACGGGCGGCGACAGGTTGCGTTATGCGCTTGATCTGGGCGCCGGATGCCGCCTGACCGCCACCACCCAGACCGCCGAGCGCGCTTATGCCAGCGCTCAGGGGCGCGCGCAGATCAGTGTTTCCCACCGGTTGCAGGACGGCGCGCATCTGGATTGGCTGCCGCAGGAGACCATCCTGTTCGACAACAGCGCGCTGGACCGCCGCACGCAAGTCGCGCTGCACGGCGATGCCTCTTGCCTGCTGGTGGAACCTTTGGTGCTGGGCCGCGCCGCCATGGGCGAGAGGCTGGCCGCGTTGGTCTGCGATGACCGGCGCAGCGTCACCCGCGATGACGCACCTGTGCTGATTGAACCGTTACGGCTGGTGACCGCCGCGTTGCACGCAGGCGCAGGCATTCTGGAAGGCGCGCGCGCCTTTGCCACGCTGGCGCTGGTGGCCAGAGGGGCGCAGGACGCGCTGGCGCGGATCCGCGCGGAACTGACGGAAACGGGCGTCCGGGGCGGGGCTTCGGGCTTTGATGGCAAGCTGGTCATCCGGCTGATGGCCATGGATGGCTGGCCGCTCCGCCGCCAGATCATGCGGCTGCTGGCCGTACTGCGCCCTGCGCCCCTGCCCCGCGTCTGGCATATGTGAAGGATGTGACATGAATCTCAGCCCCCGTGAAAAGGAAAAACTGCTGATCAGCCTGGCCGCAATGGTCGCGCGCAACCGGCTGGCGCGTGGCGTCAAGCTGAACCATCCCGAAGCGATTGCCCTGATCACCGATTACGTGGTCGAGGGCGCGCGCGACGGGCGCAGCGTGGCCGATCTGATGCAGGCGGGCGCGCATGTCATCACCGCCGATCAATGCATGGCAGGCATTCCCGAAATGATCCATTCGGTGCAGGTCGAGGCCACATTTCCGGACGGCACCAAGCTTGTCACGGTCCATCATCCCATCCGGTGAAAGGCAACCCATGATCCCCGGTGAAATCTTTACCCCTGAGTCTGACATTGAGTTGAATGCGGGTCTGCCTGTCACTGTTCTGGCGGTCGCCAATACAGGCGACCGACCTGTGCAAGTGGGCAGCCATTACCATTTTGCGGAAACCAACAGCGCGCTGGAATTCGACCGCGACGCCGCGCGCGGCCAGCGGCTGGATATCGCGGCCGGGACCGCCGTGCGCTTCGAGCCAGGCCAGACGCGCGACGTGGCGCTGGTGCCACTGGCAGGCGCGCGGCGCGTCTATGGCTTCAACCAGCATGTGATGGGGAGGCTGTAATGGCGAAGATCACGCGTGCCGCCTATGCCGATATGTATGGCCCCACCAAGGGCGACAGGCTGCGGCTGGGCGATACCGATCTGATCATCGAAGTCGAACGCGACCTTATTGCCGAGCGCGGCGGCTATGGCCAAGAGGTCAAATTCGGCGGCGGCAAGGTCATCCGGGACGGCATGGGCCAGAGCCAGACCCCACGCGCAGGCGGGGCGGTGGATACTGTCATCACCAATGCGCTGATTGTCGATCATTCCGGTATTATCAAGGCCGATATCGGCCTGCGCGACGGGCGCATCCAGACCATCGGCAAGGCGGGCAATCCCGACACGCAGCCCGGCGTCGATATCATCATCGGCCCTGGAACCGAGATCATCGCCGCCGAGGGCAAGATCGTCACGGCTGGCGGTATGGATGCGCATATCCATTTCATCTGCCCGCAACAGATCGAGGATGCGCTTCATTCCGGCATCACCTGCATGCTGGGCGGTGGCACTGGCCCTGCCCATGGCACGCTGGCCACCACCTGTACGCCCGGGCCATGGCATATCAACCGGATGCTGCAGGCGGCCGATGCGCTGCCGATGAATCTGGCTTTCGCGGGCAAGGGCAATGCCAGCCTGCCCGAGGGGCTGGAGGAACAGATCCGCGCGGGGGCCTGCGCGCTGAAACTGCACGAAGACTGGGGCACGACACCCGGCGCGATTGATTGCTGCCTGTCGGTTGCGGACGAGATGGATGTGCAGGTCATGATCCATACCGATACGCTCAACGAGTCCGGCTTTGTCGAAAACACGCTGGCGGCAATGAAGGGCCGGACCATCCACGCCTTCCACACCGAGGGGGCGGGCGGCGGCCACGCGCCTGACATTCTGAAAGTGGTCAGCAGCCAGAATGTCCTGCCAAGTTCAACCAACCCGACCATGCCCTACACTGCCAACACCATCGAAGAGCATCTGGATATGCTGATGGTTTGCCACCATCTGGACAAGAAAATCCCCGAAGATGTGGCCTTTGCCGAAAGCCGCATCCGGCGCGAGACCATCGCCGCCGAAGATATCCTGCATGATATGGGCGCGATGTCAGTGATTTCATCGGACAGTCAGGCCATGGGCCGCGTGGGCGAGGTGATCATTCGCACATGGCAGACCGCCAGCAAGATGCGCGCCCAGCGCGGGCGCTTGGCCGAGGAACAGGGCGAAAATGACAATGTGCGCGTCAAACGCTATATTGCCAAATACACGATCAACCCGGCCATAGTGCATGGGCTGAGCCGCCATATCGGCAGTGTCGAGCCCGGCAAACGCGCGGATCTGGTGATCTGGTCACCTGCGATGTTCGGCGCGAAACCTGATATGGTGGTGATGGGCGGGATGATCATGCTGGCGCAGATGGGCGATCCCAATGGCTCGATCCCGGTGCAGCCGATCTATTCACGGCCCATGTTCGGCGCGTTGGGCGGCGCGCTGGAACATTCGGCCGTGACATTCGTCAGTGCCGCTGCCGAAGCGGACGGGGTGCGCGCCAATCTTGGGCTGGCAAAACAGGTGCTGGCGGTGGCAAACACCCGCAGCATAGCCAAGCGCGACATGATCCATAACAGCGCCACGCCAGAGATCGAGATTAACCCGGAAACCTATGAAGTGCGCGCAGATGGCGAGGTTCTGACCTGCGAGCCAGCCCACGAATTGCCGCTGGCGCAGCGCTATTTCCTGTTTTGAGCCGCGATCATGCAGATAAACAGCCAGATCAAATGTGACTTTTCTGCACCGCAGCAAATCGTGAACAGCGCGCGAGGGCTGGAAACCGCTCTTTCATGGTATCCTGCGAGCGTGGGAGGAACCGACTGCCTGATGGAGGTGTCCATGTCGTTTCGGCCTGCAAACTCGCCACTCAGCCCCAGCCAGTCCCGCGCGTTGGACTGGTACATTGCCAGCACGGGGCTTGGCTGCAACCCCGGCGCGGACCGGTCCGCGCGCGAGGCTGAATATGCCCGCCTTGACGCACTGCCCGACGGAGCCTTGCGCGCGATGGGGCTGACCCGCCGCGCGCTGCCTGCTTTTGTCTATCGCGATCTTTTCCACACAGGTGCCCCATGACCGATCTTCCCCCGCTGCGCCGCCTGCTGAAAGAACGGCCCGATCATTGCGATGGGTCCGTGATCCTTGACTATGATGCGCGAATGGTGCGGCGCAAACGGCTGGTCACAGCCGAGGGGCGCGGCTTTATGGTCGATCTGGCGGAAGTCACAAACCTTGATGCCTGGTGGGGCTTCGAGTTGGAAGACGGCACGACGCTGGAAATCGTTCCTGCCGATGAAGCCTTGGTGGAAGTGACCGGCGATCTGCCGCGCCTGGCCTGGCATATCGGCAACCGCCACACGCCTTGTCAGATCCTGCCTGACCGGCTGATCATTCGCGAAGACCATGTGCTGGAAAACATGCTGATTGGCCTTGGTGCGCAGATTAATCGTGCCTCGCGGCCCTTTACGCCCGAGGGGGGTGCCTACGGCCATGGCCGCACGATGGGGCATAGCCATGGCCATAGCCACGATCACTGATGCTGACCCTTCCTGCACTGACCCTTGTGCAATGGCTCTCGCCCGCTTTCCCCACCGGGGCTTTTGCCTATAGCCACGGGATGGAGACGGCGATTGCGTCGGGCGTGGTGCATGATGCCGATACTGTGCAGCTTTGGCTGGGCAATCTTCTGCAATTCGGCGCAGGCTGGCAGGATGCGGTTTTACTGTCCGTGGCGCTGGAAAGCGGTGAGTATGACAGGCTCGACACCTATGCACGTGCGCTCGCGCCAAGTGCGGAACGCCTGCAGGAAAGCGACGAGCAAGGCGCAGCCTTTGCGCGCACAGTCGCAGGAATGACAGGGCGCGACTTGCCTGCGCGCATGCTGCCGGTCGCGGTTGCCGAAGCCGCCGCCCCTCTGGCCCTGCCGCCCGCCGATGTGGCAGCGCTTTACCTGCAGGCATGGGTCGGCAATCTATGCACCGTCGCCACGCGCCATGTGCCGCTGGGCCAGACCGCCGCGCAAGCGGCGCTGGCCGCACTGGGACCGCTGATCCTGACGGTCAGCCAGCGCGCGGCAACGGCCGGCCTTGATGATCTGGGGGGCTGCGCGCTTGGCGCGGATATGTCCGCGCTGCATCACGAAACTCAAGAGGTAAGGATTTTCCGAACATGAGCACGAACGGCCCCCTTCGCGTGGGTATCGGCGGCCCCGTGGGCGCAGGCAAGACCACGCTGACCGAAAAGCTGGCCCGCGCCCTGGCCTCGCGCCTGTCCATGGCGGTGATCACCAATGATATCTACACAAGCGAAGATGCAGAGGCGCTGATGCGCGCCCAGGTCTTGCCGATGGAACGTATTCGCGGCGTTGAAACCGGCGGCTGTCCGCATACCGCCATTCGCGAGGATGCCTCGATCAATCTGGCAGCAGTGGCCAGCCTGACCCGCGATCTGCCGGATCTGGAGTTGATCCTGATCGAATCGGGCGGCGACAATCTGGCCGCGACCTTTTCACCGGAGCTGGCCGATTTGACGCTCTATCTCATCGACACCGCGGCAGGTCAGGACATCCCGCGCAAACGCGGCCCCGGTGTGACGAAGTCGGATCTTCTGATCGTCAACAAGACCGATCTTGCGCCGCATGTGGGCGTGGATTTCGCCTTGCTGGAGGCCGACACCGCCCGCGCCCGGGGCACGCGTCCCTATGTCATGGCGCAGCTGCGCGAGGGGGTCGGCGTTGATCAGATCGTCGATTTCATCATCAACCAGGGCGGGCTGATGCCGCAAAACCAAGGCGTAGGCCATTAGCCGTATGCCCCGCCTGCGGGACTGTCCAACCGCAATGCAGGCCAGCGACATCTGCCTTCATCTTGCAAACAGACACAAAAGTCCCGAAAATCTGGCGTCCGACGGATCAGATCAGATCGACACGCGCTCCAGAATTTCCTGCCGGGTCACCTCGGTCGCGGTTTTGCGCAACACAACCTCGCCACGGTTGAGCACGCAGAACTCATCCGCCAGCCCATAGGCAAAATCGAAAAACTGCTCGACCAGCACAATCGCGATCTCGCCCTCCTGGCGCAAGAGCTCGATCACCTTGCCAATCTGCTTGATGATATTGGGCTGAATGCCCTCGGTCGGCTCATCCAGCAGCAGCACCTTGGGTTTCGCAATCAGCGCGCGGGCGATGGCCAGTTGCTGTTGCTGCCCGCCCGACAAATCGCCCCCCCGCCGGTCTTTCATCTGTTCCAGCACCGGGAACAGCTCATAGATCCGCGGCGGGATCGTGCGGGCGTCGCGCGGCAGGCAGGCAAAGCCGGTTTGCAGGTTCTCGGTGACGCTGAGCAGCGGAAACACCTCGCGCCCCTGGGGCACATACGCGATGCCCGCGCGCGCGGCCTGTGCTGCTGTCGGGTGATCCAGAAGCTGGCCGTCCAGCATGACCCGGCCTCCCGAATAGGGGTGCCGCCCGGCAATCGCACGCAACAACGAGGTCTTGCCCACCCCATTCGTGCCCATCACCGCAGTCACGGCCCCAGGGCGCGCTTGCAGCGACACCCCCCACAGGATCTGAGAGGCGCCATAGTGCAATGTCAGATCTTCAACTTTCAGCATGTCCTAGCGCCCCAGATAGACATCGATCACCTGTTGGTTGCGGGTCACATGATCAATTGACCCCTCGGCCAGCACCGATCCCTCATGCAGGCAGGTCACGCGGCAGTCCAGCCGCCGAATGAATTCCATATCATGTTCGATCACCATCACGGCGCGGGTCTTCGCCGCACGTTTCAGAAGGTCGGTGGTGTGTTCACGCTCTGACGGGGTCATGCCGGCGGCAGGTTCATCGACCAGCAGCAGGCGCGGGTCCTGTGCCAGCAGCATGCCGATTTCCAGCCATTGCTTCTGCCCATGGCTCAGGATGCCTGCCCTGTCGTCCAGCCGCGCGAGGAGGCCCACCTCCTCGGCCAGTTCCTGAATGCGCGCCTGATCCTGCGCTGTCGCATGCCACATCAGAACAGACCATGGCCCACGCTTGTTCTTCAGCGCCATGGCCAGATTGTCGCGCACGCTCTGATCCTCGAACACGGTCGGTTTCTGGAACTTGCGTCCGATGCCCATCTTGGCGATCTGGCTTTCCGAGTATTTCAGCAGATCGACCGAGCGCTCGCCCCAGATCACGCGGCCCTCATCGGGCCGGGTCTTGCCCGTGATAATATCCATGAAGGTGGTCTTGCCTGCGCCATTCGGGCCGATCACCGCGCGCAATTCGGGTTCGCCAATGGCGATCGACAGATTGTTGATGGCGCGGAACCCGTCAAATGTGACCGACACGCCAGAGACTTCCAGTAGGGTGGTCATGGCTGTTTCCTCACCAGATAGTCAAACAACCCGCCGATGCCCTTGGGGAAAAACAACGTGACCAGCACAAAGCCCAGCCCCAGCAGCACCAGCCACCATTCGGTCCAGACAATGCGGAACACGCCCAGATCGATATTCGGTGCGCCGCCCCCGGTCAGCCAGCTGGACAGAAGCGAGACAAAACCCGCGCCGATCACGGCCCCGTAAAGCCGCCCGCGCCCGCCAATCGCCACCCAGACCGCCAGATAAATCGAGGCGATGGGCGCGATCTCGGCGGGGTTGATGATGCCCGCCTGGGGGTAATAGAGCGCGCCGGCAATACCCGAGACGATGGCCGTGATGGTAAAGACAAACAGCTTGTAGCCTTCGACATTATAGCCAAGGAAACGCACCCGCGCCTCATTGTCGCGAATGGCACGGATCACCGAGCCGAACTTGCCTGACACAATCCATGCAAAAAACAGATAGCCCACACCCAGCATGAATGCCGAAGCCCAGAAGAACCAGATCGAGATGATGGATTGCGGCACATCCAGCGCGCCGGGAATGTTCTGCAGCCCCGACAGCCCGTTATTGCCGCGCAGACCCGTGTCATTCTGGAACAGATAGAGCGACAGCGCCAGCGTCATGGCCTGGGTCAGGATCGACAGGTAAACCCCTGTCACGCGCGACCGGAAGGCCAGCCAGCCAAAGACCAGCGCCAGCAGCCCCGGCACCAGCACGACCATGGCAAGCTGAAAGGGCAGCGAGCCTGCGAATGTCCAGATCAGCGGCAACTCGCTGGACCCGACAACACCGAAAATCTGCGCGGCGACGGCCTCTGACACCTCTGCCTCGGTGGGCGGGATCGTCCCGCGTTCCAGATTGTCGCGAATGTTGATCTCGGTGCGGGCATACATCAGCCACATGCCGATGGCATAGCCGCCAAGGCCAAAAAACGCGAAATGCCCAAGCGACAGGATCCCGCAATAACCCCAGACCACATCCATGGCGATGGCAATAAGGCACAGGCACAGCGTCATGCCCAGAATCTTGATCAGGTTGGTGGGCATGACGCCCAGCCCGACCCCTTCGGACAGAACCGTCACCACAACTGTAAAAAGACCCAGCAGCCCCATGAACCATAGCACAGACGGGTTTTCATGCAGAAAGCTGCGGCGCGTTCCGGTGCGGGCCGTGCTGCGGCGGGGGATATCCATGGCCATGACATCAATCTCCGGCGGCGCGGCCCTTCAGGGCGACAATGCCCTTGGGCCGGAACTGGATGAACAGGATGATGAACAGCACCATGAAGGTCTGCGCGGCCAGCGTATTGGCCGGGTTGAACCACTCGATGCCCTTTTGCAG
>SKIF01000121.1 GCA_007116575.1 Paracoccaceae bacterium
ATCCGAGCCATGAACCGAGTTCTCGCCGACCGATTGTGCGAATTCGGCGCGGATCGTGCCCGGCGCGGCATCGGCGGGGTTGGTCGCGCCCATCACTTCGCGGTTCTTGGCAATCGCGCCTTCGCCTTCCAGCACCTGCACCACGACCGGCTCCGAGGCCATGAACGTGCACAACTCGTCATAGAAGGGCCGTTCAGCATGGACCTCGTAGAACTTGCCGGCCTGCGCCTTGGTCAGATGAATGCGTTTCTGCGCCACAATACGCAGCCCTGCTTCCTCGAACTTGGCATTGATCTTGCCGGTCAGGTTGCGGGCGGTGGCGTCGGGTTTGATGATCGAAAGTGTACGCTCGATGGCCATGGTCTCTCTCCAGATGCTGTGTTTTGGGCAGGTCTGCCCTGATTGCGCGCGGCTTTATCATGGCCGCAGGGCAGAGGGAAGATGTCACGCTCTGATCCGCCCCCACAGATCATACTCTCCCGCCTCGTCCACTTCGACGGTGACAACATCGCCGACGCGAATCCCCGCGGTTCCTTCATCAATGAAAAGATTGCCGTCGATCTCGGGCGCATCGGCTTGTGTGCGGCAGGTGGCAATGCCGTCAGTGTCGATCTCGTCGACAATCACCTCCAGCCGCTGGCCGACCTTGGCCGCCAGTTTCGCCTCGGAAATCGCCTGCGCCTTTTCCATGAACCGCGCCCAGCGTTCGGCCTTGACCTCATCGGCCACATGGTCCGGCAGCGCGTTCGAGCGGGCCCCTTTCACGTTTTCGTACTGAAAACACCCCACCCGGTCGAGCTGCGCCTCGTCCAGCCAGTCGAGCAGGTGCTGAAACTCTGCTTCGGTCTCGCCCGGATAGCCGACGATGAAGGTCGAGCGCAGGGTGATCTCGGGGCAGATGGCGCGCCATTCCGCGATGCGCTCCAGCGTTTTTTCACCTGCCGCCGGACGGGCCATGCGCCGCAGCGTATCGGGGTGCGAATGCTGGAAGGGAATGTCGAGATAGGGCAGCACGAGGCCCTCTGCCATAAGCGGGATCAAGTCGCGCACATGCGGGTAGGGGTAGATGTAATGCAGCCGTATCCAGGCCCCCAGACTGCCCAGATCGCGTGCGAGATCGGTGATATGGGCGCGATGGCCGCGCTCTTCGGCATGGCGGATATCCACCCCATAGGCCGATGTATCTTGGCTGATGACCAGCAACTCCTTCACCCCGGCCTCGACCAGCTTTTCCGCCTCGCGGATGACCGCATGAGCCGGGCGCGAGGCCAGCCGCCCGCGCATGTCGGGGATGATGCAGAACCGGCACTTGTGGTTACAGCCCTCGGAAATCTTGAGATAGCTGTAATGGCGCGGGGTCAGGCTGACGCCGCTTGCGGGCAGAAGGTCAATGAACGGGTCGGGCTTGGGTGGCACGGCCGCGTGCACCGCGTCGAGCACCTGCTCATACTGATGCGGCCCGGTCACGGCCAGTACCTTCGGGTGCGCACCGGTGATGTAGTCCGGCTCGGCCCCCAGACACCCCGTGACGATCACGCGGCCATTCTCGTTGAGCGCCTCGCCGATGGCCTCCAGGCTTTCGGCCTTGGCCGAATCGAGAAAACCGCAAGTATTGACGATCACGGCATCGGCCCCGGCATAATCGGGGCTGATCGCATAGCCCTCGGCGCGCAAGCGGGTCAGGATGCGCTCGCTGTCCACCAGCGCCTTGGGGCAGCCGAGCGAGACCATGCCGATGGCAGGCTGGCCGGGGCGGGCGGGCTCGCTCAGGCGGGGGCGGGGCGCGATATCGGGGCGCAACTCGGGCGGGTTCTGGCTCATGGGCGGCATATATCCCGCCCATGGCCGCGCGGAAAGCCCCGATACGCAACGCCTCTCAGCGCGGGCCGAACCACATCCGCGCCATCAGCCCGTCGCGGCGGATGAACTGGTGCCAGAGCGCGGCCGCGACATGCAGCGCGATCAGCGCCATCAGCAGCAGCGAGAGCCCCCCATGCACGGCGCGCGCCGGGACCTCTGCGAAATCGGCGGGCATCGGGCCGTCACCGAACACCGCATCGGGCAGCCCGGTCTGGCGGGACATGACAATCCCCGAGACCGACATCGCGATGGCAACAGCGTAAAGCGCCCAGTGAGTCAGCGGCGCGAGCCGGTCGGGCAGCGGTTGGCCGGTCAGCACGCGCGGCGGGTGCGCTGTCCCCAGCCGCACGCCAAGCCGGACCAGCATCAGCGCCAGAATCGTCAACCCCAGCCCCATATGCATCGTGAAGGAGATCAGCTTGGCCGGATCAGCATTGTCCTGCGGAGTAAGCACGAAGCGCCCTGCGATCAGTGCGCCGATCAGGAAGAGCGCAAGCAGCCAGTGCAGCGTGACGAGGGCAGGGTGATAGCGGCGGGGCATGGCAGTGACCTTGTTCCGGTGGGCAGGAGAGGAATGGCACAGGGCAGGCGGGGGGCTCAAGGCATTTCGTCACGGCCGCTGCCATCGAACCGCGCCATGCAGCACCGCCATTGCTCAGGCAGGCCCGGACGGGCAGGGATGGGCCTGCAGGGCGGCGTCGATCTGCCAGGCGGCTTGCGGGGCCATGCGCGCGCGCAGGCGTTCCAGCCGCCACGCGCCCTGCACCGGCGCATATAACGGCGCATCACGGGCCGGGCAGGGGGTAAGGTGCCAGCGGCTTTCGACCCCCGGCGTGCCGCCTGCGCCGGGCGTAAGCACCAGCGCGTGCAGCCCCGCCGCGCGGTCCGCACTCTGCCGCCGGGCAAGGCCTGTCTCGGCGGCCAGATGAAGGCGGCGCAGCGGGGTGAGCGCGGGCGGGTCGGGTTGTTCGACCACCACCAGCGCCACGGCACCTGCGCGCAACGCCTCTTCCGCGCAGCCAAGACATTCGGTGGCGCGCGCGGGCTCGACAAAGATCAACCCCTCGGGGCTGGCCCAGTCGCGCAGGCCCAGCGGGCAGAGCCGGTCCATCCCCCAGCGCGGTCTGATCCAGATCACCGGCGCGCCCGCAGGCAGCCGCGCCAGAAACCAGATGGCCAGCAGATGCCGTGACGGCCCGCAAAACTCATGCGCGCGCCCCGGACGCAGATCCAGAAGCGTCTCGAGCGGCACGGGGCGCGCAGGCAGGCAGGGCGGGGCAGCAAGCGACATGGCAAAAGTTCCTGCTTTGTTCTAGCTTGTTGTTCCGCCGCTGACAATAGATCGCAGGATGAGCAGTGCCGGTCAGCAAGCCCGTACGGAGCGAGGCTCGGATAAGGGCTGCGCGTCAGGACATACGCCCAAAGCGCGTGGCTGCGCCGCAGGAGGGCAATCAAGGTTATCATTCGCAGTGGCAAACCCGGAAAACTGAAACTGCACCCGTTATGGATGTTTTGCAATGACATGGGTCAACGCAAAGATGTAAAGAATTTTCTATACTGTGATTGGTCAAAAGTCAGGAGGTCTCTGATGAGTGAGGATGTTGTTAGACGGATTGACCTGAAAGAGCCCATCGTGATCCCTCTGCGTGTTCCGGATCCGGATGCTGCACTGGACAAGATGATCGCAGACGCGGTGCAGCAAGGCCACGATACTGCTGCCGAACGGATCAGTATCGTGCGGTCATTGGACGAGGATCAAAAGCAGAAATGGTTGCTGTCGCACGTCGGCTTGCCTGCCGAGCGTGACCGTTCCAAGGCGTTGGTCTTGTGGTGTACGATGCAGCTCGTCAAAGTCTCGGTGATTGTTGGGTACAGACTCTATAAGAAATGGTGTGACCAAAGCCAGTCGGAAGTCGAGGTCAAGGAACCAATCATTGAAGAACAAGAGGTAGAACAGGAAGTGTGCGAATGGGTCGAGGCTTCCGGGGCAGGGGGGGCCGACACTGCGCAGCCCATCCCGCCTCAATACACGCCCCGGTAACGTCCGCCAAAACCTCAGGGCGATGGTTTTGTAACCCAGAATGATCTGGGCGCGCTGTTCCAAGACCTTTTGTGAGGGCTCAAGATCCGCTCAGGGCGCGACGCGCGCCTGTACGCTCCGGTGTTGCGGCAGGGCCCTCACAGATACCGACGCGCATAGCGCGGTCCCAGACCCGTCAGGATCTCGTACCCGATCGTGTCCAGCAGCCCCGCAATGTCATCCACCCCCTGATGCGGGCCCAGCAGGTCGAGCCAGTCGGGCGGCTCGGGCGCGTCGCTCACGTCGATGGTCAAGAGGTCCATCGACACCCGTCCCACCAGCGGGCAGGGCACGTCCCCTGCCCAAAGTGTCACCTTGTCCGAGAGCGCGCGGTGGATGCCATCGGCATAGCCCGCCGCGATCGTTGCCAGTTGCATGTCACGGGGCGCGATGAAGCTGTTGCCATAGCCCACGCTCTCGCCGGCCAGCACCTCGCGTGTCTGGATCACGGGGATCGACAGGCGCACGACGGCTTGGGCCGAGGTGAAGGGTGCGCCGCCATAGAGCCCGATACCGGGGCGGGTCATCTCGAAATGATACTCGGGTCCCAGCAGCACCCCGCCCGTGGCCGAGAGCGAGCGTGGCAGCCCCGTGCCCTCTGTCATCTCGTGGAACTGAGCCAGTTGCTGCGCGTTCATCGAGTGGTCGGGCTCGTCTGAACAGGCGAGATGTGACATCAGCAGGACGGGGCGCTGCCCCAGCACGATCTGCGCGACCGAGGCCCATTCCGCAGGTTCCATCCCAAGCCGGTTCATACCGCTGTCAAGCTGGATGCCGAACGGGTGGCCGGGCAGGGCTTCGACATGGCGGGTCAGTTGCTCGACCGAGTTCAGCATCGGGATGAGCTTGGCATCACGCAGAATCCGCGCGTCGCCGTCCATATGACCGCTATAGACATGGATCGGCAGGTCCGGCCCGATGGCCGCGCGCACGGCGAGCCCTTCCTCGGCCACGGCAACAAAGAAGCGCCGCGCGCCCGCATGGGCCAGCGCATGCGCGACATGGCCCGCGCCCAGACCGTAGCCATTGGCCTTGACGGTGGCGGCCGTCTCGACCCCGGTCGCAGAGTGCGCGTCCAGCGCGCGCCAGTTGTTCTGGAGCGCTGAGAGATCAATCTGCAAGTGTGCCTGGGCCATGGCTCGGGGATGGGACAGCGTGAGAGCAAGGTCAAGCGCGAAAAATACCGGTTGGTTGACACTTGGGCCGCTATCGGGTCGGCTGGCGGAAAACAGCGCGCGAAAGGCTCCCTGAATGACCATGCTCGACCCGGTACTCGATCATATCGAGGCGCAACGCGCCGACCACCTCGCGCGGTTGCTGGACTATTTGCGCCACCCCAGTATCTCGGCACAGGATATCGGAATCGCCGAGGTGGCGGCCATGTTGGTCGGGATGCTGGAGCGTCTGGGCATGGACGCCGAGGCGGTGCCAACTGCGGGCCATCCCATGGTGCTGGGACGGCGGGAACAGGTTCCCGGCGCGCCCACGGTCCTGTTCTATGGCCATTACGACGTGCAGCCGCCCGAACCGCTGGACGAATGGATCAGCCCGCCCTTCGAGCCCACATTGCGCGACGGGCGGATCTATGCGCGCGGGGCGGGCGACAACAAGGGCCAGCATTTCGCGCAATTGCTGGCGATTGAGTCCTGGCTTGCGGTGCATGGGCGGCTGCCCTGCAATTTGATTGTGCTGCTGGAGGGCGAAGAGGAAATCGGCAGCCCGCGCATTGCCGAATTCGTGCGTGCCCATGCCGAGCGGCTGAAGGCGGATCTTGTCATCACAGCGGACGGGCCGTTGCATCCTTCGGGGCGGCCTGTGGTCACGTTCGGGGTGCGGGGTGTGGTGAACTTCGAGTTGCGCGTGCGCACGGGACGGACCGATGCGCATTCGGGCAATCATGGCGGCACCATGCCCAATGCCATCTGGACGCTGGTGCATTTGCTTTCGACGATGAAGGACGCCGACGGCAATATCACCATCGACGGGCTGCATGACCCGATCTGCCCGCCGGGCAATGCCGAACGCGCCGCCGCCGATGCGCTGCCCGTGGATGTGGCAGGCTATCTGGCCGAGATGGGGCTGTCGCGGCTCGATACGCCCGCGGACCGCGCCTTTCATGACCGGCTCATGTTCCACCCGACGCTGACCATCAACGGGCTGCAGGGCGGCTATGGTGGGGCGGGGTCGAAAACTGTGCTGCCCTGCGCGGCGCTGGCGAAATGTGATATCCGCCTTGTGCCTGACATGACCCCCGAGCAGGCGCTTGACGCGGTGCGCGCCCATGTCGCCCGCCACGCGCCCGAGGTCGAGGTGGTGGCGCAGGGCGGTATGCTGCCATCGCGCACGCCCATCGAGTCCGCCTTTACCGCCCCGATTGTCGCCGCGATCCGCGCAGCGCGCGGCGAGGAGCCGTATCTGATCCCGTCGGCTGGGGGCAGCCTGCCGGATTATGTTTTTACGAAAATCCTGAGAATCCCGGCCTTTGTGGTGCCCTACGCCAATGCCGACGAGGCCAACCATGCGCCCAATGAGAATATCGAGGTGGATCTGTTCCACGCGGGTATCCGCACCGGGGCGGCGCTGTTGCATGAGTTGGGGAAGATGCGGGTCTGAAAGGCGGTGGTGCTGCTGGAGAGATTTGAACTCTCGACCTCTCCCTTACCAAGGGAGTGCTCTGCCCCTGAGCTACAGCAGCTTACGGGCGGGTCAGTAGTCCGAAACGCGCAGGCGCGCAACCCCAATCTGGACGGTTTTGCAGAACTCGGATACGAGAGGGTATGAGCCGCAAAGCCACACCCACCGAGACACGTACGAAATCACCCGATGCCGCGCGCGCGGCGCGGTTGAAAGCGGCGCTGAAAGCGAATATCGCCAAACGCAAGGCACAGGCGCGCGCCCGCGATACGGGGACAGCAAGTGTGGATGGCAGCGACAAAGAGCAACCGTGAGGGGCAGGGCAAATGGATTCGATTGTGGTGACGGGAAATGGCCCGCTCAATGGGGAAATCCCCATCGCGGGGGCCAAGAATGCCTGCCTGACGCTGATGCCGGCCACACTTCTGAGCGACGCGCCGCTGACGCTGACCAATGCGCCGCGCCTGTCGGATATCCGCACCATGTCGGAACTGCTGGGCTCGCTGGGCGCGGAAGTGGCGAGCCTGCAGGGCGGCCAGGTGCTGGCGCTCTCGAGCCATGACCTGACCTCGCACCGAGCTGATTACGAGATCGTGCGCAAGATGCGCGCCTCGATCCTCGTGCTGGGGCCGATGCTGGCGCGTGACGGCCACGCGGTCGTTTCGTTGCCCGGTGGCTGCGCCATCGGCGCGCGGCCCGTGGACCTGCATCTGCGCGCGCTGGAAGCCATGGGGGCGGAACTGACCCTGCGCGATGGCTATGTCCACGCCAAGGCCCCCGGTGGGCTGAAAGGTGCGCGCTTCACCTTTCCCATCGTTTCGGTGGGCGCGACCGAGAACGCACTGATGGCCGCGACACTGGCCAAGGGCACCACGGTTCTGGAAAACGCCGCCCGCGAGCCCGAAATCGCGGATCTGGCGCGGTGCCTGCGCGCGATGGGTGCCCAGATCGAGGGTGAGGGGACGCCGACGCTCACGATTCAGGGCGTGGACAGCCTGCACGGGGCCACGCATCGCGTCGTCACCGACCGGATCGAGCTTGGCACCTATATGCTGGCCCCGGCCATTGCCGGCGGGTCGGTCGAATGTCTGGGCGGACGGCTTGATCTGGTGGCGGCTTTCGTAGACAAGCTGCAGGAGGCTGGCGTCGAAGTGGAAGAAACCGCGCGTGGGCTGCGCGTGACGCGCAAAACCGACCGTCTGCGCCCGGTCAGTGTCGCGACCGAGCCATTCCCCGGCTTCCCGACCGACCTGCAGGCGCAATTCATGGCGGCGATGTGCACGGCTGACGGGGTGTCGGTGCTGGAGGAACATATTTTCGAGAACCGCTTCATGCACGCGCCGGAACTCATGCGCATGGGCGCGCAGATCGAGGTTCAGGGCGGTACGGCCACGGTCACCGGGGTCGAACGGCTGCGCGGTGCGCCCGTCATGGCGACCGATCTGCGTGCCTCGGTCTCGCTGATCCTCGCAGCGCTCGCCGCTGAAGGGGACACTACGGTCAGCCGGGTCTACCATCTGGATCGCGGCTATGAACATGTCGAGGACAAGCTGGGCGCCTGTGGGGCGCGGATCGAGCGGGTGCAGGTGCAATGAGTGACGCACGTTTCGAAGACGGGGCCGAGAACCCGTTGCGGCTGCAGGCACTGGATATCGAGGATCTGAAGGTGATCTCGGCGCTGGTTCAGGATTCGGTTCTGCCTGCGACCGAGATGACCTGGGACCGCAAACGCCGCCGCTTCGCGATGCTGATCAACCGCTTTCGTTGGGAACACGCGGCACAGGGCGGCGATTATGAACGGGTGCAATCGCTGCTGGTGATATCGGATGTTCTGGCCGTCGCCTCGCAGGGGTTCGCGCGCGATGACGCGGATCTCGTGCTCTCGATCCTTGCGCTGGATTTCGCACCGGGCGAGGATGGCGCAGGGCATCTGTCGCTAACGCTGGCGGGCGATGACGAAATCCGGCTTTCGGTCGAATGTCTGGATGTGGCGCTCAGCGATGTAACGCGGCCCTATCGCGCGCCCTCAGGCCGCGCGCCCGCGCACAGGCAGGAGGGGTGAATGCCGGTCTTTCTCGACACGCGCGCGGCGGATTTCGAGGCCGGGTTTGCCGCGCTTCTGGGGGCCAAGCGCGAAGAGGCGGTCGATGTCGATGACACGGTTGCCGATATTATCGCGCAGGTGCGTTCCCGCGGCGATGCGGCGTTGATCGAACTGACGGAAAAATTCGACAGGCTGAGCCTGACCCCCGAAACCCTGGCTTTCAGCGAAAGCGAGATCGCCGAACAGGTGGCGCTTGTGCCTGCGGCAGAGGCCGAGGCGCTTGGCCTTGCGGCCGAGCGGATCCGCGCCTATCACGCCCGCCAGCGCCCCGAGGACGCGCGCTGGAGCGATGAAAACGGGGCCGAACTCGGCTGGCGCTGGGGGGCGGTCGGGGCGGCCGGGCTCTATGTGCCGGGGGGGCTGGCAAGCTACCCCTCCTCGGTGCTGATGAACGCGATTCCCGCGCAGGTGGCGGGGGTCGAGCGGCTGGTGATCTGCTGCCCCACACCCGACGGTGTGGTGAACCCGCTGGTGCTGCTGGCCGCGCAACTCTCTGGGGTCTCGACCATCTACCGCGTGGGCGGTGCGCAGGCGATTGCCGCGCTGGCTTATGGCACCGAGACCATCGCGCCCGTGGACAAGATCACCGGCCCCGGCAATGCCTATGTCGCGGCTGCGAAACGGCGCGTCTTTGGCCGAGTGGGGATCGACATGATCGCGGGGCCGTCGGAGATTCTTGTCATCGCGGACGGACAGAACGACCCCGACTGGATCGCGCTCGACCTGCTGTCGCAGGCCGAGCATGACGACAGCGCGCAGTCGATCCTGATCACGCCGGATGCGGAATTCGGGCGGGCGGTGGCGCAGGCCGTCGAGCGGCGGCTGGAGACGCTGGAGCGCCGCGCCATCGCCGGGACAAGCTGGCGTGATCATGGCGCGGTGATCGTGACCCGCGATCTGGACGAGGCGGCGGGGTTGTCGGACCGGATCGCGCCCGAGCATCTGGAACTCTGCGTCGCCGACCCCGAGGCGCTGTTTGCGCAGATCCGCCACGCAGGCGCTGTGTTTCTGGGCCAATGGACGCCCGAGGCGATTGGCGACTATGTCGGCGGGCCGAACCATGTGCTGCCCACGGCGCGCTCGGCGCGGTTCTCCTCGGGGCTCTCGGTGCTCGATTTCATGAAACGCACCACATTGGCGCGGATGACGCCCGAGGCGCTGCGCGCAATCGGGCCTGCCGCCGCGCAGCTTGCGGTCTCGGAAAGCCTCGAGGCGCATGGGCTTTCGGTGCGAGCGCGGCTCGAGCGGCTCAATCGCTGAGCGCGGGCGGCTGTGCGGGCCGAGAAATTGAGTATTTTTGGCAAGAAAATGCGACAGGGGTTTTCCTTTGTCAGGCGGCATGTCACATCTTTCGTCTGAAAAGCGGGGAGGCCGCGATGCCCTATTTCACCGCGCCCGACGGGGCGGAGCTGTTCTACACCGATGAGGGCCATGGCCGTGCGCTTCTGTGCCTGCCGGGGCTCACGCGCAACGGGCGCGATTTCGATTATCTGGCGCCGCATCTGCCGCCCCTGCGCCTGATCCGGCCCGATTATCGCGGGCGCGGGCGCTCGCAATGGACCGGGGCCGAGAGCTACACCGTGCCGCAGGAAGGGGCGGATGTACTGGCATTGCTCGACCATCTGGGGGTCGAGCAGGCGGCCGTATTGGGCACGTCGCGCGGCGGGATCATCGGCATGTATCTGGCCGTGGTGGCGAAGGAGCGGCTGCGCGGGTTGTGCCTGAATGATGTCGGCCCGGTGATCGAGGCCGAGGGGCTGGCGCGGATTTCCGACTATATCGGGCGCACGCCCAATGCGCGCAGCCATGCCCAGGCCGCTGCCGCGCTGGAGCGCGCCTTTCCCGAGTTCAGCGACATGCCCGAGGGGCGCTGGCTGGCCGAGGCGCAGCGCCAGTTCATCGAGACGGATCAGGGGTTGGATCTGACCTATGACCCGGCGCTGCGAAAAGCATTTCTGGACGCGATGGAGGGCGGCGGCGGTGATCTCTGGCCGATGTTCGACGCGCTCGAGGGCGTGCCGCTGTCGCTGATCCGGGGCGCGACCTCGACGCTGCTGAGCGCGACCACCGCCGCCGAGATGCAGCGTCTGCGCCCCGACATGGTGTTCGGCGAGGTGCCGGGGCGCGGGCATATTCCGTTTCTGGACGAGCCGGTTGCGCTGCGGGTGATCCACGAATGGCTGGGCATGTGTCTGTGAACGAGGCGGTCGATCTGTCGCGCATCATGGCCGCGCAGGCGCGGCTGGCAGGGCGCGTGCGGCGCACGCCGCTGCTGTCGTCGCGCGCACTGGATGCCATCGCCGGGCGGCGCGTGCTGGTCAAGGCGGAATGCCTGCAGCACACGGGCAGCTTCAAGTATCGCGGCGGCTGGGCGGCGCTCTCGGCCCTGGCCGACGCGGTGCCGGGGGTGGTTGCGGCTTCTTCGGGCAATCACGCGCAGGGCGTGGCGCTGGCCGCTGCGCAGCAGGGGCGAAAGGCGGTGATCGTGATGCCCTCGGATGCGCCCGAGGCCAAGATCCGTGGCACGCGCGCGTTGGGGGGCGAGGTGGTGCTCTATGACCGTGCGCACCAGGACCGCGATGCGCTTTGTCTTGAGGTGGCCCGCGCGCGCGGCCTCGCCCAGATCCCGCCCTTCGACCACCCCGAGGTGATCGCCGGGCAGGCCAGTGTCGGGCTGGAACTGGCCGAACAGGCGGGCGATATCGCGGCCCAGGTGCTGGTCTGCTGCGGCGGCGGGGGGCTGAGCGCGGGCGTGGCGCTGGCGCTCGAGGCGCGTGCACCGCAGATGCATCTCCGCACGGTCGAGCCCGAGGGCTTCGACGACATGGCGCGCGCGCTCGCCACAGGCCGCGTCACCCCGAATGACGCGCGCAGCGGGCTTTGCGACGCGATCCTGACCCCGGCGCCGGGCAAGTTGACGCTGCCGATCCTTCGCCGTCTGGCCGGGCCGGGGCTGGTGGTCAGCGACCAACAGGCGCTGCGCGCCATGGCGCTGGCCTTCGCGCATCTGAAACTGGTGCTGGAACCCGGCGGGGCGGTCGCGCTGGCCGCAGCCCTGTTCCAGCCCGAAGCCATCGCGGGCGAGTGCGTCATCGCCATCGCCTCGGGCGGCAATGTGGACCACGCCGTCTTCACCCGCGCGCTGGAGGAAGGCGCGCGCCATGGTGATTGCTGATCTGGGTCATATCCGGCTGCATTACCGCATCGAGGGGCCCGAGGACGGGCTGCCCGTGGTCTTCTCCAATGCGCTTGGCACCGATCTGCGCCTTTGGGAGCCGCTCTTGCCGCATCTGCCTGCGGGCCTGCGTCTCTTGCGCTATGACCGGCGCGGCCATGGGGGCTCGGAAGTGCCTGATGCGCCCTATGCGATGGGCCAGCTTGTGCGCGATACCGAAGCGCTGCTTGATCACCTGGGCTGGCGGGGATGCGTTTTCGTGGGCCTTTCCATCGGCGGCATGGTGGCGCAGGGGCTGGCGGTCAAGCGGCCTGACCTGATCCGCGCCATGGTGCTGTCGAACACCGCCGCAAGGGTCGCCACCCCCGAGATCTGGCAGGCCCGCATCGCGACCGCCCGCAGCGAAGGCCTTGCGGCACTCGCAGGGCCGACGATGGAGCGCTGGTTTTCCCCCGCCTTCCGCAAGACCCCCGAACTGGCCTTCTGGGAGGCCATGTTCCGCGCGACCCCGCTCGCGGGCTGGACAGGCTGCGCCGCCGCCATTGCCGGGAGTGATTTCTACAGCGCCACGGCCCGGTTGCGCCTGCCGGCCTTGGGCATCGCGGGCGACCGTGACGGCTCCACCCCGCCCGATCTGGTGCGCGAGACGACCGAGCTTGTAGAGGGCGCGCGCTTCGCGCTTATTCGCCGCGCAGGCCATCTGCCCCAGGTCGAACAGCCCGAGTCCTATGCCAGGGAACTTATCGATTTCCTGCGCGACAACGGCATGAGCCCTGCATGAACTGTCTCATTTTCTTGCCCAAAATACTCAATTCCACATCTGCCGCCGCGTGGCCCGCCTGCGGGGCAGAAACCGGTTTCCCATCCCCGCCTTGCCGCGCTAGATTACGCCCATGAGCGAGACGCAAACCCCTTATCAGGTGCTGGCGCGGAAATACCGCCCCGAGAGTTTTGCCGATCTGATCGGGCAGGACGCGATGGTGCGCACGCTGCGCAACGCCTTTGCCACTGACCGCATCCATCATGCGTTTGTCATGACCGGCATTCGCGGCACCGGCAAGACCACCACGGCACGGATCATCGCCAAGGGGCTGAACTGCATCGGGGCGGACGGACAGGGCGGGCCGACCACCGAGCCCTGCGGGGTCTGCGAGCATTGCGTCGCGATCAGCGAGGGCCGCCATGTCGATGTGCTGGAAATGGACGCGGCCTCGCGCACGGGCGTCGATGATATTCGCGAGATCATCGCCTCGGTCGCCTATCGCGCGGCCTCGGCGCGCTACAAGATCTACATCATCGACGAAGTGCATATGCTGTCGAACAATGCCTTCAACGCGTTGTTGAAGACGCTGGAGGAACCGCCCGCGCATGTGAAGTTCATCTTTGCCACCACCGAGATCCGCAAGGTGCCGGTGACGGTGCTCTCGCGCTGTCAGCGATTCGACCTGCGCCGGGTCGAGCCCGAGGTGATGATGGCGCATCTGGCGCGCGTGGCCGAGGCTGAGGGCGGACAGGTGGCCGCGGATGCACTGGCGCTGATCACGCGCGCCGCCGAGGGCTCGGTGCGCGATGCGATGTCGCTTCTTGATCAGGCGATCAGCCATGGCGCGGGCGAGACCAGCGCTGAGCAGGTCCGCGCGATGCTGGGGCTTGCCGACCGCGCGCGGGTGCTTGATCTGTTCGATCACATCATGAAGGGCGAGGCGGCCGCGGCGCTGGAGGAACTCTCGGCGCAATACGCGGACGGGGCTGACCCGATGGCGGTGCTGCGTGATCTGGCCGAGATCACGCATTGGCTGAGCGTGACCCGTATCACCCCCGAGGCTGGCAATGACCCGACGCTCAGTCTTGACGAGCGCGACCGCGGCGCGGCTATGGCGCAGGCGCTGCCGATGCGCGTGTTGACACGGACATGGCAGATGCTGCTCAAGGCGCTCGAAGAGGTGGCCAACGCGCCCAACACGATGATGGCCGCCGAAATGGCGATCATCCGGCTGACGCATGTCGCCGATCTGCCGGGGCCCGAGGAGATCTTGCGCAAATGGCACGATCACACGCCAGCACCGGGCGGGGGGAGTGGTGCGCGCGGTCCGGGGGGCGCGCGCCCTGACGGGCGGGGCGCTGCCGCCCCGCAAGCTCGTGTCCCGCAGGGCAGTGTCACGCAGAGCGGCGGTGCGACTGCGCTGGCAGGCGCGGCTCCGGTGCTCGGGGCCTATGCACGTTTCGATGATGTCGTGGCGCTGATCCGCGAGCGGCGTGACATGGCGCTGCTCTATGAGGTCGAGACCTGTCTGCGGCTGGTGCGCTACAGTCCGGGGCGGATCGAGTTTCAGCCAACGGATGACGCCGCGCCCGATCTGGCCGCGCGACTGGCGGCGCGGCTGCAGGGCTGGACCGGGGCGCGCTGGGGCGTGTCGGTCAGTTCGACCGGTGGCGGCGAGACTGTTGCCGAGGCGCGTGCCGCGGCGCGTGGCGTGCAGGAAGAGGCCGCGCTGCAGCATCCGGTTGTCGCAGCGGTCTTTCAGCTTTTTCCCAAGGCGCGCATCCGTGAAATCCGCGATCTGGCCAGCGCCGAAGAGGTCGCCGCCGCCGAGGCGCTGCCAGAGAATACCGACGAGATCGACCCCGATTGGGACCCATTTGAAGATACATGAGGAAAGGTGCCTGACATGATGAAAGGTCTGGGTGGAATGGCCGATATGGCCAAGATGATGAAAGCCGCGCAGGAGATGCAGACCAAGATGACGCAGCTTCAGGAAGACCTGAAGTCGATCATGGTCACGGGCCAGTCCGGAGGTGGGCTGGTCAAGGCGACGGCCACGGCGAAAGGCGAGCTGACCGCGCTGGATATCGACCCCTCGATCTTCTCGGCGGAAGACAAGGAAGTCGCCGAGGACCTGATCCTCGCCGCGATCAAGGACGCCCAGATCCAGGCGCAGGCGCGCGCCAAGGAGGAAATGGGCAAGATCGCCGAGAGCATGGGGCTGCCGCGCGACATGGACCTGCCGATGTGATCCGGGCGCGGATGTGACGCCGGATGTCTGGCCCTCCCAATGATATCGAGGCGCTGATTGCCCAGGTCGCGCGGCTGCCGGGGCTGGGGCCGCGCTCCGCCCGGCGGCTGGTGCTGCATCTGATCCAGCGTCGCGACCAGAGCCTGCGGCCTTTGCTGGCGGCGCTCGAGCGTGTGGCGCTTGGTGCGCAGGTCTGCGCGCGCTGCGGCAATATCTCGACCGAGCCGGTCTGCGCCATCTGCACCAAGCCCAAACGCGCCATTGGCGAGATCTGCGTTGTCGAGGATGTCGCGGACCTCTGGGCCATGGAGCGCGGCGGCGCGTTTCGCGGGCGCTATCATGTGCTGGGCGGGACGCTCTCGGCGCTGGATGCCATGGGCCCGGAAGAGTTGCGCATACCGGAGCTTGTGGAACGTGTCCGAGACGAAGGCGCGCGCGAAGTGATCCTCGCGCTGGGGGCGACCGTGGACGGGCAGACCACGGCGCATTACATCGCCGATGCCCTCGCGGGGCTAGATGTGCAGGTGACGGCACTGGCCCAGGGCGTGCCGCTGGGGGGCGAGCTGGATTTCCTCGACGATGGCACGATCGGCGCGGCCCTCAAGGCGCGCAAGGTGTTGTGAAGGCTGGCAGGCTGGGCCGCAGCCCACCGCCTGCCAGCCTGCCAAGCGGGAATTTTCAGTAAATCTCCATACCCTCTGGGCGGCTTGCCCGATAATGCGCCAGTCTGCTGCCCAATGTGCCCAGATGGATCTCGATCTTGTGACCATCGGGGTCGAGCAGATAGAGCGAGGCGCCCTCGGAGCGGTTGGCCTTCCAGCGCGGCGCGCCCGCCAGCCGCGCCTCGAGCCGCGCGAAATCTTCGGGCGCGCAGGAGAGAGCGAGATGGCTGTCATCGCGCGCCGGGGCCGGGGTGCCGCATTCGAGACAGAGCCACAGGCTCCCGCCCTCCAGATAGGCCATACGCTCGGCGCGCGCGCGCAGGCGCAGCCCTAGAGCCTCGTGCCAAAAGCTCAGACTGCGGTCCAGATCGCGCACCACCAGCGTCACATGATTGACGCCGGTGATCATCTCAGAACCCCTGATCGCCCTGCTGCCAGGGTTTGACCAGATTGCCGAAGCGGGTAAACCGGCCCTCGAAGCTCAGCTCGACAGTGCCGATAGGCCCGTGCCGCTGCTTGCCTATGATGACCTCGGCCTTGCCATGGATCGATTCCATGATCTCCTGCCATTTGGCCATCGCGTCCAGATCATGATCGGCGGGTTTCTCGCGCTCTCGGTAATATTCTTCACGGAACACGAACATGACCACATCGGCATCCTGCTCGATCGAGCCCGATTCGCGCAGGTCGGAAAGCTGCGGGCGCTTGTCCTCGCGGCTCTCCACCTGCCGCGAGAGCTGACTCAGCGCAATGACCGGGATGTTCAGCTCTTTCGCAATCGCCTTCAAACCTTGCGTGATCTCCGAGACCTCCTGCACGCGGCTGTCCTTGGATAGCCCGCGCAGAAGCTGCAGGTAATCCACGATCAGCACATCCAGCCCATGCGTACGTTTGAGCCGCCGCGCCCGCGCGGCCACCTGCGCGATGGGCAGCGCCGGCGTGTCATCGATATAAAGCGGGCTCGACTCGAGCGATTTCGCGGCCTCGACGAAACGGCGGAACTCGTCCTCGTGCATATCGCCGCGCCGGATCTGTTCCGAGGGCACTTCGGCGGCCTCGGAGAGAATCCGCGCGGCCAGTTGCTCGGCGCTCATCTCGAGGCTGAAAAAGCCCACCACGCCCCCATCCAGTGCGCCCTCGCTGCCATCGGGACGCAGCCCGTGCTTGTAGCTCTTGGCGATGTTGAAGGCGATATTGGTCGCCAGCGAGGTCTTGCCCATCGAGGGCCGCCCGGCAAGGATGATCAGATCCGACGGATGTAGCCCCCCGAGTTTCTTGTCGAGATCCATCAGCCCTGTCGAGATCCCCGCCAGCCCGCCGTCGCGCTGATAGGCGGCATTGGCCATGTTGACAGCATCGGTCACAGCCTTGAGGAAAGACTGGAACCCGCGCTCGGCCACGCCCTGTTCGGCCAGTTTGTAAAGCTTCTGCTCGGCATCGACGATCTGCTCGCGCGGCTCGGCCTCGACATCGACCTGTGCGGCACGCGCGGAAATATCCTGCCCCAGCCGGATCAGGTCGCGCCGCACGGCCAGATCGTAAATCATCTGCGCGTAGTCGCGCGCTGCATAGGCCGAGATGGCGGCAGCGGCGATGCGCACCAGATAGGCCGGACCGCCGAGCTCCTTCAGCCCGGCGTCCTCTTCCATGAACGCCTTGAGCGTGACCGGCGAGGCAAGCGCGTTCTTGCGAATCCGTGCGCTGGCGATCTCGAAAATGCGCTGATGGACAGGGTCGAAGAAATGCTCGGGCTTCACCAGCGAAGAAATGCGGTCATAAACATCGTTATTGACGAGGATCGCGCCCAGAAGCTGCTGTTCCGCCTCGATATTGCAGGGCAGCCCCTCGGTTTGCGATGTATCCTGCCCGCGGATTGCGGTGATCTCGTTCATCCCTGCCTCCGGTAAGATGCGCCACTGCCCGGTTGGCGCTTGCGGGAAATCTATCGGATTCGTCGAAATCGTGCAAATTGTATAAGCCTGTGGGCAAGGCTGTGGGTAACTTTATCTGGTGGCTTGCGTGGTGCGCGCCTCAAGATAATGCGGTCTGCAGACCGGCAAGGGCAAGCAGGCTTGCCCCTGCGCGCCCCTTGGGCTAAGCGAGGCGCGCAAGTGCGAGGGAGTGCGCCGCAATGGCGAAAAACAAGGGCCCCAGACGCCCGAAAGCGCAAACGCCCAAAGGGTTTCGCGACTATTTCGGCGCGGAAGTGAGCGCGCGCAAGGCGATGCTTGACCGGATCGCCGCTGTCTATCATCGCTACGGGTTCGACGCGCTGGAAACCTCGGCGGTGGAGACGGTCGAGGCACTCGGGAAATTCCTGCCCGATGTGGATCGCCCCAATGAGGGCGTCTTCGCCTGGGAGGAAGAGGGCGACTGGCTGGCGCTGCGCTATGATCTGACCGCGCCATTGGCCCGCGTGGCGGCGCAATACCGCAACGATCTGCCCAGCCCCTACCGGCGCTATGCGATGGGCCCGGTCTGGCGCAATGAAAAGCCCGGGCCGGGGCGGTTCCGGCAATTCTATCAATGCGACGCCGATACGGTGGGGGCGGCGTCTGTGGCGGCGGATGCCGAGATCTGCGCGATGCTGGCCGATGCGCTGGAGGCTGTGGGGATCGAACGCGGGGATTATGTGATCCGTGTGAACAACCGCAAGGTGTTGAATGGGGTGCTTGCATCGCTAGGGCTTGCTGACGAGGAGCAACAGGCCGCTGTTTTAAGAACCATCGACAAGCTTGATAAGGTTGGTGAAGCAGGTGTTAGAGAATTGCTCGGCAAAGGGCGCTTGGACGCGTCCGGCGCCTATATTGACGGGGTCGGCTTAGATAGCGAAAAGACCAATATCGTCATGCAATATCTGAATTCACGTAGTGTTTTTGACAGTATTTCGGAACCGGAGGGGCAAGGTATCCTTCCTGGGTCATCGGCTGATCTCAATTCAGCGGTACTGAACAATCTACGACTTCTTGTAGGAGACTCTCAGGAAGGTTTCCAAGGCGTCCGCGAACTGATGGAGTTCGTTAATCTTCTTTCTGCTCAGGGATACGATTCAAAGCGCATCATCATCGACCCCTCGGTGGTGCGGGGCCTTGGCTACTACACCGGCCCTGTGTTCGAGGCTGAACTGACCTTTGAAATCCTCGACGAAAAGGGCCGTCCGCGCCAGTTCGGCAGCGTGGCAGGCGGCGGGCGGTATGATGATCTGGTCAAGCGCTTTACCGGCCAGCCTGTGCCTGCAACTGGCGTCAGCATTGGTGTGGACCGTCTGCTGGCAGCGCTGGCGGCCAAGGGGCGGCTGGACAGCGCCGCGCAGGGGCCGGTTGTTGTAACCGTGATGGACCGCGACCGGATGGCCGATTACATGGGTATGGTGAATGATCTGCGCGCGGCGGGCATTCGCGCGGAAATGTATCTGGGCAATCCCAAGAACTTCGGCAACCAGCTCAAATACGCCGACAAGCGCGGCAGTCCGATTGCCATCATTCAGGGCGAGGATGAGGCAGCGCGGGGCGTGGTGCAGGTGAAAGACCTCATCCTCGGCGCGAAACTCGCCGAAGAGGCCACTGTCGAGGAATGGAAATCCCAGCCCGCGCAGGTTGAGGTGCCGCGCGCCGAACTGCTGGCCACGGTGCGCGATATCCTCGGGCGACACGGATGACACCGGCAGAAGCACTTGCCGCCGAGTTGTTGGCCGCCTTGCGTGATGCAGGTGCCGTGCCGGTCGCGACGGATATTCTGCAACCGGCAGAAACGCTGCTCGACCTGTATGGCGAGGATATCCGCGCGCGCGCCTATGTGACGCACGACCCGACCATGGGCGAGATGATGCTGCGCCCGGATTTCACTGTGCCGGTGGTGCAGGCGCATATGCGCGAGGGCGCGGAGCCTGCGCGTTACTGCTATTCCGGCCTCGTGTTCCGCAAGCAGGAGGGTGCGCGGGCGCGGGAATATCTGCAGGTGGGCTATGAGATCTTCGCCCGCGAAGACCCGGCGCAAGCGGATGCAGAGGTCTTTGCGCTGTTTTCGCGGCTGCTCGCGGGGCGGGGCCTGCGTCCGGTGACGGGCGATATCGGCATTCTCAAATCCGCTGTGGCAGGGCTTGAAACGAGTGACGCGCGCAAGGCCGCGCTGATGCGCCATATCTGGCGGCCCCGGCGCTTTCGTGCGCTGCTGGAGCGGATGTGTGGGCAGGGACCGCTGGCCGAACCGCGCGCCGCGCTTGTCGCGCGATTACGCGTAGGCGAGGCGGTGGAGGCCCCTCAGATCGGTCTGCGCTCGCAGGAAGAGATTGCCGAGCGGGTGGCGCGGCTGATTGCGGAAGCCGAGACCCCGCCCATCCCGCCTGCGCAGGTGCGCGCGCTCGAAGAGCTTCTTGCGCTCAAGGGGTCGGCACCTGCAGCGCTGGCAGCATTGCGGGCGCAGGGCTGGGACGCGCTTGCCCCTGCGCTCGACCGGCTGGAGGCGCGACTCGCCGCGCTGGCGGGTGCGGGCATCGACGTGGATGCGCTGCCATTCGAGGCCAGTTTCGGGCGGACCAATATGGAATACTATGACGGTTTCGTCTTCGGCTTTATCGCGCCGGAGCGTGAGTTGCCGCCTGTCGCCACAGGCGGGCGCTATGACGCGCTGACGGCGCGTCTGGGACAGGGGCGCGCGATTCCGGCCGTGGGGGGGGTGATCCGGCCCGAAGTGCTGGAGGCCCTGTCATGAGCCTGAAACTCGGGGTGCCGTCCAAGGGACGGCTGATGGAACAGACATTCGAATGGTTCGGGGCGCGGGGCGTGGGTCTGCGGCGAACAGGCGCAAGCCGCGAATATGCGGGCAGGGTCGAGGGGGTGGACGGGGTAGACCTTGTGCTGCTCTCGGCGTCGGAGATCCCGCGCGAACTGGCCACCGGGCGCATTCATCTGGGCGTGACGGGCTCGGATCTGGTGCGCGAGCATCTCGGGGACTGGGCGCAGGAGGTGGCGGAACTGGCACCCATGGGGTTTGGCCATGCCGATCTGATCGTGGCTGTGCCCAAGACCTGGGTGGATGTCGAGACGCTGGATGATCTCGACGCCGTGGCTGCGGCGTTTCGCGCGCGCCACGGGTTCCGGCTGCGCATCGCGACCAAGTATCACCGACTGGTGCGCGACTATCTGCGCGCGCATGGGGTGGCGGATTATCAGCTTGTCGACAGCCAGGGCGCGACCGAGGGTACGGTCAAGAACCTGACTGCCGAGGCGATCGCCGATATCACCTCGAGCGGGGAGACATTGGCGGCCAATCACCTCAAGATCCTGCGCGATGCGCCGGTGCATCGCTCGCAGGCGACGCTGTTTGCCTCGCGCGGCGCGGTGTGGGACGAGGCAGGGGGCGCTCTGGCCGCGCTTGCAGCACGCCTTGGCCTTTCTCTGCCCGATCTTGTCTGACCACCGCCCGCGCAACCCTTGAGCGTCGCGCCCACCCGCCCTTGCGCATCGCTCAAGGGCTGCGCGGGCGGTGGGTCATGTTACGAAAACAAGGCTTGCAGCGCTGCGGCAATGCAGGTAAGGGGGCCGCACTTCACAGGCAGAGGCGGGCTTGCGGGACAGACAGACCCTGCGCGTCCACCGGTTGAGGCCCCGCGATGGCGGACCTTCAAATCCTCTGCTCAGGCGCAAACCGGAAAGGAAAACGATATGGCGCTTCCTGACTTCTCGCTGCGTCAGCTTCTCGAAGCTGGCGTGCATTTCGGCCACCAGACCCAACGCTGGAACCCGCGCATGGGGCCGTATATCTATGGCGAACGCAACGGCATTCACATCATCGACCTGACACAAACTGTGCCGATGCTGGACGCGGCACTGAATGTCATTCGCGAGACTGTGGCCAAGGGTGGTTCGATCCTGTTCGTCGGCACCAAGCGGCAGGCTTCGAAGGCGATTGCCGAGGCGGCCGAGAAATCGGCGCAATACTACATGAACCACCGCTGGCTGGGCGGCACGCTGACCAACTGGAAGACTGTTTCGCAGTCGATCCAGCGTCTGAAGGCGATCGACGAACAGCTTGAGAGCGGGGCTGAGGGTCTGACCAAGAAAGAGCGTCTGGGCATGGAGCGCGAGCAGGCCAAGCTGCAGGCCTCGCTTGGCGGCATCCGCGACATGGGCGGTCTGCCGAGCCTTCTGTTCGTGATCGACGTGAACAAGGAAGACCTCGCCATTGCTGAAGCCAGGAAACTGGGCATTCCGGTGGTTGCCGTGGTCGATACCAACTGCCCGCCCGAGGGTGTGGATTACATCATCCCCGGCAATGATGACGCGGCCCGCGCGATTGCGCTCTACTGCGACCTCGCCTCGCGTGCCGCCCTTGACGGGATGAGCGCGCAGATGGGTGCTGCGGGGATCGACCTTGGCGCGCTGGAAGAAGCGCCGGTCGAGGAGGTCCTTGCCGAGGCAGGAATTGAGGCCTCGGACGCCTGAGCGGCTGACAATTAAGACGCGACAGCGGCGCGCCAGGGCCGCCGCTGTTGCTGTTTCAATACTTGCAGGAGACAAAGAGATGGCGATCACCGCTGCAATGGTGAAGGAACTGCGCGATAGCACAGGCGCAGGCATGATGGATGCGAAGAAGGCGCTGACCGAGACGGGCGGCGACATGGAGGCAGCACAGGACTGGCTGCGCACCAAAGGTCTGGCCAAGGCCGCCAAGAAGTCGGATCGTGTGGCCGCCGAAGGGCTTGTCGGCATCTCCGTGGATGGCGGGCGCGGTGTCGCTGTCGAGATCAATTCCGAGACGGATTTCGTTGCCAAGAATGCCGAGTTTCAGGGCATGGTGGCGCAGATCACCACTGCCGCGCTGGGGGTCAGTGACCTCGAGGCGCTGAAACAAGCGGATCTGGGCGGCAAGCCGGTCGCAACCGTGCTGACCGATGCCATCGCCAAGATCGGCGAGAACATGACCCTGCGGCGCATGGCCCTGATCGAAGGCGAGAGCGTGGCGGCCTATGTCCACAATGCTGCCGCCGAGGGCATGGGCAAGATCGGTGTTCTGGTCGCGCTTAAAGGTGCTGACAACGGCATCGGCAAGCAGATCGCCATGCATATCGCCGCGACCAACCCGGCCTCGCTGTCGGACGCCGATCTCGACCCGGCACTTGTCGAGCGCGAGAAGAACGTGCTTAGCGAACAGGCGCGCGAGTCGGGCAAGCCCGAAGCCGTGATCGAAAAGATGATCCAGGGCCGGATGAAGAAATTCTTCGAGGAAGTGACCCTGCTGGGCCAGAAATTCGTCATGGACCCCGACAAGACCGTGGCCGATGTCGCGAAAGAGGCCGGTGTCGAGGTGCTGGGTTTCGTGCGCATGGGCGTGGGAGAAGGCATCGAGAAGGTCGAAGAAGACTTTGCCGCCGAAGTGGCCAAGATGCAGGGCTGATCTGCCTGCACAGGCTCGAATACAGGGCCATGCATCACTTCCTCGGATTGGCCGCCCCGAAAACGGGCGGCCTTTCTCATGACCGACTTATGCGTTTGCGCGTCAACAGCTTTCGAGCGCCGCCACAACAATGGAGCGACAGAAAAAAGGCCCCGGTCGCCCGGAGCCTTGTCTGCGTATCGTGTGCTACGATGTCGCTTATTCCGCCAGTTGCTCCGACGCTTCGGTAAAGGCTGCCGTGAAACCTATCAACGACATGCTCAGTTGCACCACCTGGTCCGGGGCGGCGACCGGAACCAGCGTCCATGTCGCCTCGGCCCCACGGCGGAATGCGTCCACTTCTTCGGCAGTGAAGCCCACGCGCGCAATGCAGCCGATAGCGGTGCAGAAGGTGAACGGGTAACGCTTGGCCGCCCCGCCATCGATCTCCATGACCAGCTGCGCGGTCAGCAATGTCTCGAGCGGTGTCAGAATCGTCGCACCAGCGGCGGCCTCTTGTCCGGGTGGCAGCGGAAACACAGAAATTTCGGCCGTTGCGTTGCCTTCTCCGTCGCGCAGAAGCTGATACATCTGACACGGATCCGGCTCGTCAGGAATGCGCACGCAGACCATTTCCCAGTCGCCATGCGTGTTGCCGATATAGCTTTCGTCCTGGCCTTCCTGGCCAACTACCTCGCCGGTGGACAAGGCGGTTACAGGTGAATCCGTAGCATCGCCTGTCTGCGCATGGGCGGTGCCCCCCAGCAGTGCCAGCACAGCGGCCAGTCCGGCCCATTTTCCAGCACTCATCCTGTCGTTTCTCATGCTCGTCCCTCTGGTTCTGATCTCGAACAGGCTTGTCGTACCATGCGTCCCTGAGTCTGTCAGTCGAAAAAATGAACGCTTGCAGGGGTTGTGATCGGCGCGTGAGCGGGTCGTTGCCGCCCTGCGCGGGGGGGGGGGCGCGGACCGCAGTGGTGACGGCACCGCGACCTCTATGCAAGGGTTCTTTGACATGTCACCATGCCAAAATGCGAATAAGGGCCCGAAGGCCCTTATTTCATTGGATTTTTTTCTCCCTGTCGGACCGGCCGACGAATTGAGCAAACCGTAGGACCAAAAAAACGATGCGTCAACATGAATCTGTTGGCAAATTTTCTCTCATGACAGAGCGGGTTTACGCTGATTTACAAAAGACGCCGGTGATGGAGCGAAAAAAGCTGCACCCGAAGGTGCAGCCAGTCTGACAGGGAGGAATGCGCGCCTGCGCGAACGCCCAGCGCGCAAGGATCACTCTGGCATAAGAAAGTTAAGATTCGCTTTCCATTGCTTGCGTGGCCGACCTATTCTGAGCGCCAGGCTTCCGGGGCGGCGCTATCGGACGTCATGATATGACGCGAGGACAGGAATATGCAGGCGGATCAGACAGGCGTTTTCGTAGGCGGTGGCGGCAAAGACCAGCGCAGTCCGCAGATATTGCGCTACGGCTTTGGCAATCGTCACGGCCTGATCGCGGGGGCCACAGGCACCGGCAAGACGATCACGATGCAGATTATCGCCGAGGAGTTTTCCAGGGCCGGGGTGCCGGTGTTTGTGACCGATATCAAGGGCGATGTCGGAGGCATGGCACTGCCCGGCACCCCGCGCGGTGGGCTGGAAAGACGGGCGGCACAGATCGGGCTGGACGGCTATGGCTATCGCGAATGCCCGGTCATCTTCTGGGATATCTTCGGCGAGCGGGGCCATCCGGTGCGCGCCACCATTGCCGAGCTGGGCCCGCTGTTGCTGTCGCGCATGCTCGATCTCACCGAGGCGCAGGAGGGCGTGATCAATGTGGCCTTCCGCATCTCGGATGACGAGGGGTTGCCGATCCTGAACCTTGAGGATCTGCGCGCGATGCTGGGTTTTCTGGGTGAGAACCGGCGCGAGATCTCGCAGAGCTATGGCAATGTCACCACGGCCAGTATCGGCGCGATCCAGCGCAAACTTCTGGTGCTGGAGAATCAGGGGGCGGCGCAGTTCTTTTCCGAACCCGCACTGGCGCTCTCGGATTTCATGCGGCAGGCCCCGGACGGGCGCGGCTATGTCTCGATCCTGCATGCCGAGCGGCTGATGCGCACGCCGCGGCTCTATGCGACCTTCCTGCTTTGGCTGCTGTCGCAGCTTTTCGAGGAACTGCCCGAACTTGGTGATCCCGAAAAGCCGGTGCTGGTGTTCTTCTTCGACGAGGCGCATCTGTTGTTCAATGGCGCGCCTCGGACACTGATCGAGAAGGTCGAGCGCGTGGCGCGGCTGATCCGGTCCAAGGGGGTAGGGGTCTATTTCATCACTCAGAACCCCGATGATGTTCCCGATACGGTGCTGGGCCAGTTGGGCAACCGCGTGCAACACGCGCTGCGCGCCTTCACCGCGCGCGACCAACAGGCCCTGCGCCGCGCCGCGCAGACCTATCGGCCCAACCCGCGTTTCGATATCGCCGATGCGATCCGTGATGTCGGCGTGGGCGAGGCGGTGACTTCATTTCTCGAGGATCGGGGCAATCCCGGCATGGCCGAACGCACGCTGATCCGCCCACCGTCTTCGGCGATGGGGCCGATTGACGAGGACCAGCGGCAGATGCTGATGCGGGACTCGCCGGTCGCGGGAAAATACGAGCGGGCGGTGGACAGCGATTCGGCGCATGAAATGCTCGCCCGCCGCGCCGAGGCTGCTGCGCGCGAGGCCGAGGCCGCGCTGGCCGAGCCCGAGCGCGCGCGTGAGTTCAATTCTGCCCGCCGCTACGAACCGCCCGCCCGCGGGGGGCAAGGGCAGGGGCCCGCAAGGACGCCCGCCCGCCGGGGCGATAGCGCGCTGGATGTCTTCACCAAATCCATGGCCCGCCAGCTTGGCACGCGCACGGGTCAGGTGCTGGTGCGCGGGGTTCTGGGCGGGTTGCTGCGCGGGCGCTGAGAGGCGCGGGGCGGGGGCCTGCCTCCAAAAGGTAGTGATACGCTATCCGGGTAGTGGCTTTGGTTGGCCAATTGTCCCGCCCGCGCGCAGCGCGGGCAGCGCCCGAGGGCG
>SKIF01000045.1 GCA_007116575.1 Paracoccaceae bacterium
CATCCGCGAAGGTCACAGCGGCTGCAGGTCACGCGCAGGCTATGGCCCTGCTCACAACCCGACTCGAAACTCGGCGATCAACGCCTGTACAACGGCGCGTAGCGCCTCGGTCTCATCAGCCCCCTCGGCGCGCGCCGCAGCGTGAACCGCGCGCTGGCGTTCGGCACTGGTGCCGGTCTTAAGGATATCCTGCGCGCCACGTAGCTCGTTGAGGCAGCCCAGAACCATCGCATCCGCCTCGAGCATCTCGATCAGCTCTGCCACCAGTTGCGGCACCGGCACCACCTCGCCCTTGCCGATATCCAGAAGACCCTCGCGCGGGCCATAGCGCTGCGCGCGCCAGCGGTTCTCGGCAATGAGGAAACGGTCATAGATCCGCCAGCGCTGGTTGCGGCGGCGCAACTCGACCAGCATCCGCGCCGTGGACTGGATCATGGCCGCGACCGTCAGCGCATGTTCCATCAGCGGCATCACATCGCAGATCCGGGCTTCCAGCGTCGGAAAACGGTGCGATGGACGGATATCCCACCAGATCTTGGTCGTGTCCTCGATCAGCCCGGCATCGATGATCGTATCGACCGAGCGGCGATACTCGCCATAGCTGATAAATTCGGGCGGCAAGCCGGTGCGGGGCAGATTGTCGAAGATCGTCAGGCGATAACTGTTGAGCCCGGTATCCTGCCCGCCCCAGTAGGGCGAAGACGTCGAGAGCGCCAGCATATGCGGCAGGAAATAGGTGATTTGGCGCATGATATCGATGCGCAGATCGTCATCGGGCAGGCCGACATGAACATGCATCCCGCTGATCAGCATCCGCCGCACTACGCCAGCCAGATCGCGGGCCAGATCGTTATAGCGCTGTTTTTCGGTATGCTTGCGCGTGTGCCAGTCGGCGAAAGGGTGGCAGGAGACGGCGAGCGGGGCCATGCCATATTGCGCGGCGCAATCGGCAATGGTGCGGCGCAGATGGCCCAGATCGGCGCGCGCCTCGGCGATATTGGCGCAGACGCCCGTGCCGACCTCGATCTGGCAAGCGAGGAATTCGGGCGAGACCTTGTCGCCCAGTTCGCGCGCGCAATCGTCCATCAGCGCATCGGGCACATCGACCAGCGCGCAGGTTTCGACATCGACCAGAAGGTATTCTTCCTCGATGCCCAGAGTGTATTCGGGCGCGACCTCTGACATTTCGCAAGCCTAGCGCGGTTTTTCAACCTCGCAAGCGGGAATTGACGGCTGCCGGGGGGTGGCCTAGCACTTGGTCATGTCGATCCTGCATGACGCCCTGCCCTATGCCCCCTGGGTCAACCCGCACCAGCGCCGCCTGCCGGGGGTCATGCCTTTGCCGCGCGCCGAATGGCTGCTCACCGATCCCGCCTATGCGGCCCAGATGCGCGAACGCTGTCGGCTGCTGGCCGAGCATGGCGCACAGGTGCTGGGGTGCTTGCCCGAGGCGCAGGAGGCCGCGCGCGAATTGCTGGACGAGGTGCTGCGCGACCTGCCTGCGCATGGTTTCGCGCGGTCAGGTGACCTGGTGCGCTGCCCCGACGGGCGCAGCGTGGCGCTGGACGAGGCCCGCCCGCTCTGGACCATCGGCCATCTGCTGCAGGCCGATTTCTGCATTCTGCAGAAACCGGACTCGGGTGCCGAGCATGTGCTGACCGGGGCGGTGCTGTGCTTTCCCTCGCATTGGACGCTGGCCGAAAAGCTGGGCAGGCCGCTGATGCGCATTCATCGCCCTGTCGCAAGCTATGACGGGCAACTGGGCGCGCGGGTGCAGCGCATGTTCGACCTGATGCGCCCCGAACAGCCGCTCTGGCGGGTCAATCTGCTGCAATATGACGACCCGGCGCTGTTTCAGCCGCGTTCCGAACAGGCCCCGAAAACCGGCCCCGAGCGCGGTGCTTTCATCCGGTCCGAGCGTCAGTGCCTGCTGAAACTGCCTCGCAGCGGGGCGGTGGTGTTCTCGATCCATACCGCGGTCGTGCATCGCGACAGCCTGTCGCCCGCCGAGGCCACGGCGCTGCGCGAGATCGAGCGCGCCTCAGCGGATCCGGCCCTCTGAATCGACCAGTCTCTGACGCTCGCCCTGCGCGATCACCGGGCCGCGCAGCCGCGCGGCACGCGCGCGCAGTGCTGCGGCGCGATCCTCGGTCGAATCGGTCAGGCGCGGCGCGTTCGGCCCGTCTGTCCCCTGTGCCAGAAGGGTGGACAGCGGCAGCAGATCCGGTCGCTCGATCACTGCCGAGCCTTGTCGCGGGGGCAAGTCAGCCGGGGCCAGACAGGCCGCCAGCAGCACAGGCAACAGCAAGAACGGGCTTAGGATGGCGCGGATCATTTGACAGCTTGGTTGAGACAGAACATGACGGCGAAACTCTGCGCCAGAAATGCGCGCCGTGCAAGCGGGGTTGCGCAGTGGCGGGCTGACGGGCATGAAGCGCGCATGGCGCGCAAGAAGAATTCCTCTGCCGAGATCACCCGTCCGCGCATCCGCGACGCGGCGCTGCGGCTGTTTGCGCGCCATGGCTTCGCGGCCGTCTCGATGCGCCGGATCGCAACCGAGGTGGGCGTGCAGGTGGGCGCGCTTTATCTGTACACACCCGACAAGCAGAGCCTGCTGTTCGATTTGATGCAGACGCATATGCAGGAATTGCACGCAGCCCTTTCGGCGCTGCCTGTTCAGGATGACCCGCTGGCCGCGCTCGAACAATTCACCCGCTTCCATATCCGCCACCACCGTGCGCGGCAGGATGCGGTCTTCATCTCCAACATGGAATTGCGCAATCTCGAGCCCACGAATTTCCGGCAGATCGAGGCGATGCGCCGCGCCTATGAGGCGCATCTGGCGGGCATCCTTGCACGCGGCAAGGCGGCGGGACAGTTCGACCTGCCCAATGCCAAGCTTGCCGCCTTTGCCCTGATCGCGATGCTGACCGGGGTGAACACCTGGTATCGCGAGGGCGGCCCGCTGAGCCTGGCGCGGGTCGAGGAAATCTACTGGGACATGGTCCGCAAGGCCGTTGGCGCCCAATAAAGCGGCGAAAACCTGCACTTTCGATCTGAATTTAACCTGTTATTGTCTAATTGGGGCTTGAGGGACAGTCACAACCGCCCCCGGCATGAAACAGGGAGAAAAAGATATGCTCGACATGAAGGAACCCGGTTTTCGCGAAAACGTCGATCTGATGTTCAAGCGCGCTGTCGCGCATCTCGACCTGCCTCCCGGACTGGCCGAAAAGATCCAGATCTGCAACTCGACCTATACCGTGCGCTTCGGGGTGCGCCTGCGCGGCAAGATCGAGACCTTCGTGGGCTATCGCTCGGTGCATTCCGAACATATGGAGCCGGTCAAGGGCGGCATCCGCTACGCCCCAGAGGTGGACCAGAACGAGGTCGAGGCGCTCGCCGCGCTGATGACCTATAAATGCGCGCTGGTGGAAACGCCTTTCGGTGGCTCCAAGGGTGGGCTGTGTCTGGACCCGCGCAAATATGAAGAGCACGAGTTGGAACAGATCACCCGCCGCTTCGCCTATGAACTTGCCAAGCGCGACCTGATCAACCCCGCGCAGAACGTCCCCGCCCCCGATATGGGAACTGGCGAGCGCGAGATGGCCTGGATCGCCGACCAATATGCGCGCATGAACACCACCGACATCAATGCCCGCGCCTGCGTCACCGGCAAGCCGCTCAATGCAGGCGGCATCAAGGGCCGGGTCGAGGCGACCGGGCGCGGTGTGCAATATGCGTTGCAGGAGTTTTTCCGCCATCCCGAAGACGTGGCCAAGACCGGGCTGACCGGCGGTCTGGGCGGCAAGCGGGTCGTGGTGCAGGGCCTGGGCAATGTGGGCTATCATGCGGCCAAGTTCCTGCGCGAGGAAGATGACGCGCTCATTACCGGCATCATCGAGCGCGACGGCGCGCTGGTCAATGCGCAGGGGATGGACCCGGATGCCGTGCGCGAGTGGATCATGCAGACCGGCGGTGTGCGCGGCTTCGAGGGGGCCGAATTCGTCGAGAACGGGGCCAGCGTGCTCGAAGTGGAATGCGACATCATGATCCCGGCGGCGCTGGAAGGGGTGATCAACATCAACAATGCCGAGCGCATCAAGGCGCCCCTGATCATCGAAGCGGCGAATGGCCCGATCACGGCAGGGGCCGACGAGATCCTGCGCGAAAAGGACATCGTGGTCATCCCCGACCTCTATGCCAATGCCGGGGGCGTGACCGTGTCCTATTTCGAATGGGTCAAGAATCTCAGCCATATCCGCTTTGGCCGGATGCAGCGCCGCAACGAGGAAGCCCATGCCCTGCTTCTGGTCAAGGAACTGGAGCGGCTGTCATCGGACAAGCAGCTTGGCTGGGAACTGGCGCCGGATTTCAAGAACCGCTACCTGCAGGGGGCGGATGAGTTGCAGCTTGTGCGCTCGGGGTTGGATGACACGATGCGCGCGGCCTATCAGTCGATCTCGGAAGAATGGCACCGCCGCCCCGATGTGAAGGATCTGCGCACGGCGGCCTTCATCGTGGCGATCGAGCGGGTGGCGGCCAGCTACCGCGCCAAAGGGCTCTGACCGCGCTCAGCCCGTCGCGCGTGCTGCCTGCACGCGCTGGCGGGCAATGGCCGAATCGCGGTCGGCAAGACCCAGCAGGTTGGAGACCAGCCGCATCAGCCCGTCTTCCTCATGGTGGCGCTGACCATCGGCCAGGATCACCGACCAAAGGTCATGCAGCAGGGCGGGCCGGTCCTCCAGCGCGATGGCCTCCTTGATGCGGCGGGTCAGATGGACCGTGTCGCCCACGGCCTCTTCCAGCGCCTCGGCCTGACGGCGCAATGCGATCAAATCCCAGGCACTCAGCCCGAAGCGCGCGCCCGTGACCCGGTCGATCTCTGCCACCTGCGCGGGATTGTAATCGTTATTGGCGCGTGCAGCGCGCACCAGAAGCGCCGTGACCGCCGCCGCATCCGAAATCTCTGGCCGCTCGGGGGTCGGGCGGCGGCCAAACAGCGATTGCATCCAGTCGAAAGCGTTGTTCTGCATGACCCACAAGATAGGCGCTATGCGCGCGAATGCCAAATGCGCGCCATCACAGCGCCGTGCGATGACCTGCCCCGCCACCCTCGGGCGGGCCGCACGGACGGGTGGTTGGGGCGTGGTCCGCCGGGGGAGGGGCGGAGCATGTCACTTCCTGCCTTCACCCGCCCCGCGCGATCTGGCATGATCACGCCCATGAGTCTGCCTCCCGGTTTCCTTGATGAATTGCGCAACCGTGTCCCGATCTCGTCAGTGGTCGGGCGCAAGGTGACATGGGACATGCGCAAGTCCAACAGTGCCAAGGGCGACTACTGGGCACCCTGCCCGTTTCATCAGGAAAAGACCGCCTCATTCCATGTCGATGACCGCAAGGGCTTCTATTACTGCTTCGGCTGCCACGCCAAGGGCGACGCACTGGGCTTTTTGCGCGAGACCGAGAATATCGGCTTCATGGAAGCGGTCGAAATTCTGGCGCGCGAAGCTGGCATGACCATGCCCGCGCGCGACCCCAGAGCGGCGGAAAAATCCGATCTTCTTGCCGAACTCGCGCAGGTGACAGAGGCGGCGGTGCGGTTTTTCCGAACCCAGCTGACCACCTCTGCCGCTGCGGCTGCACGCGACTATCTTGCCGGGCGGGGCCTGAACGAAGCCACGCAGGCGCGCTTCGAAATCGGCTTTGCCTCTGGGGCGCGCCAGGCGCTTTGGGGCCATCTGACCAGCGCGGGCGTGGCGCCCGCGCAGATCATCGAAGCCGGGCTCGCCATCGCGCCCGAGGATGGCAGCGCCCCGTTCGACCGGTTCCGGGGCCGCATCATGTTTCCGATCCGCGATGCGCGCGGGCGCTGCATCGGTTTTGGCGGGCGTGCCATGTCGCCCGAGGCGCGCGCGAAATACCTCAACTCGCCCGAGACGCCGCTCTTCGACAAGGGTCGCTCGCTCTACAATATCGGGCCCGCGCGCGCCGCGGCTGGCAAGCAGCCACTGATCGTGGCCGAAGGCTATATGGATGTGATCGCGCTCGCGGCGGCCGGGTTCGAGGCGGCGGTTGCGCCCCTGGGCACCGCGATCACCGAAGACCAGATGCGCATGATCTGGCGACTGAGCCCCGAGCCGGTGATCGCGCTTGACGGTGATGCTGCGGGGCTGCGCGCGGGCCACCGGCTGATAGACATCGCGCTGCCGCATCTGAGCGCGGAACAGTCCCTGCGCTTCTGCCTGCTGCCCGGTGGCATGGACCCCGATGACCTGCTGCGCGCCAGCGGCGCGGGGGCGATGCGCAAGCTCGTCGAACAGGCAATGCCGCTGGTGCAGCTTCTGTGGCAGCGCGAGACCGAGGGACAGGTCTTTGACAGCCCCGAGCGGCGCGCGGCGCTCGACAAGCGGTTGCGCGCCGCACTCGGGCGGATCGGGGACCCCGGTCTGCGCAGCCATTACGCCGAGGAATTGCGCAATCTGCGCCAGGCCTTCTTCCGCCCTGCCCCGCGCGGCAAGGGCACGCGCGGCACGCCGCGCTTTGCCCCGCCGACCCAGCCGCTGCCTGCCACCCGCGCCACGCGCCTTGCCGCGACCGAGAGCCCCGATATCGCCGAACAGATGCGCGAGGAGATCATCCTCGCCATTCTGCTCACCCATCCCGATCTCGTGCCCGAATTCGAGGCCGATCTGGAGCGCGTGGCGTTGAGCCTGCCCGCCCATGATGCGCTGCGCCATGCGCTCTTGCAGGGCGAGGCGGATATCGGCGAACGGCCCGAAGCACGGCAGGTGCTGGAGCTGGGACATGTGCGCATTTCGCCCCCCGTCCGGTCGCAGGCCGACACGCAGCTTGCGCGCAACTGCCTGCGCGAGGAATTCGCCAAGCTGCTGACCCGGCGCGGCGCAGCGACCGAGTTGCGCGAGGCGGCCGAGGATCTCGCGGATCTGCCCGATGAAGGGCTGACATGGCGACTGCGCCAGGCCGCCGAGATGCGCAACCGCGCCGAGCGCTCGCGGCTGTCGGATTCGACCGATCTGGGCGAGGATCGCGCAGCGCTGGCAGGCCAGCTTGACCGGCTGATCGAATCACAGGTCTGGGTGAAGCGCAAAAAGTGACCGAATCGCGACAGGAGCGCACGTTTGAACGTGTGAATCTGGCCACTGGAACTGGAAAAACCCCGTCATCTTCCCTAAATACCCCCAATCAAGGACAGGAGCGGCGTGATTCGTGACAGCGATTCGCGCCTCTCGCTGCAACCTCAGTTTCGGGAGCTTCCATGGCCGCCAAAGACACCGACGACACTCGCCCCGACGATCAGGACCCCGACAACGCGCAGACCGTCAGCCAGGCCTCGATCAAGCGGATGATTTCGCAGGCCAAGGAACGGGGCTTCATCACTTACGAACAGCTTAACAAGGCTCTGCCGCCCGATGAGGTCTCGTCCGAACAGATCGAGGACGTGATGTCGATGCTCTCGGAAATGGGCATCAACATCATCGAGGATGACGAAGAGAGTGACGAATCCGAGGGCGCGACCAAGGGCGGCGCGGTGGTCGAGACCGGCGGGTCGCGCGAGGTCGCCGTCGCGCCAAGCACCAGTGACGAGAAACTCGACCGCACCGACGACCCGGTGCGCATGTATCTGCGCGAGATGGGCTCGGTTGAGCTGTTGTCGCGCGAGGGCGAGATCGCGATTGCCAAGCGGATCGAGGCTGGGCGGAACACCATGATTCTCGGGCTGTGCGAAAGCCCGCTGACGTTTCAGGCCATCACCATCTGGCGCGACGAGCTTCTCAACGAGGATGTCCTGCTGCGCGATGTGATCGACCTTGAAACCACTTTCGGCAATGCGGTCGAAGACGATGATGACGCCGTGCCCGTGACCGAAGGGTTGGCCACGCCCGAAACAGCCTCGTCGCGGCGCGAGCGCAACGACCAGCCCGAACTTGATGCCGACGGCAATCCGATCCAGAAAACCGATGACGAGGATGACGAGGACGACCAGTCGAATCTGTCGCTTGCGGCTATGGAGACGGCGCTCAAGCCCCGCGTTCTGGAAACG
This sequence comes from Paracoccaceae bacterium, assembly GCA_007116575.1. Lineage (GTDB taxonomy): Bacteria > Pseudomonadota > Alphaproteobacteria > Rhodobacterales > Rhodobacteraceae > Roseinatronobacter. The sequence continues at coordinate 8,066 of SKIF01000045.1, forward strand.
CTCGACCGGATCGCGATGGCCTTCGACGAGCTGGAAGAAATGCAGGTCGCGCGGATGCGCGCCACCCTTAATGAACAGAGCCGCTTTTCCGACACGCAGGAGCGCGACTATCAGCGGCTGCGCGCCGAGATTGTGGAACTGGTGAACTCGCTGCATCTGCACAACAACCGTATCGAGGCGCTGGTCGATCAGCTCTACGGGATCAACAAGCGCATCATGTCGATCGATTCGGCCATGGTGCGGCTGGCCGATCAGGCGCGGATCAACCGGCGCGAATTCATCGACGCCTATCGTGGCTCGGAACTGGACCCGGCCTGGTGCGACCGCATGGCCGAAAAACCCGGTCGCGGATGGCAGGCGCTGATGGACCGCTCGCGCGACAAGGTCGAGGAGTTGCGGGGCGAGATGGCGCAGGTCGGCCAGTATATCGGCGTCGATATCGAAGAATTCCGCCGCTTCGTGGGGCAGGTCCAGAAGGGCGAGAAGGAAGCGCGCCAAGCCAAGAAGGAAATGGTCGAGGCCAATCTGCGGCTGGTGATCTCGATTGCCAAGAAATACACCAACCGCGGCTTGCAATTCCTTGATCTCATTCAGGAAGGCAATATCGGCCTGATGAAGGCCGTGGACAAGTTCGAGTATCGGCGCGGCTACAAGTTCAGCACTTACGCCACATGGTGGATTCGGCAGGCGATCACCCGCTCGATTGCCGATCAGGCGCGCACGATCCGTATTCCTGTGCATATGATCGAGACGATCAACAAGCTTGTGCGCACGGGTCGGCAGATGCTGCACGAGATCGGGCGCGAGCCGACCTCGGAGGAGCTGGCCGAAAAGCTGCAGATGCCGCTGGATAAAGTGCGCAAGGTGATGAAGATTGCCAAGGAGCCGATTTCGCTGGAAACGCCCATCGGCGACGAGGAAGACAGCCAGCTTGGCGATTTCATCGAGGACAAGAATGCGCTGCTGCCGCTGGACAGCGCGATTCAGGACAATCTGCGCGAGACCACCACGCGGGTCCTGTCCTCGCTCACCGCGCGTGAGGAGCGGGTGCTGCGGATGCGTTTCGGCATCGGCATGAACACCGATCACACGCTCGAGGAAGTCGGCCAGCAGTTCAGCGTCACCCGCGAACGCATCCGCCAGATCGAGGCCAAGGCGCTTCGCAAGCTCAAGCACCCCTCGCGGTCGCGCAAGCTGCGGAGTTTTCTGGATCAGTGAACGTCAAGCCCGTCTGGTTCCCACCGCCAGATGCGGGGATCAAGCGCGCATGACAGCAGGCACCCGCAAAGCACCCTCGGGCCGTGATCTCACGGACCGAGGGGGCTTTCACGACGCAACAGAAGATTAAGTCGGATGCGGTCTGAGGGGGCTCCAGCCCCGCCCCATTGTCGTGCGGCGTATCTGTCGTGAGGGCGGGCGTATCCGACGGCAGAACCCGCCTTGCGCCAGCAGTGCACAGACCCTGCCCGCGCGACCATGACAGCCCACAAGACCACAAACGCAGACCGGGCCGCAGGGGTTTCCCCCTACGGCCCGGCTTGCAGGTGCTTCGCGCTTATTCGGCGGCCTGCCGCTGCGCGACCATATCGGTCAGGAATTGCGCCAGTTCCGTGCCCAGATCGGGGCGGGCGAGACCGAAGGCAACGGTTGCCTGCAGGAAACCGGCTTTCGAGCCGCAATCATAGCGCTGCCCCTCGAAGCGGTAGCCATAGACATTCTGCCGCTCGACAATCTCGCGTGCGATGGCGTCGGTCAACTGGATCTCGCCTCCCGCGCCCGGCTCGATATCGCCAAGGTGGCGCAGCACATCCGGGGTCAGGATATAGCGACCGATGGCAGCGAGGTTGGAGGGCTGCGTGCCCGGCGCCGGTTTCTCGACCATGCCGCGCATCGGCATGACCCGGCTGATGGCGGGGGGGACATCCATGATCCCGTAGCTGGATGCCATCTCTTCCGAGACTTCCATCGCCGCGATCATGTTGCCGCCGGTCTGTTCATACCCCTCGACCATCTGTTTGAGACAGGGCGTGTCGGCCGCGATCACGTCATCGGGCAGCAGCACGGCGAAGGGCTCATCCCCGATCAGGTGGCGCGCGCACCAGACCGCGTGACCCAGCCCCCGCGCCTGATTCTGCCGCACATAGGCAATCGCGCCGCTGTCCATATTGGTGGCTTCAAGCACTTCCATCAGCGCGGTCTTGCCCTTGGCGCGCAGCGAGGCTTCCAGTTCGGGGGCGCGGTCGAAGTAATCCTCCAGCGCGCCCTTGCCGCGCGAGGTGACGAAGATGAATTCGGTGATGCCGGCCGCGCGTGCCTCGTCAATCGCGTACTGGATCAGCGGGCGATCCACCAGCGTCATGATTTCCTTGGGCACCGACTTGGTGGCAGGCAGAAAACGTGTGCCCATACCTGCTACGGGAAAGACGGCCTTGGTAACTCTGCGTTTCATCATTCACTCCGCTCCTGTATCTGTCGTGTTGTCGCATCCCTCGCTTAAAGACAGGTGAATCAGGGCAGGTTTATGGTGAAAGCCGGTCGGCCAGTGGCGAAAACAGGGTTTTTTTCGGTTCTTTCGGCCTGCCCCGCATTTCAGTCGCGCAGCAACGCAACATCAGGATGACGCGCGATAAAGAACGGATTGGCATAGCCGGGCTTGCCATAATGCAGCGGCGCATGGGTGTCGAACGCGAGCACCTCGCCCCCGGCAGCGCGCAGCACGGCATGGCCTGCCGCTGTGTCCCATTCCATCGTCCGTCCCAACCGTGGATAGAGGTCGGCCTCGCCCGCCGCCAGCAGGCAAAATTTCAGCGAAGAGCCCGCGCTGCGCATATCGGCCACCTTGTAGCGCGCGATATAGGCATCGGTCGCGGCATCCCGGTGCGATTTCGAGGCCACCACGACCAGCCTCTCGGGGTCGGGGCGGCGCATCACCAGCGGCGAGAGCGCGCCCGTCCGATCCGGGTCAAACGGTCCCTGCTCTTCCACGGCGCTCCCATCGGCGCGGGTGAGGAACATGCGCGCACGCGCCGGCGCGTAGACCACGCCCTGCACGGGCACGCCCTGTTCGACCAAGGCGATATTCACAGTGAAATCGCCCCGGCGCCGGATGAATTCCTTGGTGCCGTCAAGCGGGTCGACAATGAAGAACCGCTCGGCGGCCACATTGTGGCTCGCGGCCTGCTCCTCGGTCACAAGCGCGATATCGGGAAAGGCCGCGCGCAGGCCCGCGCTGATGATCCGGTCCGCGGCCATGTCTGCCTCGGTCACGGGACTGGCGTCATCCTTGTTCTCGACAGCGATATCGGCGCGCGCATAGATGTCCATGATCGCAGCACCGGCCTGGATCGCAAGTCTGCGCATAGTATCCTGAAGCCCGGTTTCCATCTGCCTGCCCTTTCGCTGAACCGCACACGCGCGGCGCATTTGTTGCACGTTAACGGTTTTGGCCCTATCTTCTGGCCAGTCGCGGCTATCGCATGTGCCGCGGCGCGACAAGACGAAAGGCCGCAAATGCTCGCCCCGATACGCTCTCGCTCGATCTGGTCGCAGGTGATCACGACCTTCGAGCTGATCTACAATCAGGCCGTTCGCAATGTGCGCAAGGAGCATGGCAACGCCATCATCGGGCTGTTGATGAATATCGCGCAGACGATGCTACTGGTGGCGGTATTCCTGATCATCTTTGTTTTTGCGGGTATGCGCTCGGCGGCCATCCGGGGCGACACGCTGATCTATCTGATGAGTGGCGTGTTCCTGTTCATGGCCCATGTCAAGGTGATCGCGCAGGTTTCGGGGGCAGAAGGGCCGACCTCGCAGATGATGAACCACCGGCCCATGAACACGCTGATCGCGATTGGCGGCGCGGCGCTGGGCGAGTTGTATATTCAGGTGCTCTCGGTCTCGGTGATCCTGTTCTTTTATCATGTGATCTGGACCCCGGTGGAAATCCACCAGCCAATCGCCGCCTTTGGTATGTTGCTGGCGGTCTGGTTCTCCGGGCTTGCAATCGGGATCGCGCTTTATGCGCTCAAGCCCTGGGCACCGGGGGCCAGCAAGATGCTTACCATGCTGATCACGCGGATGAACATGGTTGCATCGGGCAAGTTCTTCCTCGCCAATTCCCTGCCAGAGGCTTTTCTGCATTATTTCATGTGGAACCCGCTGTTCCACTCGATCGACCAGGCACGCGGCTATGCCTTTATCAATTACAACCCCATTCACACTTCGCCGCTCTACCCGGTCCAGTTCGGGCTTGCGCTGATCGTGCTGGGGCTCCTGGGCGAGTTCTTTACCCGAAAATCGGCCTCGGCGAGTTGGGGTGCCAAGCACTGAACGCCCGCGCAAGGCAACACAACAGATGGCGTATCAGACCGCCGCAATCTCGGCCAGAACGTCCTGCACCGCCGCGCGCGGATCGGGGGCCTGCCAGACGGGGCGTCCGATCACGATATGATCAGCCCCTGCCGCCAGCGCCGCGCCCGGAGTGGCGATGCGTTTCTGATCACCCATCGCCGCGCCTGCGGGCCGCACGCCCGGCGTGACGATCAGCTTGCCCTGCGCTTGCGGCAGGGCACGGATGGCGCTGGCTTCCTGTGGGCTGGCGATGACGCCGTCTGCCCCGGCCTCGAATGCGCGCGCGGCGCGTTCGAGCGTGATCTCGGCCAGATCGCCGGGGCGGATCAGGCTGGCATCGAGATCGGCCCGGTCCAGCGAGGTCAGCACCGTGACGGCGAGGATCTTCAGCCCCGCCCCCCCGGCCCCTGCCCGCGCGGCCGCCACCACATGCGGATCGCCCTGAACGGTCAGGAAATCCAGATCATAAGCCGCGATGCCGCGCACGGCGGCCTCGACGGTCGCACCGATATCGAAGAATTTCATGTCCAGGAAGATGCGCTTGCCATGTTCCTGCTTCAACTCATTGGCCAGCGCCAGCCCGCCGCCGGTCAGCATCCCCAGCCCGATCTTGTAGAACGAGACCGCATCGCCCAGTTGCTGCGCAAGCTCCAGCCCGGCCAGCGCATTGGGCAGGTCAAGAGCGACGATCAGGCGGTCATCAGCGGGCAGCATGGCGCGGGTCTCCGTGGCGGTTCGGCAGGCTCTAGCGCCCACCCTGCCGCGGTGCAACCCTGCTCAGTTGAAAAACTCGCGGAACAGGCTGCTGACCAGCATGGTCAGCAGATCCTGATTGACATAGCCGGTCGGGCGCAGGTCGAAGAGTTGCTGCGCCTGTACGATGGCGACGCGGGTCTGCGCATCGAAGACCCCATCCACCGGGCCGGGGTCGAAGCCCAGCCGCGCCAGCCGACGCTCGATCAGCAGGCGCGTGGCATGGTTCAGGCCAAGCGCGGCTTCGGTGGCGCGGGCCTGTTCCTCCAGCGAGGGGTCGGGCGAAGGCTCAGGCGGAACTGGCTGCAGCGGCGGTTGAGCCTCATCCAGCCGCGCCCGGGCAAGGTCGGCGAACTCGCCCTCGGGCCATTCGCGCAGATAGGCCATATAGGCCGAAGGCGAGTCGATCTGGCTGGCGCGCCGCCATGCCGCAAGATCGCGCGCGCGGTCGGCATCGCGCGTCTCTTGCGCGATCCGCTCCAGACGCTCACGGGCCAGATCGGCGAAAATCCCGTCCGGGTAGCGCTGCAGATAGCTGCGCAGCCCCGGCTCGTCGCCCGCAGCCCCGGTCACGGCCCAGAAGTCACGATCCGCGCGTTCGGCAGCTTCCCGGCGGGCGCGTTCCTCGGCCTCGATTTCGGCAGTGCGTTCGGCGGCATCGCGGGCCAGCGCGAAGATCTGGTTACGATCAAGGAAACTCGTCACCTCACGCTCGGTGTCGCGCTGCCAGCCCCCGATCGCGCCGCGCGTGCCGGGGCCGAAAATCCCGTCAATTCCGCGCGTGTCATAGCCCAGCACGCTCAGATCGCGCTGGATCGCGCGGCGTTCGTCGCGGGTCAGGAACAACGCCGCCTCGATCCGGTCGGGCGCCGTGCGGATGCGCTCGAGCTCGGCGCGCGCGGCCTGCGCGTTCAATCCGTTGGGATAGGCTGCAAGATAGTCCAGAAACGCCGCTTCGGTATCGGCCTCGACCGCGGCCTCAAAGGCACGCCGGTCAGCGCGCGCCAGCGGAGCAAACCCTTCGGGCAGGAACGCGCGGCGCAGGTCGAGTGTGCCTGCGGCCTCCAGCCCCGCAACCCGGCGCAGCACTGTCTCGGGCGCGGTGCCCGGTTGCAGGATCTCGTCAAGACCGGCCAACACGATTTCGGGTGTGCCGCGCATCACCCCGAGCCCCTCGGGCAGGGCGAACTCTGCAGGAAGACCGGCCACCAGCCCAGTGCCGGGCTCGGCCATCTCTGCATCGCCTTTCCCCAGCCAGACCAGCGCCTTTTCGCCTGCACTGGCTGCGATTTCGAACACGACATCCAGCCGCAGCCCCTGCCCGTCGGCAAGCCCCAGCGCCGGGGCCTCGGCATCGGCGGCCAGAAGCCAGCCACCGCCCGCGAAATGCACGTAAGTCCCGGCAAGAATGACCACCACATGTCCGGCTTCGGCGCGCAGGATCTGATCTTGCGCGCCAGCAAGTTGGGCGCGCATTTCCTCGGCATCAAGCGCGCTGCCTGAAACAACGTGAAAGCCGACCGTCTCGAGTGCTGTCACGGCCTGCGACAGATCGGCATCGGCGTCATTGTCGATGACAAGCGCAACCCCCTCGGCCTGCACCCGCGTCGCCGCCAGCACGAGCCCGAAGACCACCGCCAAAGTCTTGCGCATTGCCGTCCCTCCGCCCTGATGCCTGTGCCGGGGCTCAGTCGTAGCGGCGCAGATCCTCGATCACCAGCCCGTCATTCGGCAATGACCCAGGGGGCACAAGCTCGACCTCGCCCTTGAGCTTCAGAGTAGACAGCACGGTCGCTTCATACAATGCCGGATTCTGCGCGCGGGTCTCGATGCGCACGGTCATCACGTCCTTTTCACCCGCGCGGCTGGCGATGACGCGCGCGCGATGGATCTCGTCGTGATGCGCGACCAGTGCCGCAACCTGCTCGGGGCGCACGAACATGCCCTTGATCTTGGTGGTCTGGTCGGCGCGGCCCATCCAGCCCTTGATGCGCATATTCGTGCGCCCGCAGGGGCTTGGCCCCGGCATCACGGCGCTGAGATCGCCCGTCGCGAAACGGATCAGCGGGTAATCGGGGTTTAGCGTGGTCACGACCACTTCGCCCACTTCGCCCTCGGGCACCGGATCGCCGGTGCCGGGGCGAACGATCTCGACCACCACGCCCTCATCGACGACCATGCCCTCGAGCGCGTCGGTCTCGTAGGCGATATTGCCCAGATCGGCGGTGGCATAGCACTGGCGACAAGTGATGCCGCGCCCGGTGTAGAAATCGCGCAGGCTGGGGAACAGCGCCCCGCCGCCCACCACGGCCCGCGTGATTCCCAGCGTCACGCCCATCGCATCGGCCTTTTCCAGAATGACCTTGAGAAAATCGGGCGTACCCGCATAGGCGCTCGCTCCCACATCGCGCGCGGCGATGACCTGCAGTTCGGTCTGCCCTGTCCCTGCAGGCAGGACTGTGGCCCCGACCGCGCGGGCGGCGTTTTCGAACATCATGCCCGCAGGCACGAGATGGTAGGAAAAGCAGTTCTGCACCACATCGCCGCTGCCCACGCCGGACGCATGCAGGAACCGGCCTAACCGCCACCAGTCATGGCCCGTGCGCCCTGGCTCGTAGATCGGGCCCGGCGACTGGAAGACATGCTCGAATGCCGTCAGGTCAGTTGCGTTCAGCCCGCCGAAGGGCGGCTTTGCCCGCTGCGCCGCCACGAGCGCGGATTTGCGCAGTACAGGCAGACGGGCAAGCGACGCGAGGTCGGTGAAGGCGTCCGGGTCAATCTCGCCCAGATGCGCGGCCAGCCCTGGTGCGGCCAGCGCCGCGCGCAGCGCGCGCGGCAGGTCGCGCGCGAGGTCGCTCTCGCGGGCCTCGTCAGAGCGGATTTCGAGAGCATCAAAGGGGGTCATGTCATTGCCCTCTCGCGGCTGTGTCGCGGGTCCATCGGCCATGTCACGCCAGCCAGCGCTTGCGGCGGCGATAGGAACGCACTTCGCGGAAGCTCTTGCGCCCCTTGTCGGACATGCCGAGGTAGAATTCCTTCACATCGGGGTTTTCGCGCAGATCCTTGGCGGTCCCCTCCATCACGATGCGCCCGTTTTCCATAATGAACCCGGTATTCGCATAGCGCAGCGCGACATTGGTGTTCTGCTCGGCCAGCAGGAAGGTCACGCCCTGCTCGGAATTGAGCCGCGCGACGATCTCGAAGATCTGTTCCACGAGTTGCGGCGCGAGCCCCATCGATGGCTCATCCAGAAGGATCATCTTGGGCCGCGACATCAGCGCACGCCCGATGGCGGTCATCTGTTGCTCACCGCCCGAGGTATAGCCGGCCTGCGACTTGCGGCGCTCTTTCAGTCGGGGGAAATATTCATAGACCATCTCGAGGTCTTCGGCGACCGCGCCGCGACCGTCGCGACGGGTATAGGCACCGGTGAGCAGGTTTTCCTCGACTGTCAGGTGTTCGAAGCAATGCCGCCCTTCCATCACCTGGACGACCCCCATCTTGACAAGATCGGCCGGATCAAGCCCGACGACCGATTTGCCCTCATAGCTGATCGAGCCCTTGGTGACTTCGCCGCGTTCGGAATGGATGAGGTTGGAAATCGCCTTGAGTGTGGTCGATTTACCCGCACCATTGCCACCCAGCAACGCCGTGATGCCGCCCTTGGGCACATCGATGCTGACCCCTTTCAGCGCGAGAATCACATGGTTGTAGAGCACCTCGATATTGTTGACCTCGAGAAGCGCGGTCTGGGTCGGGCTGGCGTCGAGCATTGGTCAATGCCTCTTGGTTACAGGTCTGGAGGGGGCGCGCGCTGTGCGCGCCCCCTGTAAGGTCAGTTCATGCAGGACGGGGTCATGTCGTTTTCAGCCGCAAAGGCGAGGCTGTCTTCCATGACCATCTCCATGATCAGTTCACGGTCCGGCGAGATCCAGTCGGTGATGAGGTTCCACTCACCGGCATTGGCGTCCCATTGCTGGATCATCGCCGCGCCCGAGCCACCGTGGTTTTCACAGGCAACCGAGAAAGCCGGGCCGAAATTGGGCAGGCCAAGCTCGACCATCAGCTCCTCGGTGATCTCGAGATTGGCCATCCCGTCGCGCATCATCGCAGGGGTGATATTGGCCACACCATGGATTTCCTGTGCTGTCTTGGCGGCTTCCACCGCCAGCATGGCCGCATACATGCCACGCGAATAGAGCACGGTGCCGACCTCGTCACCGGTGCCGGCATAGAGGCCGGGCTCGATCACGTAGTTCATCAGATCCTCATAGATCGGGTAATCCGTGCCGGTGCCGTGCATCGCCAGCGCCTTGTAGCCATGCGCACCCTCGCCCACGGGCAACACGTCCTGCTGCGAGCCCGACCACCACACGCCGATGAAGTTTTCCATCGGGAAACGGATATTCGCGGCTTCCTGGATCGCGGTCGGGTTCATCACGCCCCAGCCCCACATCACAACGTAATCAGGACGCTCGCGGCGGATTTGCAGCCACTGGCTGCCCTGTTCCTGACCGGGGCTGTCAACGCCGATGGTCAGAAGCTCGAAACCCAGCCGTTCGGAAAGACGGGTCAGTGTCGGGATCGGCTCGCGGCCATAGGCCGAGTTGTGATAGAGCAGAACGATCTTCTTGTCCTCGAGCGCGCCGTCATTCTCGTCCAGAAGGTAGTTGATGATCACACTGGCACCATCCCAGTAGTTTGCCGGGTAGTTGAAGGTCCAGTTGAACACTTCACCATTCACCGCCGAGGTGCGCCCGTAACCCATGGTGTGCATGGGGACGCCATCTTCCATCGTGCGCGGGATGAGCTGATAGGTGATACCGGTCGAGAGCGGCTGGATCACCAGCGGGCTGTCACCGCGGATCGACTGGTAGCATTCCACGCCGCGCTCGGTGTTATAGGCCGTCTCGCATTCGGTGTAACGGATCGGTACGCCACCGATGCCGCCGTCACGCTCGTTGATCAGCGTGAAATAGTCGGCATATCCATCGGCGAAGGGGATACCGCCAGCGGCAAAGGGGCCGGTGCGATAGCTGAGGTTGGGAAAGTGCAGCGTGTCGGCCAGTGCAGGCCCTGCTGCGATCATGGTGGCCGCAAGGGTTGCCGCCAGTCGGGTCATCGTCATTGGTGTCTCCTCCCGTAGATGACAGTTTCAGATTGCAGCCCGCCCCCTTAGTAGGGGAAGGGCCAGAGGCGTAGTTTTTCCTTGATCGTGCGCCAGAGCGCGGCGATGCCATGCGGCTCCAGGATCAGGAACACGAGGATCAGCGCGCCGACGATCATGATCTCCAGATGCGCGGCGAGGTCGGTGGGCCAGCCCAGCGTATTGACCAGCAGAAGCTTCAGCAGCACCGGCCCCACGATCAGAAAGAAGGCCCCGGCAAAGGCGCCGAAGATCGAGCCCAGCCCCCCGATGATGACCATGAACAGAACAAGGAAGGACTTGTCGATGCCGAAGGCCTCGCCCGCCTCGGCCGCGCCCAGATAGACGGTAAACAACAGCCCCCCCGCAACGCCGATGAAGAACGAGGACACGGCAAAGGCAGTCAGCTTGGCCATCAGCGGGTTCACCCCGATGATCTCGGCGGCGATGTCCATGTCGCGGATCGCCATCCACTGCCGCCCCAGCGTGCCGCGCGTCAGGTTGCGCGCCAGCCAGGCCAGCGACACAAGGAAGCACAGGCAGATCAGATACATCGACACGGCGCTGGCGCGCGGACCCGTGACCGGATAGCCGAACACCTCGCGCGTGGGGGCCGAGATCATGCCCGTGGGCGAGTAGTTGAAGAACCACGGCGTCCGCGTGAACAGCCAGATCAGGAAGAACTGCGCCGCCAGTGTTGCCACGGCCAGATAAAAGCCCTTGATCCTGAGCGATGGCAGTCCGAACAGCACCCCCACCATAGAGGTGACCAGCCCTGCAGTGATGATCACGAAGACGATGTTGTAATCAGGAAAGGCCGTCATCAACTTGTAGCTGGCATAGGCGCCCACCGCCATGAATCCACCGGTGCCCAGCGACAATTGCCCACAATAGCCGATCAGGATATTCAGCCCCAGTGCGGCAATCGTGTAGATCAGGAAGGGCACGACGATGGCGTTGGCCCAGTAGTCGTTGATGATCAGAGGCATCACCAGAAAGGCGAAACCCAGGACGAAGTAATAGCCATACCGGTCGAACTTGATCGGAAAGGTCTGGCTGTCGGCGACATAGCTTGCCTTGAAGTCGCCTGCCTCACGATACAGCATCTCTCTACACCCTCTCGATAATACGTTCGCCGAACAACCCTTGTGGTCGGAACAGCAGGAAGACCAGCGCCAGCATATAGGCAAACCAGTTCTCGGTTGCGCCGCCTATGATCGGCTGCATGAAGAAGTCGAAGAGCTTCTCGCCTACCCCGATGATCAGCCCGCCGATAATGGCACCGGGGATCGAGGTGAAGCCGCCCAGGATCAGCACCGGCAGGGCCTTGAGCGCGATCAGCGACAGCGAGAACTGCACGCCGGACTTGGAGCCCCACATGATCCCCGCGACCAGAGCGACAATGCCCGCGATCGACCATGTCAGCACCCAGATAAACCGCAGCGAGATACCCACCGAAAGCGCGGCCTGGTGATCATCGGCCACCGCCCGCAGCGCGCGGCCCTGCTTGGTGTATTGCGAGAAGATCGTCAGCGAGGCCACAAGCACCGCCGCAATCCCCGCCGCCCATAGCTCCAACCGGTCGATGAAGAAGCCGTAGCCGAACCAGTTGAAGGTCAGTTCGTCCACTGTATCGGACATGCCCTTGGGCAGGCCGACATCGAGCGCCTTGACCTCGGCCCCCCACATGATGTCGCCCACGCCTTCAAGAAGATAGGCAAGGCCGATTGTGGCCATGAACAGGATGATCGGCTCCTGATTGATCAGATGCTTGAGCACGAAGCGTTCGATCAGGATCGCCAGCAGAATCATCACTGCGACTGTGGCCGGAATGGCCAGCAGCGTGGGCATGTTCCAGCCGAAATGATGCAGCCTTGTGCCGAAGATCGCATTGATCAGATGCGAAAATGGAATCTGGCCGGACTGAAAGCCCACCAGCGTCAGCGCCGCGAACAGCGCCATCACCCCTTGCGCGAAGTTGAAGATACCGCTGGCCTTGAAGATCAGCACGAAGCCCAGCGCGACAAGCGCATACATGACCCCGGCCGTAAGGCCATTCAGCGTGGCCTCCATCGCGAAAAGCAGTGTATCAGGCATATTCTGCCCTCCTCAATTCGGCACAGTTCAGTTCAGAAGCGCGAGAGACCCCGAAATCCAGGGCTCCTGCGGGGTCATAGAAGGTCGCCTCTTCGTCAACTTCACCGTCAAAGGTGAAGGACGACGCTGATGCGACGAACGCATCGCCCTCTGCATCCGGACACAGAATGATCCGCTCGACAGGTACATCAGGGTCTGGTGCAACCCGGCTGTCGATCGCATCCGCTTTCTGTCCCCGTGCGTGCAGCCAGTCGAGCGCTCTATGGCCGTGATCTGCCCATGTGAGGGTGAAAGCTGCGGTCTCATCCCTGAAGTTCCCGCCCCAGACGGAACAGCTTACAAGGACACCATTATTTCGGGTGTAGTCCATCCAGACTTCGCCGACATCTGTCGGAACAGTCAGGCTCAGGCCGCCAAAGGGGCTGTCGCGCAGATCGGCCAGCAAGGTCGCGTTTTCCGGAATGACAGGCTGTCCCGAAACGGCTGACGCGACACATATCTCGAACGCCTCTTCGAGGGGCAAGACGTCACTCATGCGCCACCCCCAGATAGGCCTTGATGACCTCTTCGTTGTTACGCACCTCGTCGGGCGTGCCATCGCCGATCTTCTTGCCGTAATCCATGACGACCACGCGGTCGGACAAGTCCATCACCACGCCCATGTCATGTTCGATCAGCACTGTGGTCGTGCCGAATTCGTCATTCACATCAAGGATGAAGCGGCACATGTCCTCTTTTTCCTCGACATTCATGCCCGCCATGGGCTCGTCGAGCAGCAGGATCGAGGGTTCGGCGGCCAGTGCGCGGGCAAGCTCCACGCGCTTTTTCAGCCCGTAAGGCAGCCGCGCCACAGGGGTCTTGCGGATATGCTGGATTTCCAGAAAGTCGATGATCTTCTCGACCTTCTCACGGTTTTCCTGCTCTTCGCGGCTGGCCTTGCCCCACCAGAGCGCCTGCTGGAAGAGATTGGCCTTCATATGATGCAACCGGCCCGTCATGATGTTGTCGAGCACCGACATGCCCTCGAACAGCGCGATGTTCTGGAAGGTCCGGGCTATCCCGGTGCGGGCCACCTGATAGGGGCGCATCCTCGGGCGCTTGTAGCCCTTGTAGATGATCTCGCCCTCCTGCGGGTTGTAGAAGCCCGATATGACATTGAGCATCGAGGACTTGCCCGCACCATTCGGCCCGATGATGGCGCGCACTTCGCCCCAACGGATATCGAATGAAATATCCTTGATCGCGACCACACCGCCGAAGCGCAGCGTGATATTCTTCATCTCCATCGCCACACCGCCGATCTTGCGACCGTCGGCGGTGACATAGCCTTCCTCAGGCTGAGTATCGAGCATCGCTCAGAGCCTCCCGACTAGGCCGACCACCAGCCCGTAGGCGATGACCGAACCGATGATGTAGTGAATCCGTGCCAATGGCAGGCCCGGCCAGATCCGCTGCAGGGCAAGAATTCCGAAAGCACCCGTGATCGAGCCGCTGATGGCCGGCTTCAGGAATTCGGGAAAGAACCGCACCACGGCAAAGGCGAGGATCAGCCCGGCAATGGCTATGACAGCAGCAACCGGGTATTTCGGCTGCTCGGCGGGGGGCGGTGTCGGACTCATTCCGCCGCCATCCGCTGCGCGGAGCCAAAGACCTTGGCATCACGGATCTCGAGCGTCGCCTTCAGCTTGCCCTTGCGCCCGTCCTCATAGGTGACTTCGGTCTCGGTATAGATACTGTCCTTGCCGCCATAAAGCGCGTCGATCAGATCGGCGAATTTCTCTTCGACAATCCGGCGGCGCACCTTGCGGGTGCGGGTCATCTCGCCGTCGTCAGCGTCCAGTTCCTTGTGCAGCACCAGGAAGCGGTGGATCTGGCACCCTGCCAGCATCTCGTCCTGCGCCACGCTTTCATTGACGGTCTCGACATGCTCCTGGATCGTGTCGAGCACCGGCTTCAAACCCGCCAGTTCCTGATAGCTGGAATAGGCGATGTTGTTGCGCTCGGCCCATGACCCGACGGCATTCAGGTCGATATTGATGAAGGCCACGCAGCGGTCGCGATTGTTGCCGAAGACCACGGATTCCAGGATATTGGGAAAGAACTTCAGCTTGTTCTCGACATATTTCGGCGCGAACATGCTGCCATCGGCCATCTTGCCCACGTCCTTGGCGCGGTCGATGATCCGCAGATGGCCCGAGCCTTCCTCGAAGAAGCCAGCGTCACCGGTCGCGACCCAGCCTTCCGGGTCTTTGGTGGAGGCCGTGCTCTCGGGGTTCTTGTAATAGCTCTCGAACGTGCCGGGCGAGCGGTAGAACACCTCGCCGCTTTCGGCGATGCGCACCTCGACGCCCGGTGAGGGCACACCGACCGTATCCGAACGCACCTCGCCATCGGGCTGTTGGGTGATGAAGACCGACGCCTCGGTCTGGCCGTAAAGCTGTTTCAGGTTGATCCCGAGCGAGCGGTAGAAATCGAAGATCTCCGGCCCGATGGCCTCACCGGCCGTATAGGCCACCCGAATGCGACGCAGACCGAGCGTGTCCTTCAGCGGACCATAGACCAGCAGATTGCCAAGCGCATATTTCAGCCGCGCGCCCAGCCCGACATCCTTGCCATCCAGCAATTTCGGCCCGACATCGCGCGCAAAGTCCATGAAGTGATGGAACATCCGGCGCTTGAAGGGCGAGGCATCCTCCATCCGGATCATCACGGTGGTCAGCATGTTCTCGAAAATGCGCGGCGGGGCGAAATAATAGGTCGGCCCGATTTCGCGCAGATCGGTCATCATGGTCTGCGCCGATTCCGGGCAGTTGACGCAGAACCCTGTCCAGTAGGCCTGCCCGATGGCAAAGATGAAATCGCCCACCCAGGCCATCGGCAGATAGGCGAGGATTTCGTCACCGGGCTTCAGATGGTCGAATTCCGAAGAGTTCTTCGA
Source organism: Paracoccaceae bacterium (assembly GCA_007116575.1). Lineage (GTDB taxonomy): Bacteria > Pseudomonadota > Alphaproteobacteria > Rhodobacterales > Rhodobacteraceae > Roseinatronobacter. Next base: position 23,353 of record SKIF01000045.1, read on the forward strand.
AGTGACGATGATGTTGCGGTTCGACAGCACCACGCCCTTGGGCTTGCCGGTGGTGCCCGAGGTATAGAGCATGACGCAGGTATGATCGAGCGTCAGCTCTTTCAGGCGCGTCTCCAGCTCTTTTGCAAAACGGGTTTCCGCCGCGCGCCCCTCGCGCATCACGTCTTCCAGCCAGTTCATATGGCTGTGGTCGTATTTCCGCATCCCCCGCTTGTCGAGATACATGATCTCCTCGATGCAGGTCACTTTCTCCTGCACCTCGATCACCTTGTCGACCTGCTCCTGATCGCCGCAGACGACGAAGCGCGCGCCGCAATGGTCGAGCACATAGGCCATCTCTTCGGCCACCGCGTCCTGATAGAGCGGCACCGGGATCGCGCCGACCGACTGCGCCGCCACCATTGCCCAATAGAGCGCGGGCCGGTTGCGCCCGATAATGGCGACGTAATCGCCGCGCGCCATGCCCAGCGCCAGAAAGCCCAGCGCCATGGCCCGGACCTCGGCTTGCGTCTCGGCCCAGGTCCAGCTTTGCCAGATGCCGAATTCCTTTTCGCGATAGGCAGTCTGCATCCCGTGAAGCCGGGCATTGCGCGCCAGCAGCGCGGGGACCGAGGATTGCTCGGGGGAGAGCTTGATCTCAGGGGTCACGGTCACGGGGCCTCCTCTTCCTCGTGGCGGGCAGGGGCCGTCCTCCCAGACGACCCGCGCTATCCGGCGCTTATCTGCGCGGGCGATTCTTGCGGCAGTTTTGCGCAATTCTTACGAATTGTAACTGGCCCTTTTCCGGGCTTTTCGGCTGCCTGTGGGCAAGGTAGCATCCTCGCAGGGGAGGAATGGCGCATGTCCTTGTCGGAGATGACCCATATAAAACTGATGGGGGCCGGGCTGAACATGATTCAGCAGGCGTTGTCGATTTTTGACCGCGATCTGCGCCTGTCGGTCAGCAACCGCCGCTATCAGGAAATGTTCGGCCTGCCCGACTGGCTGGTCCAGCCGGGAGCCGAATTCGAGGACACGATCCGCTATCTGGTCACGCGCGGCGAATACGGGCCGATCGAGGATATCGAAGAGGCCGTGCGCGTGCGCGTCGATGCCGCGCGCGCCTTTGTGCCCCATTACATGGAACGCAAGCGCGCCAATGGTCGCTGGATCTCGGTCGAGGGCGCACCGCTGCCACAGGGGGGCTGGGTGACGGTCTATACCGACATCACCGAGGTCAAGATCCAGGAGCGGTTGTTACAGGCGCGCTCGGAAGAGTTGAGCCATGACCTCATCGCTCATGCCGAGCGACTGGCCCAGACCAACCGCGCGCTGGCGGCCTCGAATGCCGCGCTGGAACAGGCCAAGCGCGAACTGACCGAGATGGAGGCGCGCACGCGGCTGACGACCGAGATGATGCCCGCCCATATCGCCCATATGGACCGCGACTTGTCCTATACCTTTTCCAACCGCCGCCTGTCGTCGATCTTTCCCGGCCTGCCGCAAGAGATCGTCGGCCTGCCCGCCCGCGAGGCGCTCGGGCCGATGTTCGACAAGATCCGCCCCTGGCTGGAGCGGGCGCTGGAGGGCGAGAACTCGGTGCATGAATTCACCCATGACGAGTCGGGGCGGCGAATCCGGCTGGCGCTGACCCCTGATCAGATCGCGGACGGGCCGATCAACGGCATCTATGTGCTGTCGATGGATGTTACGGAAGAGGCGCAGGCCCGCGCCGCGCTGGCGCAGACGCGCAAACGCGAACTCGCAGCACAGCTTTCCTCGGGGCTGGCGCATGATTTCGGCAATCTGCTGACCATCATCCTCGGCCTGCAGGGTCAGCTTGCCCGGCGCAACGATCTGCCTGCACAGGCGCTGCAACAGGTGCAATCGACCATTTCCGCCGCCCGTCGCGGCGGGGTGCTGCTGGATCGCATCGCCACCATATCGGGCCATCGCGAATTGCGTCCCCAGCCCACCGATCTGCGCGCGCTGTTCGATGACATGCTGCTGATGGCCCGCCCTGCCCTGCCTGACAGAATCACGCTGAGTGTCGAACTGGACGAGGGCCTGCCGCCGCTGATGCTCGATCAGGGCGCAGTACAGAATTCGCTGCTGAACCTGATCCTGAACGCGCGCGATGCGCTGGGGCCAGAGCAAGGCAAGATCGCCCTGAGCGCTCGGCGCGTGAGCAACACATGGCTGGAATTTCGGGTCAGCGATACTGGTACGGGGTTCAGCCCCGAGGCCCTTGAGAAAGGCATGGATCCGTTCTTCACTACCAAGGGTCATGAAGGGTCCGGGCTGGGGCTGGCCATGGTCTATGATCAGGTGACGCTCTCGGGCGGTACGGTGCGGCTGGCCAATCACCCGGCAGGGGGCGCGCAGGTCGTCCTGCGCCTGCCCTTCAAGCCCGCCCCCGCGACGCGCAGGCAGGAGGGCGGGCTGGTGCTGCTGGTCGAGGATACCGACACGATCCGCGAAAGCGTGCGCGCCATGCTTTGCGATCTGGGCCACAGCGTGATCGAGGCCGCCAGCCATGACGAGGCGCTGGGGTTGATCGACCTGCCGGGGCTGGGGCTGGTGCTCTCGGACATCAACCTTGCCGGCGGCGGCTCGGGGCTGGACCTGTTGCGCGCTGCCCGCGCGAAGGGGCTCGCGCGGCTGCATCTGATGACCGCGCTTCCCGCCTCGGACGCGCTGCGCCGCGCGGCGGAGGTGGAGTTTCCCGTGCTGCCCAAGCCGTTCACCCTGCCCGATCTGGCGCAGGCGCTGGAGCATGCCCGATGAGCACCTCTCCCCATGTCGCCATCCTTGATGACGAGCCCGAGATCCGTCAGGTGCTCTCGACTGCGCTGCGCGAGGCGGGGTTCCAGACCACGGCCTATGCGCGCGCCACCGAATTCGAGGCCGCGCTGCGCCGCACCACGCCCGATGTCTGCCTTGTCGATCTCGGCCTGCCCGACCGCGACGGGCTGGCGCTGGTGCACCGGCTCGCGCTGGAATCGGGGGCCACGATCATCATCATCTCGGGGCGCGCGCAGGTGCAGGATAGGGTGACGGGGCTGGAACTGGGGGCCGATGACTACATCATCAAGCCGTTTGACCCCGCCGAAGTGGTGGCGCGCATCCGCGCGCGGCTGCGCAAACCCGCCCCCCCGACCGAGACCCGCGCCATGCGCGCGCATTTCAACGGCTGGACGGCCGAATTCGATCGCTATCTGCTGATTGATGACGCAGGAAACGAGGTGAGTTTCAGCCATGCCGAAGGCGAAGTGCTGCGGCTCTTTCTCGACAGCCCCAAGCGCCTGATCTCGCGCGCGCAGATGCTCGACGCGCTGGGGGGTGCGGCAGGTGAAAGCTTCGACCGTGCGATGGATGTGCGCATCTCGCGGCTGCGCACCAAGCTTGGCGAAGACCCCCGCAACCCGCGCCTGATCAAGACGATCTATGGCGCAGGCTATATCTTTCTGGGCGAGGTGCAGTGGGGCTGAACCCACCTGCCCTGCCCTGATCGGGCCGCGCTCACCCCTGCCCGCCCGCCAGTTCCGCCAGCATCCGGTCGGCCTCGGGCCTGCCCTTCGCGATTGCGGCGGATTTCACTGGCCCATAGCCCCGGAATTCCAGCGCCGCAGACAGGATAGCGCGGGCCTGTCCGGCAGACTCGCTCTGCACCAGCGGGCCAAGCCGGGACAGGATGCCCTCATACCAGTCAATCAATTCGCGTTCCTCGCGCCGGTCGTGTCCATGGCCGAACGGATCGAGCCATGTGCCCCGCACCCGGCGCATCGATGCAAGCCCGCGCATCACCGGGCTCAGCCATGCACCGAAGACGCGCTTGCGCGGACGGCCACGGGCATCCTTGCGCCAGGACAGCAGCGGCGGCGCCATGTGGTAATTGACGCGAAACCCCGGCTCGAACTCGGCGGCGAGCGTCTTGTCGAACCCGGTCCGGGTATGCAGGCGCGCGACCTCGTATTCATCCTTGTAGGCCATCAGCCGGAACAGCGCCTTTGCCGCGATCAGGGTCAACTCATCCGCCAGATCGTCGGGCAATGTGGCGCGGAACTGCGCCAGCCGGTCGCGATAGCGCGCAGCATAGGCGGCGTCCTGATACTCGGTCAGGTACTCCGCGCGGTGGGCGATCACCTTGTCCAGCGTCTCGGGCAGTTTCTCGGGCGCGTCCTGCGGCAGGCGTTCGGGATGCGCGGCCATCAGCCGCCCGATATCGAACGCGCGGTGGTTGCGCTCAATCGCCGTGCCATTGAGCACAATGGCCTGCCGCAGCGCCAGCTTGCTGACCGGGACCAGCCCCTTCTGCCAGGCAAAGCCCAGCATCATCACATTGGCAAAGACGGTATCGCCCATCAGCCGCTCTGAGAGACGGTTGGCATCGAAGCCCCAGAGGTTTTCCGCCCCCACAGCCCCGGCAATGACCTTCTCGCGCGCGGCCAGCCGCAGATCGGCGTCGCGGTTCAGCACCAGATCGCCGGTCGGCATCTCGGCGCGGTTGAGCACCATGCGCGTGCCTTTGCGGTAATGCTGCGAAGCCGCGCTGGCGGAAGTCACCACCGCATCGCAGCCGATCACGGCATCCGCCGCGCCGCGGTCAATGCGCACCTGATGGATCTCCTCGGGCCGCGCGCCAAGCCGGATATAGCTGAGCACAGTGCCGAATTTCTGCGCGAAACCAGTGAAATCGAGCACGCTCGATCCCTTGCCTTCCAGATGCGCGGCCATGGTGATCAGCGCCCCCACGGTCACGACACCCGTGCCGCCCACTCCTGTCACCAGCAGGTCATAAGGGTCATCCAGCGCAGGTAGCGGCGGGGTAGGCAAATCGACCAGCGCGCCCGCCAGATCGAACTCGGCACCACTTTTCCTGCGCCGCGTGGCCACCTCCACGGTGACAAAACTGGGGCAGAACCCGTTGAGGCAGGAGAAATCCTTGTTGCAGGAGGACAGGTTGATCTTGCGCTTGCGCCCCAGCGCGGTCTCGACCGGCTCCACGGACAGGCAGTTGCTCTCGACCGAGCAATCGCCGCAGCCCTCGCAGACCAGCGGGTTGATCATCACGAAACGCTTGGGGTCTTCCGCCTGCCCGCGCTTGCGGCGGCGGCGCTTCTCGGTGGCGCAGGTCTGTTCATAGATCAGCGCGCTCACTCCCTTCACCTCGCGCAAGTCGCGCTGCACGGCATCCAGTTCGCTACGGGGATGGATTGTGGTGCCAGCCGGGAAGTCGCGGCGGTTGAATTTCTCGGGCGCATCCGAGACCAGCGCGATCCGTTCCACCCCCTCGGCGCGGCAGGACTGCGCGATGTTCTGCACGCTGATCGGCCCGTCCACCGGCTGGCCGCCGGTCATCGCCACGGCATCATTGTAGAGAATCTTGAAGGTGATATTCGCCCCCGCCGCCACCGCCTGCCGCACGGCGAGCGAGCCGGAATGATACCATGTCCCCTCGCCGATATTCTGGAACATGTGCTTGCCGCCATTGAACCTCTGCGCGACCGCAATCGGCACGCCCTCGCCGCCCATCTGCGCAAAGCCGACCGTGCTGCGGTTCATCCAGCTTGCCATGACATGGCAGCCGATGCCGCTGGCGGCTTTGGACCCCTCGGGCAGCTTGGTCGAGGTGTTGTGCGGGCAGCCCGAGCAGAAATACGGCGTGCGTTTCGCGCCCTCGACATTCAGCAGAACCGGCGGCTGATTGGTCAGTGCCTTGGCCTTCGCGCGCAGGTCTTCGCCGGGGAAATGGCGGTCGAGCCGTTCGGCAAGGATCTGCACCAGTGTCAGCGGCGACAACTCGCCCGTCCAGGGCACCAGATCGCGGGTCGCGGCGGCGTCATGCTTGCCGACCATCTTCTCGGGCTTGTCGCCGGGCCAGTCGTAGAAATACTCCTTGAACTGGCTTTCGATGATGCCACGCTTTTCCTCGATCACCAGCACCTCGCGCTTGCCACGCACGAAATCGAGCGCCGCGCGGCGCGCGAGCGGCCAGACCATGCCCACCTTGTAGATATCGATGCCGAGGCGGCGGCAGGCGGGCGCATCAAGCCCCAGCAGGCGCAGCGCCTCCATCGTGTCGAGATGGCCCTTGCCGGTGGTGACGATCCCGAAAGACGCCTCGGGCAGATCATAGATGCGCCGGTCGATGGGGTTGGCCTCGACAAACGCCTCGACCGCGCGCAGCTTGTGGCCGATGCGGGTCTCGATCTCGGGGCTGGGCAGGTCGGTGGCGCGGACATGCAACCCGCCGGGCGGCAGGTCGATCTCGGGAAGGGTAAAGGCACGATCAGTGGGCAGTTCGACCGACTGGCCGGACTCCACGGTTTCCGAAATGGCCTTGAACCCGACCCAGGTGCCCGAATAGCGCGAGAGCGCATAGCCGTATTCACCGAATTCCAGATACTCGGCCACATTGGCGGGGTTCAGCGTCGGCATGAACCAGGTCATGAAGGCGACATCGGACTGGTGCGGCATGGACGAGGACACGCAGCCATGATCGTCCCCCGCGACGACCAGCACCCCGCCCTTGGGGCTTGAGCCATAGGCATTGCCATGGCGCAGCGCATCGCCCGAGCGGTCCACCCCCGGCCCCTTGCCATACCACATGCCGAACACGCCCTCATGGGCGCAATCAGGGTCAAGGCTCGCCTGCTGTGCACCCAGGACCGCCGTGGCAGCCAGATCCTCGTTCACCGCGGGCATGAAGGTGATCCGGTTCGCCGCGATCACCTCGCGCGCGCCCCACAATTCCTTGTCAAACGCGCCCAGCGGCGAGCCGCGATAGCCCGAGACGAAGCCGCCCGTGTTCAGCCCCGCCGCTTCGTCGCGCCGTGCCTGATCCAAGAGGATACGCACCAGCGCCTGTGTCCCGGTCAGGAATACACGGCCTTGCTTGCGGGTATAGCGGTCCGAGAGGGCATAGGTCTGAAAGGCGTGGCTCTGGTCGGTCATTCTGCGGCCTCCTGTGTCTTGACGCCAGTCTAACAGCCTTCAATCGGATAAACTGACCAGATATCTGTTCATCCCACGTCATCGTGGTAGTTTGTTTCAAATCATGCGAATGATCTGAAAGGTTTTGCCAATGAAGCTGGATGAAAGGGATTCCCACCTCCTGCGGCTGCTGCAACAGGACAATCGCATCGCCACCTCGGCACTGGCCACGCAGGTGGGCATGTCCACATCGGCATGCTGGCGACGGATCCGCCAATATGAAGAGGCCGGCATCATCACCGGATATGGTGCGCGCGTGAACCCCGAGCAGCTCGGACTTGGCTTTCAGGCGATTGTTCATGTCCAACTCACCCGACACGACCCGGCGCAACTGGTGGCCTTTATCCGCGCAGTCGAGGCCCGCGACGAGATCCTGGACTGTTTCGCAACCACCGGGCAATCCGATTACCATCTGCGCGTGCTGTGCAGCGATATCGCGGCCTATAATCGGTTCCTTGAGTCATTCCTGTTCCGCCTGCCCGCAGTCCAGAGCGCGCAGACCAATGTCGTTCTCCGCGCGATCAAGTCGGGAACGGTCTGCCATGTGTGAGCGCGGCGGCGCGCTTCGTGGCGATGGCGCTGGCGGGGCGGGTTTTCAACAGCCCGGTTCTCCGCGCGCTGAGCCATGCCCTCAGTTGACGTGGATCTCGACGCTGTCGGCCAGTGAGTTGGCGATGAAACAGTAGCGATGCGCGCGGTGCTGCATCTCGGCCAGCTTGTCTTCGCTGACGCTAAAGCCCGTGTCGAAGCGCACCACCGGGTTCAGGTCGATCCGCGTCACCGACATCTGCCCTCTCGCGTTCTTGCCCAGATGCGCCTCGGCATGGTCATGGTAGCTGGCCACTGGCCAGCCCGCCTTGGCGCAGAGCGCAAGGAAGGTCATCATGTGGCAACTCGACAGCGCCGCAGCCAGCGCCTGTTCGGGGTTGGTATGGTCGGGATCACCGCCCCAATCGGGGGCGGCGTCCACTTGCAGTTCATGGGCGCGGTTATACTGCACCGAATGCGCGTTCGAGAATTTCCCGCCGTCCAAAGCAGGCCCGACACGCTGCCAGTGCAGATCTATCGCAAGCGCGGACATGGTGTCGGCCTCTTACGCGCTGGCCTGCGCAGGCCCGCGCGCGGCGGTGGCCGCAAGGCACTTGCGCGGATCGAAGAACGGGCGCTCCACGACCGTCGCTTGCGCCTGTCCGGTTTGCGTCCAGACCTGCAATTCGGGGCCCAGATCGGCAGCGTCAACGGCCACCATCGCCAGCGCGATGTTCTTCTTCAGGCGTGGCGAATAGACCGCCGATGTCACCTTGCCGACGGTCTCGCCACCATGGCTGACCGCCCAGAAAGCCGTGTTCGGCCCTTGCAGCGGGTCGCCCTCGATGACCAGACCGACCTGCTTGCGGCTGACGCCGTTGTCGCGGATGCGCTGCAGCGCGAACTTGCCTATGAAATCGGCCTCCATGTCCAGATTCACCAGCCGGTCCAGCCCCAACTCGAACGGGTTGGTGTGGATATCAGCATCGGCGTGGTAGGAGAGCATCCCCCCCTCGATCCGGCGGATGGTCGAGGTGTGGCCGGGCTTGAGGCCCATCGGCAGGCCGACGGCCATGATCCGCTCCCACAGCGCGTCGCCATAGGCCGCATCGCGCAGGTAGATCTCGTAGCCAAGCTCGCTCGACCAGCCAGTGCGCGAGACGATCAGCGGGATGCCATCCAGTTCCATCTCGCGGAACCAGTAGTAGCGCAGATCCATGATCTCGTCACCGAACAGCGCGCGCATGATCTCGCCCGATTTCGGACCCTGCAACTGCAGGGGCGAGACATCGGGTTCAGTGATGCTGACCTGCATCCCCGAATGCACCGCCACGCCCTGCGCCCAAAGCAGGATATCGCTGTCGGCCAGCGACAGCCAGAAATGGTTCTCGCCCAGCTTCAAGAGGATCGGGTCATTCAGGATGCCGCCTTCGGCATTGGTGATCAGGACATACTTGCACTGCCCGACCGCCATTTTCGACAGATCGCGCGGGGTCAGCATCTGGGTGAAGCGCGCCGCATCCGGCCCGGTGATTTCCACCTGCCGCTCGACCGCGACATCGCACAGGATCGCATCATTGACGAGGGTCCAGAAATTCGCTTCCGGGTCGCCGAAATCGCGCGGAATATACATGTGGTTATAGACCGAAAACCCCTGCGCGCCCCAACGAAGCGTCGCTTCGAAATAGGGTGATTTGCGGATCTGGGTGCCAAAGCCGTAGTCCTTAACCTGCATGATGTCGTCCTCCCTGTCCTGCGCTTCGGGCACTGCCCTTGGCCACATGCCGATGCCGGGAACCTAGTGCATCCGGGCCGCTCATGCGGTTCGATTTGAGGGCATTCACGAGACTGATCGGGCTTCGATTTGCGGCAATTGCGACCAGATGGGCTGACTTGCCAATTCGCGACATCGCCATGTCGCACAGCGTGTCAGCGGGTCTGCGCCACCAGTTTGGCAAGGGGGGGCTGTTCTGCCTTGATCAACCGAGTGGCGAAAAAGGTCATATAGCGGTCAATCCCCAGATCTGCCGCCAGCAACTCATCCATGAGGGACTGGAAGGTTGCAAGGCTGGGCGTCACGACGGTCATGATATAGTCGACCCCGCCACCGGTCGAGACACAGTTGATGATCTCGTCAACCGACCTGATATGGGCCTCGAAACGGTCAAAGTCTGATTTGCGATGATGGGTAAGCGAGACCGTGACCACAACACGGGTGACATCGATGACACGTTCCAGCGCGATATCGGCATGATAGCCGCGGATATACCCCGCCGCACGCAGGCGTGTCAGCCTTGCCCAGCACGGCGTCGGCGACAGATTCACGATTTCGGCGAGTTTGGTCTTGCTCAGCTGTCCATGTTTCTGCACGGCACTGAGGATGCGGATATCCGTGCGGTCCAACCCTTGTCGTTCTCGCATATCCGATTGCCCCGTCCTCTGACCGATACGCGCTGCGCCGTGAAGCAGGCCACCCTGCGCATCTGCAAAAAACTATGTCAGTCGGGTGCGTGGGCAAGGCGGGTTTGCGACGTATTGCAGCGCTCCTGCGGCAAGCCGGAGCCGCGGCCCAATCCGCGCAGCCTCTTGCCCTTTGGTTCGATCGTCGCGAACACACGCAGGGCGAGACGCCATGTGATGCAAAGCACCTTCAGGCAAATGCCACTTCAGTCCGCGCAAGCGCATGGCGGCTTGCGCCAGGATCATACGATAGCCGAGATCATCCAGCCCGGTGACATGCGGAGCCGGGCGGGCACGCAGAGTGAACGACACCACCCGGCGCGGTGAATTCTGCGCGTCTCGCGCAGGTCCCGACTGGGCGTGATGCGGCCGATCTGCGTGATGGCAGTTGCGAGGCTTCTGGCCGAGACCTTCGATCAACAGTGGCATTTTCGCCAAATTGAAAGCCACCCGTATCGTTGCAATACTACCGTCATGAACAAGGGGGCATGGCGATGGCAGAGTTTCCGACACAGGCGCGGGTTGTCATCATCGGCGGGGGCGTGGTGGGCGCTTCCGTCGCCTATCACCTGACGCAGATGGGCTGGCGCGATTGCGTGCTGCTGGAACGCAAGCGGCTGACCTCGGGCACGACATGGCACGCCGCCGGGCTGATCGGGCAGTTGCGCGGCAATGCCAACATGACGCGGCTGGCGAAATACTCGACCGATCTCTACACAAGGCTCGAATCCGAGACCGGCCTTGCCACGGGGTTCCGGCAGGTGGGCTCGATCACGGCGGCGCTCACGCCAGAGCGGCACCATGAACTCAAGCGCGCGGCCACCACGGCGCGCGCCTTTGATGTGGCGGTCGAAGAGGTCTCGCCCGCCGAGATCAAGGCGCTTTATCCGCATCTGAACACTGACGGCGTGGTGGGCGGGGTGCATCTGCCCGGTGACGGGCAGGCCGACCCGGCCAATATCGCGCTGGCGCTGGCCAAGGGCGCGCGGATGCGCGGGGCGCAGGTGCTGGAGGGGGTGAAGGTGACAGCCGTGACGCGCAAGGGCGGCCGCGTGACCGGGGTGTCATGGCAAAGCGGTGACGCGCAGGGCCATATCAAAGCACCCGTGGTGATCAACTGCGCGGGCATGTGGGCGCGCGATCTGGCCGGGCAATCGGGCGTGACTGTCCCGCTCCATGCCTGCGAGCATTTCTATCTGGTCACCGAACCCATTGCCGGTCTGGGCCATCTGCCGGTGCTGCGCGTGCCCGATGAATGCGCCTATTACAAATCCGATGCGGGCAAGATGATGCTGGGCGCGTTCGAGCCCAAGGCCAAGCCCTGGGGCATGAAGGGTATAGCTGAGGATTTCGAGTTCGACACCCTGCCCGAGGACTGGGACCATTTCATGCCCATCCTCGAGGCCGCGATGCAGCGCATGCCGCTGTTCGAGACTGCGGGCATCCACACTTTCTTCAACGGCCCCGAAAGCTTCACCCCCGACAACCGATATTATCTGGGGGAAGCCCCGGAACTGGGGGGCTATTGGGTGGTCGCGGGGTTCAATTCGGTGGGCATCCAGTCGGCGGGCGGCGCGGGCATGGCAGTGGCGCACTGGATCGCGCAAGGCGCGCCGCCCTTTGACCTCAATGATGTCGATATCCGCCGCGCCCAGCCCTTCCAGCGCAACCGCCGCTACCTCGCGGACCGGGTCAGCGAGACACTGGGCCTGCTCTATGCCGATCACTTCCCCTACCGGCAGATGGAAACCGCGCGCGGCATCCGCCGCTCACCGCTCCATGCCCATCTGGCCGAGCGCGGCGCAGTATTCGGCGAGGTCGTGGGGTATGAGCGCGCCAACTGGTTCGCGCAGGGCGGACAGGACGCGCGCTACAAGTATTCATGGTTCCGGCAGAACTGGTTTGAGAATCAGCGCACCGAGCATATGGCCGTGCGCGAGGGGGCGGGGCTGTTCGACATGTCCTCTTTCGGCAAGATCCGCATCGAGGGGCGCGATGCGTTCACCTTCTTGCAGCGGCTCTGCGCCAATCAGATGGAAGTGGCACCGGGGCGGATTGTCTATACGCAGATGCTCAATCCGCGCGGCGGGATCGAGGCCGATGTGACCGTCACGCGGCTGTCGGAAACCGCCTTTCTGATGGTCACGGCCGCCGCCAACCTGCAACGCGATCTGGCATGGCTGCGCCGTCACCTTGGCGCAGATGAGTTTGTGACCGTCACCGATATGTCAGCCGCCGAGGCTGTGCTTTGCCTGATGGGGCCGCACGCGCGCGACATACTGGCCCGGATGACCCCCGCGCGGCTTGACAATGAGGCCTTTCCGTTTGGGACCGCGCAGGAAGTCGAGCTGGCCATGGGGCTGGGACGCGCGCATCGGATCACCTATGTCGGCGAGTTGGGATGGGAGTTGTATATCCCAACCGATCAGGCCGTGCATGTCTTCGAGACCTTGCTGGAAGCCGCACCCGATCTGACGCTCTGCGGTCTGCACGCGCTCGATAGCTGCCGGATCGAGAAGGGCTTTCGCCATTTCGGCCATGACATCACCGATGAGGATCATGTGCTCGAGGCCGGTCTGGGCTTTGCGGTCAAGCCCGACAAGGGCGATTTCATCGGGCGCGAGGCTGTCTTGCGCCAGCGCGAGGAAGGGCTCGCGCGGCGTCTGGTGCAGTTTCGCCTGCGCGACCCGCAACCGCTTCTGTTCCATAACGAGGCGATCTGCCGCAACGGGCAGATCGTCGGCACCATCACCAGCGGGAATTACGGTCATGCCTTGGGCGGCGCGGTGGGGCTGGGCTATGTGCCCTGCGCGGACGAGACCGCCGAGCAGGTGCTGGGGTCACATTACGAGATCGAGATTGCCGGAGAGCGTTGGGCGGCAGATGCGTCCTTGCAACCGCTTTATGACCCAATGGCTGCGCGCGTTCGCGGGTAAGGCAAATGGGGCTGTCTGCCCTCGTCGCCATTGGTCCAAACGACTATGATGCGACAAGATCCGCCCTGACTTCGTTTTATCCGGCCAGGTGAGGGCGGGGAGAAACGAGCGCCACCTTGGAACGCGGCGATGCCCGGCGAGCACGGTCCGGGTAAGCCGCAGACCCGGAATGACCCGGAGCAGGTTGCCCGCCCCGTGACCTGACTGTTTACAGCACCGCCTCTTTTGGCGAAGATGCAGGCCAGTGACGCAACTGCCGGGGGCGCGATGCGCAAGTTTCTGGTCATCCTTGATGACAGCCGCGAATGCCTCAACGCGATGCGCTTCGCGGCCCTGCGCGCAGCCCGGACCAACGGGCAGGTGCAGATCCTCTCGATCATCTCGCCCGAGGAATTCGCAGGCTGGATCGGGGTCGCCGATGTCATGCGTGAAGAGGCACGCGAGCGGATCGAAGCGCATTATGAAGTCTTTGCCAAATGGATGCGCGACCGGCAGGGGATCGACCCGGAACTGGTGATCCGCGAGGGCGAGCCGGTCGAGCAGATCCTCGCCCAGATCGAGGATGACCCCGAAATCGGCATCCTCGTACTGGGCGCGGGCACGGACGGCAACAACCCCGGCCCACTGGTCACACAACTGTCGCGCAATTCGGGCAGCCTGCCGATTCCGATCACGATCGTCCCCGGCGAAATGTCGCGCGACCGGCTGGAAGCGGTCTCGAAAGGGTGATTGCCGTGACCCGGCCCCTGTGCCAGACCGTGGACATATCAATAGGGAGGCGGCAGCCATGCGATTTCTGCGGTTCGGTCCGGCAGGACAGGAAAAACCCGGCTATCTGGACGAGGGCGGGCAGATCCGCGATCTGAGCGCCTATCTTCCCGACTTCACCCCCGAGCACCTTACCTGCGACGCTCTGGCCGAGCTGTCCGCCCGCGATCTCTCTGCCGCGCCGCCGGTCGAGGGCGCGCCCCGACTGGGGCCGCCGCTGGCATGGGTGCCGAATTTCTACTGCATCGGTCTGAACTACGCGCTGCACGCCGCCGAAACCGGTGCCGAGATACCGAAAGAACCGCTGGTCTTCTCCAAGGCAAGTTCGTCGCTGGCCGGACCGCAGGACCCGCTGGTGATCCCGCGCGGGTCCGACAAGACGGATTGGGAGGTCGAACTTGGCGTCGTGATCGGACGCCACGCGCATCATGTGTCAGAGGCGGAGGCGCTGGCGCATGTGGCAGGCTACCTCACGGTCAATGACGTCTCCGAACGCGATTTCCAGAAGCACCGGGGCGGGCAATGGATCAAGGGCAAATCCGCGCCCGGATTCGGGCGCGTCGGCCCGTGGCTGGTCAGCGCCGACGCGGTGGCCGACCCGCAATCGCTGGGCGTGAAACTGTGGGTGAATGATGCGATCTGTCAGGACTCGCGCACATCGGACATGATCTTCCCGGTCGCGCATCTGATTTCCTATATGTCACGCTTTTTCGACCTGATGCCCGGCGACATCATCGCCACGGGCACGCCCTCGGGGGTCGGGGCAGGCATGGAGCCGCCGCGCTTCCTGCGCCCCGGTGACAGGGTGCGGCTCGAGGTCGAGGGCCTGGGCGCGCAGGATTATCCGGTGGTTGCCCCACAGCAGGCGTGATCCAGGCCGAGGCCCGCCGCAAAGCGCCCACAGCGATGCCGCGTCACCCCTTCCGCGCCTCCAGAAACCCCAGCACCGAGCGCGCAGCCCGCAGACCCGGTGCCTCTTGCCCCTGCCCCAGCCGTTGCAATGTCAGCGCCATCGCCGCGCGTTGCGCGGCGATGGCGGTCTCATCCTGCATCAGGTGGCGCAGCCTGTCGGCGATGATCGCGGGTGTGCAGTCACGGCCCAGACATTCCGGCACGGCGCGGGTTTCGGACACCAGATTGACCAGCGTCACCGTATCGAGCCGCACCATGCGCTCGGCGATCATCCGCGAGAGCGGGTTCACGTCATAAGCGATCAGCATCGGCGTGGCGCTTGCGGCAAGTTCGAGCGACACCGTGCCCGACGCCGCCAGCGCCAGATCCGCGATCTCGAAGGCCGCGCGCTTCGCGCCCGGCTCGGTCAGGACCTGCGCCTGCACCGGCCAGCGGGCGATCTCGGCGCGCATCAGATCGGCCTGCGCGGCGACACTGGGCACCAGAACGCGCATGTCAGCGGGCAGTATCTTGCCCAGCGCTGCGCCGAAACGCGGTGCCAGCCGCGTGATCTCGCCCCGCCGCGATCCCGGCAGCACCAGCATCACCCGCCCCGGAACCTGCGCGCGCAGGGCGGCGATATCCTCGGCAGAGACGCGCGGTTCGGCCACGACCGGGTGGCCGACGAAATCGCAACTCATGCCCGCGGCCTGCATGTAGGGCGGCTCGAAGGGCAGCAGCGCCAGAACATGGTCGACCAGCGGGGCCATCTTTGCCGCGCGCCCCGGACGCCAGGCCCAGACCGAAGGCGCGACGTAATGGACGACCGGCAGGGTCGGGCGCGATGCGCGTGCCCGCTGCAGAACGCGCAGGCAGAAATCCGGGCTGTCGATGGTGATCACCACATCGGGGGCTGCGCCGGTCACGGCCTCGGCTGTCTCATTGATCCGCTGGCGCAGCAGGCGCAGGCGCGGCAGCACCTCGGCCAGTCCCATCACTGACAGGTCTGACATCGGAAACCGCGATACCAGCCCCTCGGCCGCCATCGCCTCGCCCCCGACACCCTCGACAGTGACCTCCGGCACCAATGCGCGCAAACCCGCAATCAGCGCAGCGCCCAGCCGGTCGCCCGAGGGCTCTCCGGCGATGAGAAAGACCTTCACGCCCGCGCCCAGAGAAACAGACCCAGCGCATCTGCCTGCGCGACCATCTCGGCGCGGTCGATCAGCAGCACGCCCCGGGCCTCGAACGCGATCCCGCGCAGCCCCGCGCGATGCGCGGCCTGCACGCTCTCCGGCCCCAGCGCGGGCAGGTCGATGCGGCGGTCCTGTCCGGGTTTCGGAGCCTTGCAGAACACCCCGCCCGCAGGCAGCTCTGCCCTCCGCTCACGCAATTCAGCCAGATGCGCCAGCATCGCATCGGTTCCCGGCAGCGCCTCTAGCGCCAGGCATTGCCCGCGCGCGACCACGCAGCCCTGCCCGACATCCGCTTCGCCCATCGCCCGCAGGATTTCGGCCCCGCGCATGGCGTCGCTCTTGTCCTGTGCGCGCGGCTCGATCGCGCCAAGCACACCCTCATCGGCCAGAAGCTCGGGGCAGATGTCATCCACCCCGCGCACTGTGATGCCCCACTCGCCCATGAGGGCTATCACCTCGCGCAAGGTGCCGTCATCGCCCTGCTGCATCGCCGCCATGATACGCGGCAGAAGCTGCATCGTTGCAGGGTCGATCAGCGCCGGGTCCAGCCTGGGCCGGTGAACCGCACCGGCAAAGACCGCCTCGGTCACGCCCAGATCCTGCAGCCGATCGAGAAAGGGCACCAGACGTTCGAGCCGGAAGACCTCGACCCCCTCGCGGGCGCGGCTGAGGCTCTCGAAGCCTTCCATCTCGGCCATGACGGGCCCCTGCCCTGCGGCCTCCAGCCGGTCGGCCAGAAGCTGCGGCAGGCGCCCCCGGCCAGAGATCAGCGCAAGCCGGCTCATGTCGGACGCAAGAAATTCCGCTGCGACCCAGAGGTGAAGAAGCGCGCGACCTGCGCGACCACCTCGGACTCGGCCTGCTGCGCCAGCCCCTCGGCCAGATCCGCCAGCGATCCCTCGCTCTCGGCCAGATGCCGATAGGCCGCGCGCAACGCCGCGATCTCCTCGCGGCTCATGCCGCGCCGCTTCAGACCGATCAGATTCAGCCCCTGCAAGGTGCCATCCGCCGCCGCGACCAGCCCGAAGGGCATCACATCATGGGTGACGCGGGTCAGCGCGCCGATCATCGCCCCCTCGCCCACCCGGATGAACTGGTGCAACCCGGCAGCGGCACCGATGATGACATTATCCTCGATCACCACATGGCCCGCGACACCGGCGTAATTGGCCAGGATCACATTATCGCCGACCTGCGCATCATGGCCGACATGCGCGCCCGCCATGATCAGGCAGTTGTCGCCCACGCGGGTCACGCCGCCCCCGCCCTCGGTGCCCAGATGTACGGTCGCATTCTCGCGGATGCGCACGCGCGCACCGATGATCAGCCGCGTTCGCTCGCCCGCATATTTCAGATCCTGCGGCACCTCGCCCACCGAGGCGAAGGAAAACACTGTCGAGCCGGGGCCGATTTCGGTCCAGCCGGTGACCAGCGCATGGGGCCGGATCGTCACGCCTTCGCCGAGCGCCACTTCGGGGCCGATGATGGCGAATGGGCCGATCGTGCAGCCGGGGCCGACTGTTGCGCCCGGCTCCACGATGGCCGAGGGGTGAATCTGCGCGCTGGCGTCGATCATGCTGCGCTCATGCCTCTGTTGCACTGCTGGCGTCGATCATAGCCGCGAACTCGGCCTCGGCGGCAATCTGGCCATCGACCTTTGCCACGCCCTCGAATTTCCAGATCCGGGTCGAACCGCGCTTGACGCTGACATGCAACTCCAGCACATCGCCGGGCACCACCTTGCGGCGGAACTTGGCCTTGTCGATGGACATGAAATAGACCAACGGGGCCTGATCGCCATACCCGACCGAGAGCCCGACCAGCACCGCTGAGGTCTGCGCCATAGCCTCGATGATGGTCACACCCGGCATGATCGGAGCACCGGGAAAATGACCCTGAAAATGCGGCTCGTTAAAGGTGACATTCTTGATGCCCACTGCCGACTGGCGGGCCACGACATCGCGCACCTTGTCAACCAGCAGGAACGGGTAGCGATGCGGGATGATCCGCATAATGGTGGCCAGATCGGCCTCTTGCGGTGTGGCGTCGGTCATGGCGCGTCCTTTGTCTGGTGCAGAGCCTGCATATCGGGCGATGCTCTAGCAAGCGGCGGCTACGGTGACAAGCAGGCAGGCCAGGCCCGGTTCAAGGCAGGCTCAGCGGAAAGGGCGCCGGGCCGCCGTCACCGATGGCCTCATCAATTGCGTCAATGGCCTCTGGTGTCATATCGACACCGGGCGCAGTGATCACCACGGCGCGGGAATCGATCAGGATCTGTCCGCCAATCTCGGCCAACACCTCTTGCAGGATCGGGCCGGTCGCGCCGAAGAAGCGGCGACGCTCGGACTCTTCGAACTGAACCAACCGCTCGCGCTTTTCGGCCTGCTCGCGTCGCGTTGTTTCGGCAAAGAGGTCGAATTCATTGGCAGCCGAGCGGAACTCCTCGACGGACATTTCGCTACGCGTCTCGGTCAATTCGGTCTCGCGCTGGGTCAACTCGGCAAGCAGCGCGTCATTCTGCATCTCAAGCGTGCGCGAGGCGGCCTCGATCTCGGCCATCACGCGCTGGCCGAACTCGGACTGCTGGAACAGGCGTTCCTCATCGATCGTGCGCAGCATCAGCGGCGCGATGGGCGCGCCAGACGTGACTGGCTCACCCAGCGAGAAGCCTGGGGTGTTCTGCGCATGAGACGGGGCCACAAGCACGCTTGTGGCCCCGAAGAGCAGCACCGTCACCAGTGCGCGCTGCATCAGAACTGGGTCACGATCGAGAAGTCGAAATTCTGCGCCCGGTCACCTTTGAGTTTGCGCACGGGGCGCGAGAAATCGAAGCGCAGCGGCCCGAGCGGGCTGTCCCAGAACAGCGAGACCCCGGCTACGGAGCGGATGTGCATCCGGTTATAGTTGGTACCGCTGTCAACCATATTGATGCCACTGACATTGTCCACGCCCCAGACCGAGCCAACATCGGCAAACACCCCGCCACTCAGGCCGTATTCTTCCGGCGTGCCGAGCGGGAACTGCGCTTCTAGCTGCACCGAGAAAAACTGGTTACCGCCGAGCACATCATCATTGGCGGTCCCGAAGTCCCGCGGGCCCGCGGCACCGGGACGGAAGCCGCGCATCACATCGGCCAGTTGGAAGCGTTCGCGGTTGCGCGACTGGCCCGAGACCATGTGCAACAGCCCCGCGCGGGCATCACCGCGCAAGGTGACGTCTTCGTTCAGGACCGACATCTCGTATCCGACACGCGCTTCGGTCTTGATGAACCGGCGGCTGTTATTGCCGAAACCGAAATTCTGGTTGATGTTGAAGACCCAGCCCCGCGACGGATCAATACCCACGCCGCGAGTGTCATAGGTATAGGCATATCCCAGCGTACCCGTCACCGAATCGCCTGCATCCTGATCTGCACGAAGCCGCTCCGAGTTGTTCGCGCCGAGGCCCCTTAGCCGGTCAAGAACCAGCCCCTGCTGCAGTTGCAGCCGCCCGAATTCACTCACCCGGAAGCCCAGTGAATTGTTCAGGAACCCCTCGCGCGTGTCGAAATCCGAATTGAAGCTGCGCGTCTCCTGATACCCGATCCCAATTGAATAGCTCAGGTCACGCCCGAACAGTGCCGGTTCGGTGAATTGCAGCGAGATATCGCGCGAGCCGCGGACCGTATTGAACGCGACTGCAATCTGCTGCCCGCGCCCGAGGAAATTGCGCTCGGAGAAGCTGATCGCGAAACCGACCCCCTGCGCTGCCCCATAGCTGAGTGAGAAGCCCAGCGAGCCCGTAGTGGTTTCCTCCAGCTCGACATCGACAATCGCCTGATCCGGCGCGGACCCCTGCCGTGGCTCGACAGAGACATCCGAGAAATAGCCCAGCGCGCGAATGCGTTCGGCGGCTTCACGGATCTCGCGCGGGTTCAGCGGGTCGCCCTCGGCAGCCACAAACTGACGCCGGACCACGCGGTCAAGCGTCGTGGTGTTGCCTTGAACGTCGATCCGTTCGACGAAGACACGCTCCCCCCGCACCATCGCGAATTCAACATCAATGGTCTGGTCGCGGTTGTTGCGCGTCAAGCGTGGCTCGGCGCGGATGAAGCGCATCCCGCGCCGCGTGGCAAGTTGCTCCAGCCGCGCGATGTTCTGGTCCAGAACTGTCGGCGTGAAATTGGTGCCCGGACGCAGCCGCAACTCGCGCGCGAATTCGTCAGCATCGATCCCGTCAACCTCGCTGACGACCGAAACATTGCCGAAGCGGTATTGCAGCCCTTCACGGATATTGAAGGTCAGGAAAAACCCGTCGCGCTCGCGCGCCATCTCGGAGGTCACCGACAGGATCTCGAAATCGACATAGCCGCGCGACAGGTAGAAATCGGTCAAAAGCTGGCGGTCGAGCGCGATCCGCTCGGCAATGAACGTGTCTCGCTGAACGACCCAGCGGAACAGCCCGGCCTGCTTGGTGTTGATGACCTGACGCAGGCGATAGTTCGAGAAGGCGCGGTTGCCGACAAAGGAAATGCGCTCGATCTCAACCACATTGCCCTCGCGAATTTCGAAGGCCAGATCGACGCGATTATCCCCGCGCGGCAGAATCTTGGGCGTGACTTCGGCGGCAGACCGGCCACGGGCGGCATACAGTTCGGCGATTGCACGGGCATCGGCCTCGACCTGCGACGGTGAGAGGACCCGATCGCTGCGAGTCTGCACGACCTCGCTGATGTCGTCGTCGTCGACCCGACGATTCCCCTCGAAATTCACGATCCCGATGATGGGGTATTCACGAACACTGATGCGCAGCGTTCTGCCCTGCGGCATGACATCCACCGTCTCGAACAGGCCCGACGATGTCAGGTTGCCGATAGCGGCACTGATATCCCCGGCCCCGGCTGTCTGCCCGCGAGCGATTCTCGCAAGGCCGACGATCGTAGAATCATCAACCCGCGTATTGCCTTCGACCACAATGGACGAAAAGCGATAGGTTTGTGCTTCCGCCGCTGGCGCGAACGCCACAAAAGCCAAAGAAAACACTAAAAAAACTGCCACAGAAAAGACGTGCAGACCCCGCGCCACACCCCCTTTGTGCGCAGGCAGCATCCCCAAGATTCCGCGCATATCGGGCCCCGTTTTACCGCATTATTGTTTCTCTCTGCCTATCGGGTAACGGCAGGCTTGTCAAAGCAATCGGCGGTCGGCTGATGCGCCCCGGGCACAGACACGGCAGGTAGCCGCTGAAAGCGCTGCGGACATGCACAAAATGCCACAAGCCCGCATCGCTATGCGGGCTTGTGGCACTCGATCAGTCTGATGGCAGCAGCCCTGCGCGCTCAGCGCGAACCGGGATCAGGGGAGATAGGGAAAGACCATGCCAGCGGCCAGCATGCCCGCCAGAATCAGCCCGATCACGATAACCCGGTGCGCAATGGCGGACCAGATCAGGCGGAAATTGCGGAATTCGGCGTCAAGATAGGCCATGCAGTGCTCCTTTGCGCCGCTTCTGCCCGCAGAATCTGGCAGCAATGGGGCAAAGGCATGGCCTTGGCATGACGCGCGCCAGAAAGCGCGCGTCAGCAGGTCAGGTCGGTAAAGATGGCCAGCGCAAACAGCGTCAGCACCAGCGCGAGGCCCAGCGTGATCAGGACTTGCACGGCGCGGTCGCTGGCCGGGCGGCGCATAATCGCCTCATAGGCATGAAACACCAGATGTCCGCCATCGAGCGGCGGGATCGGGAACAGGTTCAGCAGCCCGATGGCGACCGAGAGAATCGCAATGAACCAGATGAACTCGACCACTCCGTCGCTCGCCTTGGCCACCGATGCTTCGGCAATACCAATTGGGCTGGAGAGGTTACAGGTGCTGATCTGACCGACGACCATGTAATACAGCCCCTCGAGCGAGGTGCGGATGACCTGCCAGACCTGTGCGACGGCGATGCCCGCCGCCTCAAACGCGCCGGGGCTGCGGGTGCCGTATTCGAACACTGCCCCCGAGGTCAGCCCGATCAGGAATCGGGTCTCGAAACCGCCGCCCGGCAACGGCAGATCAGTGCTGCGCGGCTCAAGCACCAGGTCAAGCTCTTCACCCGCGCGCCAGACCCGCAGCGCCAGCGGCGCACCACCCGATTCGGCCACGATCTCGCGCAATTCGCTGAAGGTCGCGATCTCGGTGCCATCGACCGAGAGGATCACATCACCGACCTGCATCTGCGCCGCGCGCGCGGCCGACTGGATGGCGACACTACCCGCCAGCGGCGGTTGCGGATGCGGGCCGGTCACGTCCATGATCCGACCGTCGCGCTCGACCGTGTAGCGCAGCACTGACTGCACCGGCATCTCTTCGGCGCTGCGCAGGAAATCTGCGAGCGTCTCGGTCTCGACCCCTTCCACAGCGAGGATGCGGTCACCGGGCTGCAATTCGAAAGGCTGCGCGGGCAGCGGCGTGATCTCGCCCACAACCGGCTCGTCAATCGCCACGCCCTCGACCATCAAGAGCCCCGCAAAGACAATGAAGGCGAAGATGAAATTGAACACTGGCCCCGCTGCCACGGTCAGCGACCGCGCCCAGAGCGGCGCGCCATGCATGGTGCGCCGTCGCGCCTGATCATCCATCTTAGCCATGCCCTCGGCATCCTTGCCCGAGGCCGCGTCCGCGTCGCCTGCGAATTTCACATAGCCGCCAAGGGGAATCGCGGCGACCTGCCAGACCGTGCCGCGCTTGTCAGTGCCGCTGGCCAGCACCGGGCCAAAGCCCAGCGAGAAAACATCGGCATGGATCCCGGTCCAGCGACCGACAATGTAGTGCCCGTATTCATGCACGAACACGATCACCGACAGTACGACGACAAACACCGCAATGGTGACGAAGAAATTGCCAAAACTCGGTAACAGCCCGAACAGATCCAAACTCTTTCCCCTTATCCTGCGCGCTCAAGCCAGCGTGACGGCCAGTGCCCGCGCGCGTTCTCTGGCCATTTGGTCCATGGCGGCGACTGTTTCAAGCGCCTCTACCGGATCAGTGAGGCAGGACTCGGTCGAAAGCCGGTCAATTGTGCGTTCCACAAGCCGCGCCATGTCGGGAAAGCGCAGCCGTCCGGCGATAAACTCATCGAGCGCCACTTCCTTGGCGGCGTTGAAGGCCGCGCCGGCATGGCCGCGCATTTCCATCACTTCGCGCGCCAGTCGCAGCGCGGGAAAGCGGTCCGGATCGGGGGGCTCGAAGCTCAGCTGCCCAAGCTGCGCCAGATCGAGCCGCGCCACGGGCAGATCGCTTCGCGCGGGCCAGTTCAGCGCATAGCCGATGGCATGACGCATGTCGGGCGGGCCGAGATGGGCCATCAACGCCCCGTCGCGAAACCCCACCAGCGCGTGGATGATGGATTGCGGATGCACGACGGCCTCTATCTGGTCGGGCTCGAAGCCGAAAAACTCCCGCGTCTCGATCAGTTCCAGCGCCTTGTTGAACAGCGTCGCGGAATCGATGGTGATCCGTTGGCCCATTGACCAGTTCGGATGCTTCTGCGCCTGAGCAAGTGTGGCCTGTTCCAGCCGCTCCGGCGACCAGTCGCGGAACGGCCCGCCAGAGGCCGTGATGATGACCCGCTCGACTGCGGCGACATCCTCGCCCACGAGCGCCTGAAACACCGCCGAATGCTCGCTGTCCACGGGCAGGATGCGCGCGCCATGGCGCGCGGCCTCGCGCATCAGAAGCGGCCCTGCCGTCACCAGCGATTCCTTGTTCGCCAGCGCCAGTGTCGCCCCCTGCGCCAGCGCACGAAAGCCGGGCACCAGCCCTGCCGCGCCGACAATGGCCGACATCACCCAGTCAGCGGGTCGTTCGGCGGCCTCGATCAGCGCCTGCGTTCCGGCAGCGGCCTCGACCCCGCTGCCCGCAAGCGCCGCTTTCAGCGCCGTGTAGCACTCTTCATGCGCGGTGACGGCGAGGCGCGCGCGCAGCGCGCGCGCCTGCTCGGCCAGCCGGGCGATGTTGCGCCCGCCCGTGAGCGCCACAGTCTCGATATCGTCGCGGCGCGACAGCAGGTCAAAGGTGCTCTCGCCGATCGAGCCGGTGGCGCCGAAGACCGAGACGCGCATCACTCAGCACCCTGCCCCGGCACAATCGCGCACCAGCCCCATCAGCCCCGCCTCGGTCAGCAGCAGCACCATCAGCGCCGCCGCGATCATCGCGTCAAACCGGTCCATCACCCCGCCATGACCGGGGATCAGGTTGGAGCTGTCCTTGACCCCGGCATGGCGCTTGATGGCGCTCTCGGCAATGTCGCCCGCCTGCCCTGCCATCGCCACCAGCACCGAGACCACGATCAGCCCTGCATTCGCGCCCAGCACGCCCATGAAGCCCCAGCCGATGGCCACGGCCATGACCCAGCCCGCCACAGTGCCCGACCAGGTCTTTTTCGGGCTGACGCGCGGCCAGAGTTTCGGCCCGCCGATCAGCCGACCCGCGAAATAGCCCGCGACATCCGAGCCGATCACGATCAGCACCAGCCACAGCACCCATTCCCAGCCATAGACCCCGCGCAGTGCGATCAGCCCCAGCCCGGCGAAGAGAATCAGCGCCAGATAGGCCGCAGCGATGGCGCGATCCTTCGGGAAGCGCCATGCAAGCAGGATCACCGCAAGCGCAATCGCGCCCAAGAGCCAGCCGCCTGCCAGTTGCAACGTGAAGACCAGCAGCGCCACTGCCGCCGTGAAGCCCGCACCACCGGCCTTGCCCGAGGGGGCCTCCGGGTCGAGCATTCGGGTCAGTTCCCACACCATCGCCCCGCAGAGCGCGCAGACCAGCAGCGCAAAGACCAGCCCGCCTGCCCAGACTGCGCCGATGCCCAGCACGGCCATTGCCACCCCCGAGAGCGTGCGGTCGCGCAGGTCAGCAAAACTGCCCCCGCCGGCACTCATGGTTTCACCCCGCCGAAGCGCCGCTCGCGCTGCAGGAACGCCCCGATGATACCGCGCATGGTTTCGGGCGTGAAATCGGGCCAGAGCACCGGCGTGAAGATGTATTCGGAATAGGCCGCCTGCCACAGCAGGAAATTCGACACCCGCGTCTCGCCCGAGCTGCGCACGACTAGATCGGGGTCAGGCAGAAAAGCGGTATCGAGATGCTCTGTCACCACAGCGTCCGTCACGGCTTCTGGCGCAATCTCGCCACGCGACACTCTCTGAGCCACCTGGCGCATCGCGCGCGTAATCTCGTCGCGCCCGCCGTAATTGACTGCCACGGTCAGGAACAGCCGCGCATTGCTCGCAGTCTGCGCTTCGATCCAGCCCATCAGCCGTTGCAGTTTCGGCTCAAGCCGGGTCCGGTCGCCGATGAAGCGCAGCCGCACGCCTTCTTTCTTCAGCCGTTTCGCCTCGGCCTTGATGAAGCGCGACAGAAGCGACATCAGCCCCAGCACTTCCTCGGTCGAGCGTTTCCAGTTCTCGGTGGAAAAGGCATAGAGCGTCAGATAGCGGATGCCCAAGTCCGGGCAGGCCTCGACCAGTTGTCGCACGCGCTCGACACCCTTGCGGTGCCCCACGAGACGCGGCCAGCCGCGATTTGCGGCCCAGCGCCCGTTGCCATCCATGATCACCGCCACATGCAGGTTCTCGGGCGCGGGGCGCGGATCTTCGGGCGGGGGCTGGTCAAGCGTCATCAGGGTACCTGTCAGGGCGCAGGTCAGACCTGCATGATCTCGGCCTGCTTGGTTTCGAGCTGGTCATCCACCATGCTGATATACTTGTCGGTCAGGTCCTGAATTTCCTCGGACCACAGCTTCTGTTCGTCCTCGCTCATGCCGTCGGACTTGGCTTTCTTGACCTGGTCCATCCCGTCGCGACGCAGGTTGCGGATCGCCACGCGGGCATGTTCGGCATATTGCGCGGCCACCTTGGTCAGTTCACGGCGGCGTTCCTCGTTCAATTCAGGGATTGGCAGCATGATGATCGTGCCATTCAGCTGCGGGTTGATGCCCAGCCCCGACTCGCGAATGGCTTTCTCGACCTTGCCGACCATGGACTTGTCCCAGACATTGATCGTGACCATGCGTGGCTCGGGCACATTGACGGTGCCGACCTGGTTGATCGGGGTCATCTGGCCATAGGCATCGACCATCACCGGCTCGAGCATCGAGGCCGAGGCGCGCCCTGTGCGCAGCGAGCCGAACTCGGTGCGCAGGGCGGCAATCGCACCTTCCATCCGGCGCTTGAGGTCATCCAGATCGATCTCGATTTCATCCGACATGCTCAATCCCCCATGATCGCTGCTGGTGGCGCCTCTTGCCGAGGCTGTCCCGATGTCTTCTAGCGCGGCGCTTGCGCAAATGTAAGCCCTGCATGGCGCTGCGCGGCCCAGGTCAGGGATGCACCCGCGTATAGGTCCCCTCGCCGCGCAGGATACCACTGAACCCGCCGGGCTCGTCGAGCGAAAAGACGATGAGCGGCATTCTGTTATCGCGGCACAGCGCAATCGCCGAGGCGTCCATCACCTTGAGGTTGGCGCGCAGCACCTCGTCATAGCTGATCTCGTCATAACGTTTCGCGTCCGGGTTGGTCTTGGGGTCGCTGTCATAGATGCCATCGACCTGCTTGCCCATGAAGATCGCCTCGCAGGCCATTTCCGAGGCGCGCAGCGCGGCCGCCGTATCCGTCGTGAAATAGGGGTTGCCCGTGCCCGCGGCGAAGATGCAGACCCGCCCCTTTTCGAGATGGCGCACCGCGCGGCGGCGGATATAGGGCTCGCAGACCTGATCCATCGGGATGGCGCTGATCACGCGGGTAAAGACACCTTCGGCCTCGAGCGCGGTCTGCATTCCCAGCGCGTTCATCACCGTCGCCAGCATCCCCATGTAATCGGCCTGGGTGCGCTCCATCCCCTGCGCCGAGCCCTGCAGCCCGCGAAAGATGTTGCCGCCGCCGATGACCATGCAGATCTCGACGCCCATGTCATGGACGGACTTCACCTCGCGCGCGATTCGCGCCACGGTCGGCGGGTGCAGCCCGAATCCCTGATCGCCCATCAGCGCCTCGCCCGAGATCTTGAGCATCACGCGGCGATAGGCGGTCTGCGGGGCGTCGTCAGGCATGGGGCATCCTCTGGTTTCGGGCCCGACCAGTGACGGGCGCTTTCCTGTGGCGGCAAAATGTCGGAAAACGCTGGCAGGTTCAATCTGAAAGCAGCCGCGAGCATGGCCGACAGTCCCGATCCCCTCACCCAAGCGCTGGCGCGTCTGCACGACGCGCCGCCCGACCCGGCGCGCCCGGTGCTGCTGGCAGGCCCGACGGCCAGCGGCAAATCCGCGCTGGCATTGGCACTGGCCGAAGCGCAAGGGCGTGTCGTCGTGAATGCCGACGCGCTGCAGGTCTATGACATGTGGCGCGTGCTCTCGGCGCGGCCCGATGCGCAGGATTGCGCGCGCGTGCCGCATTTCCTTTATGGCATGGTCGGGCGCGATACGCCCTGGTCTGTCGGCCACTGGTTGCGCGCGCTGGAACCGCTGCTCGCGCAGCACCCCAATCCGGTGATCGTTGGCGGCACCGGGCTCTATTTCCGCGCCCTGACCGAGGGACTGGTCGAGATCCCGCCGATTCCGGCAGTGATTCGCACCGAAGCCGATGCGCGCATGGCGACGCAGGGTCTGGCCGCGATGCGCGCCGAGCTTGACGCGGACACGCTGGCCCGGATCGACCCGCAGAACCCCGCGCGTGTGCAACGCGCCTGGGAAGTGCTGCGCGCCACCGGGCGCGGGCTGGCAGAGTGGCACGCCGCCACGCCGCCGCCACTGTTGCCGCGCCACGCGGCGACAGCGCTTGTCCTGCGCCCGCCGGTGAACTGGCTGAACGACCGAATCGCCGCGCGCTTCGATGCGATGCTGGCGCAAGGGGCAATCGAGGAAGCCCGCGCCGTGCTGCCCCATTGGCAACCGCGCGCGCCATGGGCGCGCGCGATCGGGGCGGCGGAACTGGTGGCGCATCTGCAGGGCCATATCTCGTGGGACGAGGCACGCGACACCGCTACCCTTGCCACGCGACAATATGCCAAACGCCAGCGCACATGGTTTCGCAACCGCATGACGGACTGGGACGATCTGCGCTGAAGACGCGGCGCAGAGTCACCGATTTGCAACGTCACACGGACAACTCACAAAAGAATCACGGGCGCGTGAGGGATTTGCCTTTTCATGCGCGGGTCAGGTCGTAATCTCGCCCATATCCGGGGGGATAGGACAAGAATGAAAACCATACCCGACCAGACAGCGCGCCTGCGCCTGCTCCCACTTGCGAAACTCGCTGCCGCGCCGAAATGGCAGCTCGAAACCATCCGCGCCCTGCGCGAAGCCTCGTTCCTCTGGGTCACGCATGGCCAGGGGCGGATCAATATCGGCGGCTCGACGCGCGGCTTTCATCCGCATAACGCCATCTTCCTGCCCGCAGGCACCATGCACAGCTTCCATTCGATGACGCGCGTGCAAGGCGTGGCGGTCTATTTCGGCACTGCGCACGGGCTCGAGCTACCCGACCGGCCGCTGCATCTGCGCCTGCGCGACGCCGCCCGACATGTCGAGGTCGCCCATATCATCGACGCAGTACAGCGCGAGATGGAGGGCGGGCGGCCAAAGGCGCATCAGGCGGCCTGTCATCAGCTTGGCCTGCTGGCCATCTGGCTGGACCGGCACAGCCACGATGGCGAAGAAGACGGCACTCAGGCCACTCCGGTCCTCAACGCCAATGAACGGCTGACCGCGCGCTACGCCGCCCTGCTCGAACGCGAATTCGGCTCGTCGCTGAATGTTACCGATTACGCAACCGCGCTCGGGGTCACGCCCACGCATCTGTCGCGCGCCTGCCGCGCCAGTTGTGGACGCACCGCGCTCGAGATGATGCAGGAACGGCGCTTGTTCGAGGCCCGCCGCCTGCTGCTCGATACCAACATCCCGGTGCAGGAGATTGCCAGCAAGCTCGGTTTCTCGACCCCGGGCTATTTCTCGCGCGCCTTCACGCAGGCCGTGGGAAAGCCGCCCTCGGCCTATCGAAAGACCGGCGCCGAACCGACCCGCCTGCGCTGACCTGCCCGGCGGGACGTCGCGGTGCGGCGGCAGCGGGCAAGACGCAGCTTACCGATATGCGCGCGGGGCCGGGGTGGCGTCTGACATGAAATCCGATTGATCCATCCGCTGCCGCGACGGGCGCGCCTGCACATCTCGGCAAAGCGAGCCCTTCAAACAGTGCCGTATGACCTGCGCCGGAGCGCGTGTCATTTCGCGTCTGGCGCTGGTGTGGGACGCGCCTTGCGCGCTGTGCTGCGGCAGCGGTCGGAACAGAAGCGCACCTCGTCCCAGACCTGCGCCCATTTGCGCCGCCATGTGAAGGGGCGGCCACAAGCTGCGCATATCTTGCGAGGCAGATCACCCTTGCGCCGCATTCGGGCCATGCGGCTGCGCTCAGTCGGGGTCGCGCACGGTCATGCGCCCGTCTTCCCAATCGCCCGAGAGCACTTCGCCGGTAGCATAGCGCAGCGTGCCGCGCCCGTGGCGCTGGCCATCGACAAATTCGCCTTCATAGATGTCACCCGTGGCATAGGTCGCCACCCCTTCGCCGGTGATCTGGCCGCCCGACCATTCGCCCTCATAGATGAAGCCGTCAGCCAGTTCGATCCGGCCCTGCCCGTGGCGCGCGCCCTCCGAGAACTCGCCGCGATAGACCGAGCCATCAGGATAGACCATCTCGCCCTGTCCGTGCAATTCGCCGCCAATGAAACTGCCGGTATAGACGCGCCCGTCGGCGAAGGTCATACCCCCCTCGCCCTCGGACAGCCCCCGCACGAAGCCGCCTTCATAGACCGCCTCGTCGGCAAAGACCGCGCGGCCCTGTCCGTGGAACTGGCCCTCGCTCCAATCGCCCTCATAGGTCGCGCCATCGGCATAGGTGATGGTCCCGGTGCCATCGGGCAGGCCATTGCGGAACTGGCCGACATATTCCGAGCCATCCGGCTGCACCAGCCGCCCCTCGCCCTCGATCCGGCCAGCGACCCAGGTTCCCTCGTAGAGATACCCGTCCGGTCCGGTCAGCCGCCCCTCGCCCTCGCGCATGTCATTGACGAACCGGCCCTCGAAGACCAGCCCGTCGGCTTGCTCGACCCGCGCCTCGCCTTCGCGCAGCCCGGCCCGGAAGCTGCCGGTATAGACATCGCCATTGGCCTGCTGCAACGCGCCCTCGCCATGCAGCTCGCCCTCCTGCCACTCGCCCTCGTAGCGCAGCCCGTCGGGGCGGGTCAGCACGCCGCGCCCGTGGCGCAGATCGGCCTGCATCTCACCCTCATAGGTGGCCCCGTCAGGATAGGTGATGCGCCCCTCGCCCTGCCGCAGCCCCTCGACCCACTCGCCCTCGTAGCGGTAGCCATCAGGGCGGGTGAGAATGCCGGTGCCATGCGGCTGGCCCTCGACGAAGGCGCCCTCATAGACCGAGTCATTGGAAAAGACGCGCACCCCTTGCCCCGAGATCGTGCCATCGACCCAGTCGCCCTCATAGGTCGAGCCATCGGCGAAGGTCATCTTGCCGGTGCCGTGCGGGCGGCCGGCGGCGAAAATGCCTTCATAGACCGCGCCCGAAGGGTAGCGCGCCACGCCCTGCCCACTGATCTCGCCCTCGACCCAGTCGCCGGTATATTCGAACCCGTTGGGCAGCCGGTAGGTGCCGGTGCCATGCTGCAACCCGTCGCGGAACTCGCCCTCATAAATACCGCCATCGTCATACTGACGGGTCATCACACCATCGGTCTGGGCATGAAGCGGCGCGGCGAGGGCCAGTGCAAGACCGGCAATCAGCGCGCGCGCGTGCGGGGGGCGAATGGGCATGTCGCGGAACTCCCTGTTTTTGCGCGAGGGTAAGGGGGCGGGCAAGGGCTGGCAAGGGGTTTTGCCTTGCGCGGGGGGCAAGAGCGGGGGCTTCGCGATAAGGTGCGGCTTCCGTGGCGTTTGGCGTTGATATGCTCCGCGCATGATCGCGCTCACTGAAGCGATCTGCGCGGCTGACGGATTTGCCTTTGGAGCCAACCGCATCAGGACTACCTCACAGCGATCCGTCGCGTGGGTCAGCCCCGTGGCGCCGGGTCCGCCAGCAGATCACGTCTCAGCCCTCGCGCGCCTTTTCAGCCAGATCTCCAGCGCCACAAGATAGGGGATGTAGAACCCGAAATACTGCACCTGATCGAAGCCGCCTGTCAGGTGCTCATTGCTCCACATCCCATCGGTCAGTGTGAACCAGATCAGGTAATGCAGCCGGAAGATCAGCGACCCCATTACAAGAACGAACAGGCGCAGCGCCCATGCGCTGTGACGCGCGAAATCGCGGCCGCGCGCATGGCGCAGCGTCTGGATAGCGCAGCCGAGCATCAGCACGCCGTAGAGAGCGAAGCCGACATCCATCAGAGGACCCGCGATCGTGCCGCGCGTCGCGATATAGGCCAGCCCGCCAAGGGCAACGAAGGCCGACGCGAACACAATCAAGCGGCCCACCATCCGGTGGAGCCACGGAAAGCGCCTGCGCAACCGCCTGATCGGCTGGAACGGCACCAGTACCATCGCCAGGGCACCGAGAATCATGTGCGAGAAGATGGCGATATTCGTGAACGTATCACCCGGGGTGTAGATATAGGTCACGTCCGACAGATCGAGACGGACCCCGCGCAGGCCGAAGCGCAGGGAATAGGCTGCGAAACCGAGGATAAACAGGCCGAGCAGAAGCAGGCCCGAATATCCGGCCATGAGGGCGAGACGCTTGCGCAAGGGCATCCTGCCTGTGTGACGACATGCTGAGGACAGCCTTACCCAAGCGCAGCGGGCCCGACAAGCGCAAGCCAGGATCATCGAGGGTGGGGCAAGCAGTTCTCGGTCGGGTCTGGGGATATCTACGGGGGTAGAACCCTTTGTCATTGGGGCTTTTGCACCGGGCGGAGGCTTTGATCGGACCCGGAGCCACGAATCCGCAGACAAATCGCGGCGAAATATTGGGCCATTCGCGCCCGGTTGCGCCACAGAAGACCTGCGCCCTACACAGAAAAACCAATTATTGTATCTTACTATCAGACCGTTAGTGCTTTACATGAAACATCGCCCCGCACCCCGTTGCGCCCTTTCGCCTTCCCTCTTGCCGTCAACGTGATATGTGGGCGCGAAACAGCCTCTGGATCTGCCCATGTCCGACCGTTTCCGCCTGACCCTTGCCCAGTTGAACCCCACGCTTGGCGATATTGCGGGCAATGGCGCCAAGGCCCGCGACGCATGGGCGCGCGCGAAAGCGGAGCACGCCGATATGGTGGCGCTGCCCGAGATGTTCCTGCCCGGCTATCAGACGCAGGATCTGGTCTGGCGTCCCGCCTTTCAGGCGGATCTGCGCGCGGCGCTCGATGCGCTTGCGCAGGATTGCGCCGATGGTCCCGCGCTGGGCATCGGCGTGCCACTGGTCGAGGCAGGCGCGCTCTATAACGCCTATGCGGTGCTGGCCGGAGGCGCGGTCCGGGCGGTGATCCGCAAGCACCACCTGCCCAATGCCTCGGTTTTCGACGAGAAGCGCCTCTTTGCCGCAGGCGATATCTCCGGCCCCTATCGCATCGGCCCCATCCGCATCGGCACGCCGATCTGCGAGGATGCCTGGCGCGAGGATGTCGCCGAGGCGCAGGCCGAATCCGGGGCCGAGATGCTCTTGGTGCCCAATGGCTCGCCCTATGCACGAGGCCGCCATGACACGCGCATGGCGCATATGGTCGCGCGCGTGGTCGAGACGGGGCTGCCGCTTGTGTATCTCAACCTTGTCGGCGGGCAGGATGATCAGGTTTTTGACGGGGCAAGTTTCGTCCTGAACCCCGGCGGGCAACTGGCGCTGCAACTTCCCGCGCATGAGGAGGCCATTGCAACTGTCGAGTTCACGCACAGGGCTGACGGCTGGCGCGCGACACAAGGACCCCGCGCGCCCCTGCCCGACGCGTGGGAGCAGGATTACCGCGCGATGGTGGTGGGGCTTTCGGATTACCTGCACAAATCGGGCTTCTCGAAAGTCGTTCTGGGGCTGTCGGGCGGGGTGGATTCCGCGCTGGTGGCGACCATCGCCGTCGATGCGCTGGGGGCCGGGAATGTGCATTGCGTCATGCTGCCCTCGGAATACACCGCCCCCGAGAGCCTCACGGACGCCACGGAGCTGGCAAAGCGGCTGGGCGTGCGGCTGGACGAGATCGGCATCGAAGGCCCGCGCGCCGCGATGCAGGCGGCACTTGCGCCGCTTTTCAAGGGGCTCGCGCCGGACGTGACCGAGGAAAACCTGCAATCGCGGATTCGGGGCACGCTTCTGATGGCGCTGTCGAACAAGACCGGCGCGATGCTCTTGACCACCGGCAACAAATCCGAGGTCGCGGTCGGCTATGCCACGATCTATGGCGACATGAATGGCGGCTACAACCCGATCAAGGATCTTTACAAGACCCGCGTGTTCGAGACCTGCCGCTGGCGCAACTCCCATCACCGCGACTGGATGGCGGGCCCTGCGGGCGAGGTGATCCCTGCGCGCATCATCGACAAACCACCCACGGCGGAATTGCGCGAAAACCAGCGCGACGAGGACAGCCTTCCGCCCTATGCGGAACTGGACGCGATCCTCGAAGGGATCATCGAGCAGGATCTCTCGGTCGCCGATCTGGTGGCGCAGGGCTTTGCACGTGACACGGTGACAAGAGTCGCGCATCTGGTCGCGATCTCGGAATGGAAGCGCCACCAGTCCGCGCCGGGCACGCGCCTGACCAACCGCGCCTTCTGGCTTGATCGGCGCTATCCGCTGGTGAATCGCTGGCGCGACCGGACATGACGCGCACCCAGACCCTTTGCCACCACAGCGCACGACGGGTCACAACCGCGCGAGCAGACGCACCGCTCCGCGCCCCATGCCACAATCGCGCTTCCGTCGCCCCGATGCTGGCGCTAAGATGCAACGCATTCGGCCTATTCGCATGGCGCATGCAAGGACGGGCTGTCTTGTGCCGCGCGCTCATGTATAAGCGGGGCAGACATGAACGCGGGCCGAGGCGAACCTGACAACAGATCAGGACCGGCAAGAGGCGAAGAGGGTCGGGTATGAGCAGCATCACGAAACGGTATCTGGCCTTGTGCCTTGCGGCCAGCCTTGGCCTGAGCGCCTGCATGCAGGGCGGCACAGACAACGGCACCCGCGAGACAGCCGCCTCGCGCAGCCAGGCCACCGAACGCGATGTCGAGGATCCGGGCACGTTTTCGCGCCGTGAAAACGCATTGTGGGACGGCCGACCCTCTTTCGGCGGTGTCTGGGTCGCGCATCCCGAAGCCAGAGCGCCCCAGCGCGTGATCATCCGCAACACCGAGAATGGCCGCGAAACTGTCGGCTCGCTCTTCACCCGCGAGCGGATGAATCCCGGCCCGGCCTTTCAGGTCTCGGGCGAGGCGGCATCCGCCGTGGGGATTCTGGCAGGTGCGCCGACCATGATCGAGGTTGTCGCGCTGCGTGTCGAGGAGGCGGCTCCTGAGCCGCAACCCGAGGCGCAAGACGCGACCGCCGAGGCCGCGGCCGAGGCCCCGCCCCCAGCAGAGTCGGCGCAGGATGCGCCCGAACCGGCGCGGGCAGAGCCGCGCCCGACAGAGGATGACGAGGCCCTCATTGCCATGCCCCAGCCCGAGGCCGCAGCGCCGCGTCAGGGCCTGCTGGGCCGCCTCTTTGGGCGCGGCCGGACGCAGGCGGCAGATCCCGACCAGATCGAAAGCGCCCCGCTTGATGCCACCGCGATGGCCGAGGCCCCGCCCGCAGCCGCGCGCCCTGCCCCGCCCGAGTCCGCCGCCCCGGCCAGCGCGCTGGCGCAACCCTATATCCAGCTTGGTATCTTCAGCGTCGAGTCCAACGCCGCCAATGCCGAACGGATGGCGCGCGGGGCTGACCTGCCAGTGCGGGTGGTCCCTGGCAGCGCGCAGGGCAACGCGTTCTGGCGTGTCGTGGTGGGACCGGCGCAGGATGCCGGCGCGCATGCGCAGATGCTTGCACGCGTCAAGTCGCTGGGCTTTAATGACGCCTATGCGGTGCGCCGCTAGACCGACAGGTGACAGGAAGGAACAGCCAATGCGCACGCGGTTTCACGCAGCGATTCTGAGTGGTGCCATCTTTGCCCTGGCGACAACGGGTCAGG
This sequence comes from Paracoccaceae bacterium, assembly GCA_007116575.1. Lineage (GTDB taxonomy): Bacteria > Pseudomonadota > Alphaproteobacteria > Rhodobacterales > Rhodobacteraceae > Roseinatronobacter. The sequence continues at coordinate 58,285 of SKIF01000045.1, forward strand.
CCCCGCTGGCACAGGCACAATCGGTCACGGGTTTCGAGCCCCGCGCCAGTTCGGCCTATATCCGCGATCTGACCACGGGCACCGTGCTGCTGGACAAGGGCGCGCATGTGCCGCTGCCACCTGCCTCGATGTCCAAGCTGATGACGCTGCTGATGCTGTTCGAGGCGATCGAGGACGGGCGCATCGCGCTTGACACGACCTTCACGGTCTCCGAGCGCGCTCATGCGATGGGCGGTTCACGCATGTTCCTCGAGACGCGCGACCGCCCCACAGCCGAAGATCTGATCCGCGGCATTGCCGTGCTGTCGGGCAATGACGCCTCGGTGGTGGTGGCCGAAGGTCTGGCCGGTACCGAAGAGGCCTTTGCCCAGATGGCCACACGGCGCGCGCGCGAGTTGGGGATGCGCAACACCACGCTTGCCAATTCCTCGGGCTGGCCGCATCCCGATCACCTGATGTCCAAGCGTGACCTGGGTATTCTGGCCGAGCATATCATTACGGAATTCCCGCAATTCTATTCCTACCTGTCCGAGCGCGAATTCACCTGGAACGGCATCACCCAGCCCAATCGGGTGCCCCTTCTGGGCGCAGGGGTCGGGCTGGACGGGCTCAAGACCGGTTTCACCTCGGCTGCGGGATATTCTCTGACCGGCTCGGCGCGACAGGGCGACCGGCGCATCGTCTTCGCCTTTGGCGGGTTGAACAGCGAACGCGAACGGCTGCAGGAGACCGAGGCGATCATCAACTGGGCGTTCCGGCAATTCGCGCGGGTCAGCGTCGGCGCAGAGGGCGAGGTGATGGGCATTGCCCCGGTCTGGCTGGGCACCGAGCCCTCGGTGCCACTGGTTCTGGGCGATAGCCGCGACATCCTGATTCCCGCCATCGCGCAGCGCCAACTCAGTGCGCGCGTTGTATTTGACGGGCCGATCCCGGCACCGATCACCGCAGGTACAGAGATCGCGACCCTGGTCATAGAGCTACCCGACATGGACCCGGTCGAACTGCCGCTGCTGGCGGGGACCGATGTGGCCGAGGGCGGGTTCATGGTGCGCGCGCAGGCCTCGGCACGGCGGCTGGCCGATATGGTGCTGGGCGCTGGCCGCGACGCGATCAACTGATCATGGCGCGCGCGGGGGCCGGGGTCTTCATCAGTTTCGAGGGAATCGACGGGTCTGGCAAATCCACCCAGGCGCGGCGGCTGGCCGAGGCATTGGGGCCTGACACGCTGCTGACGCGCGAGCCCGGCGGCTCTGCCGGGGCCGAGGAAATCCGCCGCCTGCTGGTCGAGGGCGCGCCCGCGCGCTGGTCGCCCGAAACCGAGATCCTGCTCTTCACTGCTGCACGGCGCGACCATCTCGAAAAGACGATCCGCCCCGCCCTTGCCGCCGGGCACCGCGTCATCACCGACCGTTTCGCCGATTCCACCCGGGTCTATCAGGGGGCGGCGCGCGCTGCCTTGCGGCCATTGGTCGATCGCCTGCACGAGCTGATGATCGGGCTGGACCCCGATCTGACCTTCGTGATCGACATGGACCCCCGCGCGGCGCTCGCGCGCGGGCTCGCGCGCAGATCGGGCGAAGACCGGTTCGAAGAA
>SKIF01000081.1 GCA_007116575.1 Paracoccaceae bacterium
ATTCTGGAAGAGAGCCGCGCCGAACAGCGTGCCGAGGTCATTGCCAAGCTGGCTGAAGGTCAGGTTGTCGATGGGGTGGTCAAGAACATCACCGAATACGGCGCCTTTGTCGATCTGGGCGGTGTGGACGGGCTGTTGCACGTCACCGACATGGCCTGGCGCCGCGTCAACCACCCCTCCGAGGTCGTCACCATCGGTGAGACGCTCAAGGTGCAGGTCATCAAGATCAACAAGGAAACCCACCGCATCAGCCTGGGCATCAAGCAGCTTCAGGCCGATCCGTGGGATTCGGTCGAGAGCCAGTACCCGCTGGGTTCGGTGCACAAGGGCCGCGTGACCAATATCACCGATTACGGCGCATTCGTCGAACTGGAAGCTGGTGTCGAGGGTCTGGTGCATGTCTCGGAGATGAGCTGGACCAAGAAGAACGTCCATCCCGGCAAGATCGTGTCCACCTCGCAAGAGGTCGATGTCATGGTGCTGGAGATCGACGGTGCCAAGCGCCGTGTGTCGCTGGGGCTGAAGCAGACCATGCGCAACCCGTGGGAAGTCTTTGCCGAATCCCACCCGGTCGGCAGCCAGATCGAGGGCGAGATCAAGAACATCACCGAATTCGGTCTGTTCGTGGGCCTCGAGGGCGATATCGACGGGATGGTGCACCTCTCCGACATCAGCTGGGACCAGCGCGGCGAGGAAGCGATCCAGGATTACCGCAAGGGCGACACGGTTCAGGCCGTGGTCTCCGAGGTCGATATCGAGCGCGAGCGCATCTCGCTGTCGATCAAGGCGCTGGAAAATGACAACTTCTCGGATGCGGTCGAAGGTGTGAAGCGCGGCTCGATCGTGACCTGCACGGTCACTGCCATCGAGGATGGTGGCATTGAGGTCGAGTATAACGCCATGAAGAGCTTCATCCGTCGCTCTGATCTGGCCCGCGACCGCGCCGATCAGCGCCCCGAGCGTTTCGGCGTGGGCGACAAGGTCGATGCGCGCGTGACCAGTGTCGACAGCAAGACCCGTCGTCTGGGCCTGTCGATCAAGGCGCGCGAAATCGCCGAGGAAAAGGAAGCCGTCGAGCAGTTCGGTTCGTCCGATGCGGGCGCATCCCTGGGCGATATTCTGGGTGCCGCGCTCAAGGATCGCAACTGATCCGATCTGCCGCAATCAAGATCATGGACCCCGGCCAAGCGCCGGGGTCTTTGCATTTTCTGGCATTTTCAGCGGCAAATGCCGATTCAGGAAGGCTTTTCCCTGTTTCTTCGCTGTGCGTTTGCCCCTATAGTTTGCACAATGATAAAGGGCTACCCAAATGCCCGTATTCCGACCGGGGGACGAAAGAATGATCCGTTCTGAATTGATCCAGATTATAGCCGATGAGAACCCGCATCTCTATCAACGCGATGTGGAGCGGATCGTGAATACGGTGTTCGGCGAGATCACCGAGGCGCTGGCGCGTGGTGAGCGGGTCGAATTGCGCGGCTTCGGGGCGTTTTCGGTCAAGAAGCGCGATGCCCGGATCGGGCGCAACCCGCGCACGGGCGAAAGCGTCGAGGTCGAGGCCAAGGCCGTGCCTTTTTTCAAGACCGGCAAGCTGCTGCGTGACCGGTTGAACGGACTGGAGGTCTGAGCCCCGATGATGGCTTATCTGCGTTATGGTTTCACGGCGCTTGTTGCGCTGGTTCTGGTCACGATCGCGCTGGCCAATCGCTCGATGGTCGAGGTCAAGCTGCTGCCCGATGCGCTGGCGGCGCTCGCCGGGTTCAACCTCGCCCTGTCACTGCCGCTGTTTCTGATGCTGGGTGTGGCCGTCGCTGTCGGGCTGCTGTTGGGGTTTGTCTGGGAATGGTTCCGCGAGCACAGCTACCGCGCCGAGGCCGCGCGTTTGGCGCGCGAGAATGAGGCAATGCGTGCGCAACTTGAAAAGGCGAAGAAGGTCGCGCCTTCGATGCACAAGGATGATGTGCTCGCACTGGTCGAGGCCAGATAAGGCCCACGCATGACAGCGCCGGTCCATGTCAAGATCTGCGGGTTGACCACGGCGCAGGGCGTAGCTGACGCCGTGCAGGCAGGCGCGCGCTATCTGGGGTTCAATTTCTTTCCGCCGTCACCGCGTGCGCTCTCGCCCGAGGCCGCGCGCGATCTGGCGCTGGCCGTGCCCGAGGGCGTGGCCAAGGTCGGGCTGGTGGTTGATGCCTCCGATGATCTGCTCGATACGATCACCGCTGTCGTGCCGCTGGACATGCTGCAACTGCATGGACATGAATCGCCCGCGCGCGTGGCCGAGATCCGGCAGCGCTACGGGTTGCCGGTGATCAAGGTCGTCGGTGTCGGGGATGCCGGGGATCTGGCGGCGCTCGAGACCTTTCAGGGTCTGGCCGATCAGATCCTTGTCGATGCCAAGCCGCCGAAAGACGCTGTCCTGCCCGGGGGCAACGGGCTGCGCTTCGACTGGCGGCTGATTGCGGGGCGGCGCTGGGCCTGTCCGTGGTTGCTGGCGGGCGGGCTGACGCCCGAGAATGTGGCCGAGGCGATCCGCCTGACCGGCGCGCGGCAGGTCGATGTGGCCTCGGGCGTGGAAAGCGCGCCGGGGGCGAAGGACCCGGCGCGCATGGCGGCCTTCGTGGCCGCAGCAAATGGGGCGGGGCAGGGGGGCTGACGGCAGCCCTCTGGTCAGGCCGCGATTTCGGGGGCGATGCCGGTGGACGAGGGCTCGGTGTGCAGACGGCGGCAAGTCGCAGGCAGGCGCGGACCGTCAACACTCAAGAGCGCCTCCATCCCGTCATTGCACTCCACCAGTTCCGACAGGTACAGCTCGTCCAGCGCATTGTAGAAGGCTTCGACCGCGCGTGTCAGATGCGGACGCATCCCGCAATGCGCCTTGAGCGGACAGGTGTTATTGTCCGAGAAACACTCGATGAAGGGCAACTCGGATTCAAAGGCCCGGAACACGGCACCGACGCTGATCGAGCCGGGATCGCGCGCAAGGTGGAAGCCGCCATGCCGACCACGCAGCGTGATGATGAACCCGTCCTGCGCCAGCTTGTTGATCACCTGCGCGAGGTGATTCTCTGAAGCGTTGATCGCCTTTGCCGCATCCTGCTTGCGCACCAACTTGTCCTTGTTCACGCCGCAGAACATCAGCGTCCGAAGGGCGAGATTGGTTCTTGTGGTCAGGCGCATGGCGTGGGTCTCCTCGGCAGGCGCGTCAGAAAACATACTGCGCGCGTAATGGTTTCAATCGGATATGACATTAGGCGCCCGCCCGAACGACTGCCTTGATCCCGATCAAGTGTGACCTTTTGCCGCTGGTCGTAGGGTTTGATCCGATTTGATCTGGGTCAACGATTATGAAAAAGAAATATGCGATTGTGAACATATGTATGCAGACGCGATGGGGGAGACATCATGGAATTCGACAAGCTGACAGCCAGCCGCCGGGGCTTTCTGGGCCTCGCCGGGGCGGGTGGCGCGGCGCTCGCGCTGGGCGGTGCGCCCGCAGAGGCCGCGAAAGTGCGCACCAATGCGCGCATCCTCATCCTCGGTGCCGGTGCCGGGGGGGCGGCCATCGCCAACCGGTTGTCTGACCGGCTGGAGGGCGCGCAGATCACTGTGCTCGATGGCAAGCAGGAGCATTGGTACCAGCCCGGCTTTACGCTTATCGCCGCCGGGTTGCGCCCGGCGAGCTATTCGAAATCCTCGATCACCGGCTGGCTGCCGCGCGACATCACCTTCATCAACGAATATGCCGCCGAGCTTGACCCCGAGGCCAATCGCGTCGTCACCACTGGCGGGCAGCGGATCGACTATGACTACCTGATCGTCTCGACCGGGGTGGTGCTCGACTGGGATGCGATCGAAGGGTTTGACCTGAGCATGGTCGGCCCCGAAACGGGCATCGGCGCGCAGTATGCCAGCCCCGAGCACGCCGCCAAGACCTGGGCGGCCATTGACCGTTTCACCAGCGAGGGCGGCGTGGGCCTGTTCGGTCGCCCCGAGACCGAAATGAAATGCGCGGGTGCGCCGGTGAAGATCACCTTCCTGGCCGAGGATATCGCCAATACCAAGGGCAATCGCGACAAGTGCGAGTTCATCTATACCACGCCCGGCGGTGCGCTGTTCGGGGTGCCGGTGATCCATCACCGCGTGCGCCAGATCATGGATGAGCGCGACATCACCTATAACTACCGCTGGAAACTCCTGAGCATCGACGCGCAGGCCAAGACCGCGACCTTTGACACGCCGGAATTCATCGAAACCGTCGAGTGGGATTTCATCAACGTCATCGCGCCGCAGCGTGCGCCGCAAGTGATCCGCGACTCGGGTCTGTCCTGGGCGGATCGCTGGACCGACGAGGGCTGGATCGAGGTCGATATGCAGACCCTGCGCCACGCCCGTTACCCCAATGTCTTCGGCATCGGTGACATCAACGGCGTGCCCAAGGGCAAGACAGCGGCCTCGGTCAAATGGCACCTGCCGGTGGTCGAGGACCATCTGGTCAGCGAGATCGCGGGCCGCGAGGGCACGCGCCTGTTCGACGGCTATACCTCCTGCCCGCTGATCACCCGCGTCGGCCGTGCGATGCTGGTCGAGTTCGACTATCAGGACAATCTGGTGCCCTCCTTCCCCGGCCTGATCGCGCCGCTGGAGGAGCTGTGGATCTCCTGGCTGATGAAGGAAGTCGCGCTCAAGGCCACCTATAACGCCATGCTGCGCGGGCGGGCCTGACCCCGGGGGGGCTGCGGCTGCCTGTGGCACCTGATCGGGCGATGCGCCTGCCGCGGCCTGTCTTGAGTATTTGGGGCAAGAAAATGCCCAGTGAAAGGATGAGACAATGGAAGACTTCAGCCTGATGACATTGCTGGCCGTGTTCGAAGAGATGTTCGGACGCGGACTGTTCTGGGCCATGGTGGCGGTCGCGGTCGCGATCACGCTGGCCTGGGTCTATGTGCTGATCCGTGACCGCGCGATGTCCATGCGCAAGTTCCTGCTGGCGCAGCTTTCGATGCCGGTGGGCGGCATCGCGGCGGTCTGGTTCGTGCTGCTGATCACCAATTCGGGCCTGCGCGACATTGGCGGGCCGATCGACTGGATCGTGTTGCTGGGCGTGTTTGTCGCCGGGGCGATCGGTTTTGCGATCCTTGTATATGTTGTGCAATCATTCGTGCGAGGCAAGGCTGCCGATAGCTGAGCCCTGCACCTCCCTGGCCGGTCGCGCGCCTTGCGCCAATGCCGGCTGCGACCCCGCGTCTGATCTCCCCGGACGCGGGGTGTTGCATTTCGGGGCTTGGCAGCGCGCGCCATGCCGCGTAGTCTTGACCCCATGACTTGCTTGACCTGCCCGATTACCTGCTGCATTTGCCGCTGAGTTCCTCGGCGGCGGGTCTTGCGACATCTTCTCCTGTCTGACAGCACCTTCCGCCGGGCCGCGCGCGCGTTCGAGAGGAGAGAATGGTGACACTCCGGTTACACAACACCCGCACGCGGAAGAAGGAAGACTTCGCGCCGCTCGATCCGGACAATGTGCGGATGTATGTCTGCGGCCCCACGGTTTATGACCGCGCGCATCTTGGCAATGCACGGCCCGTGGTGGTGTTCGATGTGCTCTACCGCTTGCTGCGCCACCTCTATGGCGCGGAGCATGTCACCTATGTGCGCAATTTCACCGATGTTGATGACAAGATCAACGCGCGCGCCCGCGAGATGCAGGCGGCGGGCGATGGCCGCGCGCTCAATGACATCATCCGCGCGCTGACCGATGAGACCATCGGCTGGTATCATGCTGATATGGACGCGCTGGGGGCGTTGCGCCCCGATCATGAGCCGCGCGCGACCGAATTCATCGGGCAGATGATCGGTATGATCGAGGGGCTGGTGGCGAAGGGTCATGCCTATGCGGCCGAGGGCCATGTGCTGTTCGATGTGCGCTCTTACCCCGACTATGGGCGGCTCTCGGGCCGGTCGGTCGATGACATGATCGCAGGCGCGCGGGTGGAAGTGGCACCCTACAAGCGTGATCCAATGGATTTCGTGTTGTGGAAGCCGTCCAGCGCGGATGGGCCGGGCTGGGACTCGCCGTGGGGGCGGGGGCGGCCGGGGTGGCATATCGAGTGTTCGGCGATGAGCCACGAATTGCTGGGGGCAGCGTTCGACATTCACGGCGGCGGGATCGACCTGCAATTTCCGCACCACGAGAACGAGATCGCGCAAAGCTGCTGCGCGCACCCGGAGGCGGGGTTTGCGAATGTCTGGCTGCACAACGAGATGGTGCAGGTCGAGGGGAAGAAGATGTCCAAGTCTCTGGGCAATTTCTTTACGGTGCGGGATTTGCTCGATCAGGGCTGGCCGGGCGAGGTGATCCGTTTGGTGATGCTCTCGACGCATTACCGCAAGCCGATGGACTGGACGGAGGAGAAGGCGCGGGAGGCGCAGGAGAAGCTGAAAGACTATGCGCGTATTCTGCTCACGTCGCATTTAAGCTTTTCGCAAGACAGTTTCGCTAACGTTGGGAGCGAGGAGGTTTACGATCCTGATTCCGAGCTTGTGGCGGCGCTTGCTGATGATCTGAATACGCATCTGGCCTTGGCGCGGCTTGATGCGCTGGCGAAACTGGCAAGAAGAGGAGATCTAGACGCGACGAATGCATTGTTCGGCAGTGTGGTTTTCCTGGGCCTGATTGACGATCCGAAAACCCTTGCGCGACTCGGCGGCCCCGAAGCCACCTTGATGGAGGTCTATCCTTTCGAGGAGCTCGCCGCGCGCCTATCGGCTCTTCGTGCCGATGCAATGCTACGTAAGGATTTCAGCGCGGTGGATGCGCTCAAATCGGCCCTGCTTGCCGCAGGTGTCGAGGTGCGGATGAGCAAGACGGATGTCGCGCTTGCCCCCGGTCCCGATTTCGACCCCGCCAAGCTTAAGGCGATAAAATGACCCGCACCCGCCTCACCCTCTACGACACCACCCTGCGCGACGGGCAGCAGACGCAGGGCGTGCAATTCTCGACCGCTGAGAAGCACCAGATCGCCGCCATGCTCGACCAGCTTGGCATCGACTATATCGAGGGCGGCTGGCCCGGCGCGAACCCCACCGACAGCGAGTTCTTCGCCAATCGCCCCAAGACCCGCGCAACCGTCACCGCCTTTGGCATGACCAAGCGCGCGGGCCGGTCGGCGGCGAATGACGAGGTGCTGGCGGCGGTGCTTAATGCGGGCACCGAGGCGGTCTGTCTGGTCGGCAAGACGCATGATTTCCATGTCTCGACCGCGCTGGGTATCGGGCTTGCGGAAAACACCGAGAATATCCGCGCCTCGATCGCCCATTGCGTGGCGCAGGGGCGCGAGGCGCATTTCGACGCCGAACATTTCTTCGACGGGTTCAAGGCCAACCCCGATTACGCGCTCGAGGCGCTCCATGCGGCGCATGGCGCGGGCGCGCGTTGGGTGGTCTTGTGCGACACCAATGGCGGCACGCTGCCCGCCGAGATCCGCGAGATCACCGAAGCCGTCATCGCCAGCGGCATTCCCGGCGCGCAGCTTGGCATCCATTGCCATGACGATACCGGGCAGGCGGTGGCCTGTTCGCTGGCCGCCGTCGAGGCGGGCGCGCGCCAGATACAGGGCACGCTGAACGGGCTGGGCGAACGCTGCGGCAATGCCTCGCTGACCACGCTCATCCCGACACTGGTGCTCAAGCCCGCCTATGCCGAACGCTTCGAGACCGGCGTGAGCCGCGAGGCGCTGACGGGGCTGTTGCGCATCTCGCGCAGGCTTGATGATATCCTCAACCGCGTGCCGCTGCGCTCGTTGCCTTATGTCGGGGCCTCGGCCTTTGCCCACAAGGCGGGGCTGCACGCGAGCGCGATCCTCAAGGACCCCACGACCTACGAGCATATCGACCCGGGTGAGGTCGGCAATGCCCGCGTGGTGCCGATGTCGAACCAGGCCGGGCAGTCGAATCTGCGGATGCGGCTGGAGGCGATGGGGATCGCGGTCGAGAAAGGCGATGCGCGGCTGGGCGCGATCCTGGAAGAGGTGAAGGCGCGCGAGGATGAGGGCTATGCCTATGACAGCGCGCAGGCGTCGTTTGAGCTGCTGGCGCGGCGCGCGCTGGGGCAGGTGCCGGAGTTCTTCGAGGTCAAGCGCTACCGCGTGACGGTCGAACGGCGCAAGAACAAGTATAACCAGATGGTCACGCTCTCCGAAGCCGTGGTGGTGGTCAAGATCGGCGAGGACAAGAAG
>SKIF01000071.1 GCA_007116575.1 Paracoccaceae bacterium
CAAAACAGAGCCCCGCCGCCAAGGAGCGAACCCAAAACCTGCCCGCCTTCCGATAGCGCTTCATTTTCACAGTCAAAATACAGAACTCCACCGTAGAAATGCTGCGCTGAGAAAAATAGAGCGACACACCGCCCAAGTCAAATGAAAAATTCCACCTTTTCACGCGCCCCCTTGTAGGATTCAAGAGCGCTCTGCATGAGGTAACACAACAAGAAAATATCTGCTGTGTCTGGATGCTCCACATTGACGACTGGGCATTTTGACAAAGCCATGCAGCGAAAAACTACACCCGACACTGTACGAATACGCTTGCCGCCATTCTGAATAACGGGGTAGGCACTTGTTGTGCAAATTTACAACTATTTTCTTCTACCCACTGCTTATATTTTGCTTCTTTATTGTTTTGCTTCTGTAGTTGTGCTGCCTTTTCAATTCCGTGTACACTGGTTCGTTTCCGGTGCTCGCCTCCAATTTTTCTGGTAAGTTGTTGTTATTGCGGTGCCTTTGCGTCGCTGGCTGCGCGCGTCTGCCATCTGGCTGCGCTGAGCATGCGACCGCCGCCCCCCAAGCACCCAGACGCCGCGCCCGCGCGCCGGAGAGGCCGGGCGTCGGGCGTGACGCTGGCAGAAAACATCTGGTCAGCCACGCAAAGGAGTGCTACGCAAATCATGATGGTGCCCGCGCAAGCGGGAGAATAGGGAAGCCGGTGCAAACCCGGCGCTGCCCCCGCAACTGTAAGCGGTGCGCCCCGTTACGCCACTGGACCCAAAGGTCTGGGAAGGTAGGGAGCGCGTCAGCCGCGAGCCAGGAGACCTGCCATCACTGATTGAAACCACCACACCGGGCGGGGTGTCCGGAAAGGGGCTGTTGATGTGCGCGAATCAGATCGTGCTGTATTCGTTAGGCGTCTGCGACCCTGCCCATCCCGGCAGGAGGCCAGATGCAGCCCGACCCCCGTCCTGACCACGCCCGACTGAGCGTCTGTCACTTCTGCCCCAAGGCAAGCGCCTGTCTTGCCTCCATCTCGCGCGGCGTGTCTTTGGCGCGTGCGGTTACGGGCGAGGCCCCGACGCTTGCGGGCCGTGTCTCGCTCGGCCCATGCCCGCTGGGGCATTCCTGCCATCTGGATTGGGCCAGCGAGGCGGGCGTGACGCGATTGCACCGCGACGGCGCACAGATCATGACGCAGCACGCGCCGCACGGGTTCTTCGCATGAGTTGCCCGCCGCCTCGCCCCGCGCAACTGACGCTGGACGGTGCCGCCTGGGGCGCGGGTATCCTGTCGCCCGTCAGCTTCACGCTGGCCCCCGGTCGGGTGCTTGGCGTGCTGGGCGCGAATGGCGCAGGCAAATCCACGCTCCTGCGGCTGATCTACCGGTTTCACAAACCCGAATCGGGCCGCGTCTTGCTGGACGGGCAGGACATTCACACAATGCCCGCGCGGGCGGTCGCGCAGCGCGTGGCGGCTGTGCTTCAGGAACAACCCACTGATTTCGCACTGAATGTGGCCGAGATCGTGGGGCTGGGTCGCGCGCCCCATCGACGCGCGCTGGCCGGGCCGTCGACACAGGATGCGCATGTTGTCGGTCATGCGCTGGACCGGATGTCATTGCGGGCTTTCGCCGAACGCCCCTTCGGCACACTCTCGGGGGGCGAGCGGCAGCGCGTCATGGTCGCGCGCGCCCTCGCGCAGGAGCCGGGGCTGATCGTTCTGGATGAGCCGACCAACCATCTCGATATCCGTCATCAGTTGGAAGTCTTGCGGCTGGTGCGGGGACTGGGCGCGACTGTTGTGGCCTCGCTGCATGATCTCAACCTCGTGGCGGGTTTCGCCGATGACCTGCTGGTGCTCCATCGCGGCCAGCCGCTGGCCTTCGGCCCGGTGGACGAAGTGCTCACCCCCGAGCTGATCGCGCGCGCCTTTGATGTTCAGGCCACCCCGCGCGGGGCGGGCCAGTTCGACTTTTCCCTGTTTTCTTCCATGCAACCGGAGACGACCCAATGAAACCCCTTCCCCTTGCCCTGCTGGGAATCTGCGCGGCCACTCCCGCGCTGGCTCACCCGGTCACAGTGCAAAGCTGCGACCGCGACGTGACCTTTGACGCGCCGCCCACACGCGCGGCCAGCAATGACGTGAACCTGACCGAGATGATGCTGGTGCTTGGCCTGACCGACCGGATGGTGGGTTATACCGGCATTTCCGGCTGGAACAAGCTTGACGAGGAGATGCGCGCGGGCGTCGCGGAACTGCCGGAACTGTCCGAGCGTTACCCCACGCGCGAGGTGCTGATCGGTGCCGATCTGGATTTCTGGTTCGCGGGCTGGAATTACGGCATGCGCGTGGGTGGCGAGGTCACGCCCGACACGCTGGCCCCCTTCGGTGTCGCGGTCTATGAACTGACCGAAAGCTGCATCCATATCATGGATCGCGATGGCGTGGCGATTGACGACATGTTCAACGATATCCGCAATCTGGGCATGATCTTCGGCGAGGACGCCCGCGCAGAAGAACTGATCGCAGGCTGGCAGGCCGAGCTGGACGAGATCCGCGCCTCCATCCCCGCAGGCGAGCCGCTGCGCGTCTTCGTCTATGACTCGGGCGAGAATACGCCTTTCACCTCGGGCCGCTACGCCATGCCCAATGCGATGATCGAGGCCGCGGGCGGGCGCAACATCATGGATGACGTCGAGTCGAGCTGGACCCGCGTGGCCTGGGAGCCGGTGGTCGAGCGCAACCCGGAAGTCATCATCATCGTCAATTACGGCGAAGTGACGGCCGAGCAGAAGATGGACTTCATGCGCAACAATCCCGCCTTTGCCGAGATGGACGCGGTAAAGAATGATCGCTTCGTGGTGCTGGAATATGTCGAGGCGACGCCGGGGCCGCGCAATATCCGCGCCGTGCGCGCGCTGGCAGACGCGTTCCACGGGCAATGAGCATGCGCACGACCCCCACCCCCGAAACTGCCGCCCCCGCGCTGCTGGCACGCGTGCCGGTCATCGCGCGCCCTGTGCGGCAGGGGCTCTGGGGGCTGGGGGTCGTGGTGCTTGTCATGTCGATCTCGGCAGCGGTCAGTATCGGGGCAGTGCCGATCCCGCTGGCGACCGTCTGGGGTGTGATCCTCGACCGGCTCTGGCCGGGACTGGTCACACCCGACTGGTCGACAGGTCGTGCCGCCATCGTCTGGGACATTCGCCTGCCGCGCGCGCTGTTGGCAGCACTTGTGGGGGCGGGGCTGGCGCTGGTGGGGGCGGTGCTGCAATCGGTCACGCGCAACCCGCTGGCCGATCCGCACCTTCTGGGCATCTCGTCAGGCGCGGCATTCGGCGCGATTCTGGCATTGTTGCACACCGGCATGTTTCTGGGGCTGGCAACTGTGCCCCTGCTGGCCTTCATCGGCGCGCTGTGTTCGACGCTGCTGGTGCTGGCGGTGGCCAGCTTCGCGCAGGCCACGAGCGCCGACCGGCTGGTGCTCACCGGGGTGGCGGTGTCCTTCATCGTCATGGCGCTGGCCAATGTGCTGATCTTTCTGGGTGATCCGCGCGCCGCGCATACGGTCGTGTTCTGGATGCTGGGGGGCCTCGGCCTTGCCCAATGGGCGCATCTGATCTGGCCTGCGATCATCCTGACGGGTGCGGCGCTCTATTTCCGCGCTGTCGCCGGATCGCTGAACGCCATGACCATCGGCGATGAAACTGCCTCGACGCTGGGCATCCCCGTCGCGCGTTTCCGGCTGACAGTTTTTGTCGTGGCCGCGCTTGTCACCGGTGTCATGGTCGCGTTTTCCGGCGTGATCGGCTTTGTCGGCCTGATGATCCCGCATATCGTGCGGATGATCGTGGGCGGCGACAATGCCCGCGTGCTGCCCGCCTCGATGCTGGCGGGGGCGGTGTTTCTGGTCTGGGCCGACATCGTGGCGCGCACGATCAAGCGGCCCGAGGATATCCCGATCGGCATCGTCACCGGCCTTGTGGGCGGGCTGTTCTTCATCTGGCTCTTGCGGCGGCGCAGGCTGGCAGGTTAGTCGCTGCGGCGCAGCAGATACGTGTCCATGATCCAGCCATGGCGCGCGCGCGCCTCGGCGCGGGTGGCGATGATCCGGGGCGCGGCCTCGGCCAGCGGGCCGCTGCACAGCACCTGATCGGGCATACCCAGATAGCCCCCCCACCAGATATGCAGCCCTTCGGGCGCAAGCCGGGTGAAACTGCATTCCCCGTCCAGCATCACCACCACCGTCTCTGCCCCCTCGGGCCAGCCATGATCGCGCAGGCGACGCCCGGTCGTGACCGTGACCGCGCCATTGATCGTGTTGAACGGGATCGCATGCGCGGCGGTCAATGCCTGCAGGGCAGTAATGCCGGGGATGACGCGCAGGCGCGGCGCGGGGTTCAACCGCGCGGCGATGCGCAGGGTCGAATCGTAGAGCCCCGGATCGCCCCAGACCAGCAGCGCCACTGCTCCCTCGGGGGCTTCGCGCGCAATCACATCGGCCCAGAGCCGCGCGATCTCGTCATGCCAGCGCGCCACGCGTTCGGCATAGGGCAGGCGTTCATCACGCACCGGCATGTCGAACTCGACCACACGCGCGGGGCTGTCGCAGGCGCTCAGAATCTGGTGGCGCAGATCGGCCAGATCCTCCTTGCCCGCCCCCTTGCGCGGCACCAGCACCAGCGCGGCCTCGCGCAAAGCCGCGCGGGCCTCCAGCGTCACATGCGCGGGATTGCCCGTGCCGATCCCGATCAGCCACAGATCACTCATCGCTGCCCTCGGCGAGCGCGCCATAGAAGATCAGCGCGGGCTTGGTGCCAATATCCTGCGCCATCTGCCCGGCCAGCGCGATGACCGTGCTGCGCGTCAGGCCTTGCTCGGGCGTGCCCACGGCCTCGGCCAGCAGCGCGGGCGTTTCGGGCGGCAGACCATGCGCGATGAGCGCCTTGGCCAGCGCGGGAAAGGTGCGCTTGCCCATGAAAACCACAGTGCAAGCGGCAGGATCCGCCAGCGCGGGCAGGTTCAGATCGGGCGGCAGCCCGCCCGAGGTATCGGCCCCGGTCACGAATTGCACCCGCCGCGCGGTCAGACGACGGGTCAGCGGAATGCCCGCCGCTGCCGCCGCCGCGAGCGGCGAGGGAATGCCAGGCACGATCTCGAAATCGATCCCCGCGCAGCGCAGCGCGGTCAGTTCTTCCTCCAGCCGCCCGAACAGCCCGCCGTCGCCCGCTTTAAGCCGCACCACACGCCCGCCCTGGCGGGCATAATCGATCAGCAGTCGGCTGACATGGTCCTGACGCGGTGAGGCGCGGCCCGCGCGTTTGCCCACCGCCACCAGATCGGCACCGGCGCGCGCATGGGCGAGGATCGGACCAGAGGCCAGATCATCGAACAGCACCGCATCGGCGCGCCTGAGCCGGTCGAGCGCGCGCAGCGTCAGCAGTTCCGGGTCGCCGGGGCCTGCGCCAAGGAAGCTCACGAACCCGCTCATGATGCCTCTGCCGCGATCAGGTGAAAGAATGTGCCGGTGACATGGCCCCGGCGCGAGCCGGTCTCGGGAACAGCCGTGCCATCGGCATCGGCCACATGCGCGAGCGGCGCGTCGGGCTGTGCGAGGATCGTCGAATAATGAAACTCATGCCCGCGCAGGCATGTCCCCGGCGCGTGGCCGGGCATGGGGCCTTCCAGCACCGCGCGGCGGTAGCCCAGATGCAGCTTGCGCTTCTCATAGCTCGTCACCAGCCCCAGCAGTCCTGCCATCGCATGGCGCGTGCCCTCCTTGTCCACCAGCCCTGCCCCCAGCACCATATAGCCGCCGCATTCGCCATGCACGGGGCGGCTTTCGGCATGGGCGCGAAGCCCGGTCAGGAAGCGCTCTGCACTGGCGATGCGTCCGGCATGCAGTTCCGGGTAGCCGCCGGGCAGCCAGACCAGATCGGCGCTTGGGTCCGGGGCCTCATCGGCGAGCGGCGAGAAGGGCAGGATCTCGGCCCCCGCGCCGCGCCAGCCTTTCAGAACATGCGGATAGGTGAAGGAAAACGCCGCATCCTGCGCCAGCGCGATGCGCTGTGCGGGCGGCTTTGGCAATGCGCCCGCTGCCATTTGCGCATTGCCTTTGGCCAGTGCGCGCAGAGCCGCCAGATCGACATGGTCGCGCAGAAAGGCCGCATATCCGGCAATCGCGGCTTCCAGGTCTGGGTGTTCGACGGCCTGAATCAGGCCCAGATGCCGCTCGGGCAATGTCAGATCGCCCCGGCGCGGCAGCGCGCCCAGCACGGGCACGCCCGCGCGCTCCATCCCCAGCCGCGTCAGCCGTTCGTGTCGGGGCGAGGCCACGCGGTTCAGGATCACACCTGCAACGTGGCAGTCTGGATCATAGCGCGCAAAGCCCAGCGCCGTGGCCGCCGCCGATTGCGCCTGCCCGCCCACATCAATCACCAGCACCACCGGCCAGCCCATCTTGCCCGCTGTCTCGGCCGAGGAGCCGAAACCCGAGAACCCCTGTGTCGCCACCCCGTCAAACAGGCCCATCGACCCCTCGGCGACGCAGATATCGGCACCCTGCGCCTGCGCGGCAATCGCCCCGAACAGGCCCGGCCCCATCGACCATGTGTCCAGGTTGAACGAAGCCCGCCCGCAGGCCGCGCGGTGAAAGGCGGGGTCGATATAATCGGGGCCGGACTTGAAGGGCTGCACTCTCAGCCCGTCCTCGGCCAGTGCCCGCAAGAGCCCCAGCATGACGGTGGTCTTGCCAGTGCCCGAGGCCGGGGCCGAAATCATCAGGCCGGGGGGGAAATGCTCAGTCATCGTGCTCGCTCCATTCCGACCAGGGGCTTTCGGCGCTTTGCGGGCGGTAGCGGCGGTCATAATCGGCGGCGTAGAGGCAGCTTTCGTCAAACCCCTCGCCCGCCAGTGCCGGGCCGATCAGAATCAGCGCCGTGCGCGCGATCCCTTCGGGCAGGGTCGCCTCGACGCTGGCCAGCGTGGCGCGGATGATGCGCTGATCGGGCCAGCTTGCCCGCCAGACAATCGCCACCGGGCAATCGGGGCCGTAATGCGGCGTGACCTCGGCCACCACGCGGCCAAGGTTCTGGATCGACAGATGCAGCGCCAGCGTGGCGCGGGTTGCGGCGAAACTGGCCAGCCTCTCGTGTTCCGGCATGGCACTCGCCCGGCCCGGCGTGCGCGTCAGCACCACCGATTGCGCCAGCCCCGGCAAGGTCAGCTCGGCCCCGAGTGCGGCGGCCGCTGCCGCAAAGGAAGGCACGCCCGGAGTGACCGTATAGGGAATGCCAAGGCTCCGCAGGCGGCGCAACTGTTCCCCCATGGCCGACCAGAGCGACAGATCGCCCGAATGCAACCGCGCGACATCATGGCCCGCGCCATGCGCCGACGTGATCTCGGCCATGATCGCATCGAGATCGAGCGGGGCCGTATTCACGATCCGCGCGCCGGGGGGGCAATGGGCGAGCACCTCCCGTGGCACCAGCGAACCAGCATATAGGCAGACCGGGCAAGAGGCGATCAGGTCGCGCCCGCGCAGGGTCAGCAGGTCCGCCGCACCGGGGCCCGCGCCGATGAAATGCACGCTCATGCGCGCCCTCCTTCTGCCAGCGCGCAGGTTGCGCGCCCATCTTCCGAGATCACGCGCGCGCTGATCAGCCGCGCGCCTTCGCCCGCGGCGGCCAGTGCGGCGGCCTCGGCCAGCGAGCCGGTGCCGCGCGCGGCATAAGACGCCAACGAATATGTGCGCGTCTGTTGCGCGCGAATCGCCTCGGGCGCAACCGCAGCGATGGGTCGTGCAGCAGCAAAGCGGCGAAACAGCTCGGTCTCGGCCTTGTCGGCGGCTGTGGCCAGCAGCTCCGCCCGCCCGCCCGCGCGGGCGAAGGCGGAAGCGAGGCTTGCAACAGTCGCCTCTGCCCGAAACCCGAACCCCGCCACGATCATAGCACACCCGCCCATTGCACGATGGGCCGCGCGGGCACCCAGCCGCGCAACCGCCCCAGCGCCTCGGCCTGTGCAAGCTCCACCCGCATCAGATGGCCGCCCTTCCGCGCGGCCCAGCCTGCCAGCAGCGCCTCAGATTCGAGTGTTACCGCATGGGCGACCAGCCGCGCTCCACCGAGCGGTTCCAGCGCCGCAAGCAGGCCCTCCGACAATCCGCCGCCGATGAAGATCGCATCGGGGCGCGGCAGACCGGCCAACGCCTCTGGCGCGCGCCCCTCGACCAGTTCGACCGGCACGCCGAACCGCGCGACATTCTCGCGGATCGTGGCCAGACGGTCGGCGCGGGGCTCGATGCAGATGGCGCGCAGGCTCGGATGCGACAGGCACCATTCAACCGAGATCGACCCCGACCCGCCGCCGATATCCCACAGCACCTCGCCCGCGCGCGGGGCAAGTGCCGACATGGCCAGCGCGCGGATCGGGCGTTTGGTGATCTGGCCGTCATGCGCGAAGAAATCATCCGCGCGCCCCGTGGCCAGCGTGAAGGCGCGCCCCTCGCCCGCCACTTCCAGCGCCACGGCGACCGGGTGCTCTACATCTTCCAGCGCGTAATTGTCAGCCCCCACAGCGCGCACCCGCGCCTTAGGCCCGCCCATCGCCTCGCAGACATGCAGATGGCTGGCGCCGAATCCCTGCGCGCGCAACCATACCGCCAGCGCCCCGACGGCCGCCCCGTCGCGCAGCAGCACGATCACGCGCGCGCCGGGGACCAGATGCGGCCAGAGCCGCGCGAAGGGGGCGGCGTGCAGGCCAAGGCAGGCGGTAGCTTCCAGCGGCCAGCCCAGCGCAGCCGCCACCAGCGCGAAGGTCGAGGGCGCGGGCAGCGCGCGCCATTCGCCCGGCCCGAGCGCCTTTGCGATCACGCTGCCCGCCCCGAACCAGAACGGATCGCCCGAGACCAGCACGGCCACCCGCTGCCCGCGCAGCCCATCGAGGATCGGCAGACCATCGGCAAAGGGCACAGGCCAGACGATCTGGCGCGCGGGAAGCTGCGGCAAAAGCCCCAGATGCCGCGCAGGCCCAATGATGACCTCTGCCGCGCGCAGCGCGTCAAGGCTTGCAGGCGGCAGGCTGTCTGCGCCATCATGCAGCCCGATGATCGTGACCCAGGGCTCAGACATGACACAGCGCCTTCTCATCCTCGGCGGCACGACCGAGGCCCGCGCGTTGGGTCAGGCCGTGGTAGAAGCGGGACTTGACGGCGTGCTGTCGCTGGCAGGCCGGGTCGCGCGCCCGCTGCGCCAGCCCCTGCCCCAGCGCGTGGGCGGCTTTGGCGGGATTGATGGCCTGCGCGACTGGCTGCGAACCGAGCGCATCACCCATGTCATCGACGCCACCCACCCTTTCGCCGCGCAGATGAGCCGCAATGCCGTGGCGGCCTGTGCTGCCGAGCGCGTGCCATATCTCGCGCTGACCCGCGCGCCGTGGGTCGCGCAGGCCGGGGACGCATGGCAGCACGTGCCCGATATCGCGGGCGCGGTTGCCGCGCTCAAAGGCCCGCCACGGCGCGTGATGCTGGCCATCGGGCGGCAGCATCTGGCAGCCTTCGCCGCCCAGCCGCAGCATTACTACCTGCTGCGTCTGGTCGATCCGCCCGAGGCCCCGCTGCCCCTGCCCCGGACGCATGTCATCGTCGATCGCGGCCCGTTCACCGAGGCCGCAGACCACGCGCTGATGCGCGCGCAGGGGATTGATCTGGTCATTTCCAAGAACTCGGGCGGCACCGGGGCGCAGGCCAAGATCCTCGCGGCCCGCGCGCTGGGGCTGCCGGTGGTGATGATCGACCGCCCTGCCCTGCCCGCGCGCGCCGAGGTGCATGAGCTGGCCGAGGCGATGGCATGGCTGGCTCATGACGGCACCCCGCGCGGGGTATAGACAAGCCGCGTGCCGGGGATAAGGCGGGTCTGTGACGAGCCGACAATAACCACCGTGCGCATATCCGCCATCTCGGGGCGAGCATCAGCAAGCGTCACGATGCGTAACTCCTCGTCGGGGGTCGAGACAGCGCGGGCAAAGACAATCAGCCGCGCGCCCTCGCAGGTCTCGCGCAGCAGATAGAGCACGCGGCCAAACCCCTCGGGCCGCGCGACCGAGCGCGGATTGTAGAAGGCCATCGCGAAATCGGCCTCGACCGCCAGCCGCAGGCGCTTTTCGATCAATGCCCAGGGCTTGAGATTGTCGCTGAGATTGATCGCGCAGAAATCATGGCCCAAGGGCGCGCCCGCTTTCGCAGAGGCGGCGAGCATGGCCGTGATACCGGGCAGCACGCGGATATCGAGCGCGCGCCATTCGGGCGGGCCGGCCTCGAACGCCTCGAACAGCGCCGAGGCCATCGCGAACACGCCGGGGTCGCCCGAACTGACCACCACGACCCGACCGCCTGCCTGCGCCAGTTCAAGCGCATGGCGGGCGCGGTCCAGCTCGACGCGGTTGTCGCTTTCATGCCGGGTCAGGCCGGGGCGCGGGGCCACGCGGCGCACATAGGGGATATAGCCCACCACATCCGTGGCCTCGGCCAGTGCTGCTGTCACCTCGGGCGTGACCAGCGCCTGCGCCCCCGGCCCGAGCCCTGCGACCACCACCCAGCCGCTCATGGCCGCCGCCCCTGCCCGTGAATGAGCGCGATGGTGAAATAGGGCATCTGCGCTTCGTCGGCCTCGCTCAGCCGCATCACCTGTTGCCCCGACTGGCTGGCATATTGCACCAGCCAAGTCTCCTGCGCGCGCCCGGCCCACGCCAGCGCCGCGCGCAGCTTGGGCATGTTGCTGCCGATCTTCATCACCACCACGGCATCCGAATCCGCAATGCGGCGCGCGAGTTCATCCTCGGGCAGAGTCGCGGGCAGCACGGTCAGCACATCATCGCCCCAGGTGATCGGCTGATCCGTGGCCGTCCAGGCCGCCGACATGCCCGTGATCGCCGGGACGACCTGCACCGGCACGCGGTCTTTCAGGCGGCTGTGCAGATGCATGAAGGAGCCGTAGAAGAACGGATCGCCCTCGCACAGCACCACCACATCTGCGCCGGATTGTGCAAGGCCCGCGAGATGGTCGCTCGCCTGCGCATAGAACCCCGCAAGCTGCGCGGTATAGGCCGGGTCGGTGACGGGGATCTCGGTCGTCACCGGATAGTCCATCGGGTATTCGACCGCATCGGCGCAGAGCCGCCCCTCGGCGATCCGGCGGGCATGACCGGTGCGACCGGATTTGCGGAAATAGGCGACATGGCGGGTCTCGCGCAGCAGACGATCCGCGCGCAGGCTCATCAGGTCCGGATCGCCCGGCCCCAGCCCCACGCCCCAGATCGTGCCCGCACTCATTCGGCCGGGCTCGCGATGGCATTGACGGCGGCGACAGTGACCGCGCTGCCGCCCAGCCGTCCGCGCACGATCACGCAAGGCACCGGCTGATCCGCCCAGAGCGCATCCTTGGATTCTGCCGCCCCGATGAAGCCCACCGGGCAGCCGATGATTGCCGCCGGACGCGGGCAGGCCGGGTCTTCGAGCATGTTGAGCAGGTGGAAGAGTGCTGTCGGCGCATTGCCGATCGCCACCACTGCCCCCGCCAGATGGGGCCGCCACAATTCCAGCGCCGCAGCCGAGCGCGTGGTCTGCATCTGCGCGGCCAGACCCGGTGTCTCGGGCGCGTTCAGCGTGCAGATGACAGGGTTATCGGCTGGCAGGCGCTTGCGCGTGATCCCCTCGGACACCATCCGCGCATCGCACAGGATCGGCGCGCCCGCCCGCAAGGCCGCCTCTGCCGCGCGCACCATGCCGGGCGTGAAGGCGATATGCGCCTCCAGCCCCACCATGCCCGCTGCATGGATCATGCGCACGGCCACGCGCTCTTCGTCCGGGGTAAAGCGGGCCAGATCCGCCTCGGCGCGAATCGTGGCGAAGCTGTCGCGATAGATCGCTGCTCCATCGGTCTCGTAAGTATAGGGCATGGTCTAGCGCCTGATCACTTCTGCAAGGGTCTGCGGCGCAAGGCCGCTCAGCGCGGGCTTATCCCACGGCGCACCGTCCCGGACAAGATCGAAGCGCCCCTCGCGCCCGACAAGTGTGAGCGCCTGCGCGCCGGGATGCGCGCAACCCTTGGCGCAACCCGAGACATGCAGCCCGCCCGGCGCAAGGGGCGCAAGGCTTGCTGCGAGCGCGCGGGTCTCGACGGTTGCCTGCGGGCAGCCGGGGGCACCGGTGCAGGCGCTTACGCCAAGGCGCGGGTCGGCAGGATCGGTGATCGCATCCGGCCCGAGCGGCGGGACCGGGCCATCCACGGCAATCATGCGCCAGGGCGTCATGTAGAGCGCCCGCGCCTGTTGCGACAGCGCGCGCAGATCACGCGCGGCAAGCCGCCCGAACGCGGCGGCAACCAGTGTCAGCGTGTCATTGGCACCGGGCCGGACAGTCGGTGCGGCAGGCACAGGCGGCAGCGTACCGCAAAAGCGCGCGGGCAGAGGCGTGCTGGCGATATGGAGTTTCAGCCGACCCCGCCCATCCGGCCCCACCCCACCCGAGGCGAGAAACCAGCGCGCCAGGTCCAGTGCGGCGGTGGCGGCCATGTCGCACGCCACGGGCAGGCCCAGCCCCTGCCCGTCCGCGCGCAGGATCATCCCGGCATCTGACGCTTCCAGCCGGATATCGCCGCTGATCCCCGCCAGCTGGCGCTCTGGCCCGGTGTCGATGACAAAGCCGAACTTGCCGGGCAGTCGTGCGAATTCCGGGGCGCGCAGGCCCTCGATCAGCGCGGCGGCCAGATCGACATCCTGCGCATGGCGAAACGGGTCGAGGATGACATTGCGCCGCGCCTCGAAATCCGGGTCGTCATCGAGCAGCGCCAGCCCCGCCAGACCGGCCAGCACCGCCGCATGATCGGACACACCGCGAAGCTGCAGATTGGCGCGGCTGGTCAGTTCGACAAACCCGGTGCCGAAAGCTTCGGCCAGATCAGCGAGCCCCCGCGCCTGCGCAGGCGCAAGCACCCCCAAGGGCGGGCGCACCCGCACCACCAGACCGTCAGCGGCCATCATCGGGCGATGCGCACCGGGGCACCAGCCCTTGATCTCGGGGGCTTCCGCGTCAGTCATACGACACCTCCAGCGCAGCGCGGACCGAGTTGCGCCGCGTCTGCCACAGCCCGGCCGCATCCAGTTCGGCAAAGCGCGCGCGCATCGCGGCCAGCGCCTGCGGATTGGCGTCCTGCAGGAAATCCAGCGTCGCGTCATCGCCCAGCGTGGCGTCAAAGAACCGGTCGAACAGATGCGGGCCGACAACGCCTGCCAGATGCGCGAACGCGGCCATGTTTTCGAGTGTGGCGGCGATCTCGGCCGCGCCCCGGAACCCGTGCCGCTTCATGCCCGCGATCCAGCCCGGATGGGCGGCGCGCGCCATGACCACGCGCGCGACCTCCTCGGTCAGCGTGCGCGCACGGGGTCGGGCGGGGTCGGTATTGTCGAGATGATAGAGCGCGGCCTGCCCGCCGGTCAGCGCCTGAGCAGCGGCAAAACCCGCCTCGTGGCTGGCGTAATCCTCGGCCAGCAGCAGATCGGTCTCGGGCAGATCCTGGCCATGCACGAAAGCCTCTGCCCCCGCGACACGCGCGCGCAGGCCCTCCATGTCGCGCGCGGCGCTCTCGCCATCCAGTGCCCAGGCCGAGGCGGCAAGCCAGGCCGCACCCGCTTGCGCACGGGCATCCTCGGAATACTCGGTCAGCGCGGCCCCCATCCCCAGCCCGAAACTGCCCGGCGCGGGGCCGAAGACGCGCGCTCCGGGGGCCGTGACATAGGGGTTGAAATCGGGGGCCTCATCGCGCGCGGCCAGCGCCCGCACAGCCTGCTGGAAGAGCGCCGAGAGCGTCGGGAACACATCGCGAAACAGGCCCGAGACGCGCAGGGTCACATCGATGCGCGGATGGTCGATCTCGGCCAGCGGCAGGATCTCCACCCCCGAGACGCGCTCGGAGCCCGCATCCCAGACCGGGCGCGCGCCAACCAGCGCCAGGGCCATGGCGAAATCCTCGCCCGCCGTGCGCATCGTGGCCGAACCCCAGAGGTCCACCACCACCCCGCGCGGCCAGTCGCCGTGATCCTGCAGATGACGGCGGATCAGTTCGGCGGCAAGCCGGACGCCCTGCGCATAGGCCGCACGGGTGGGCACCGCGCGCGGGTCGGTGGTGAACAGGTTGCGCCCCGTCGGCAGAACATCGGCGCGGCCTCGATAGGGCGAGCCCGACGGCCCCGGCGCGATCCAGCGCCCCGCGAGCGCATCGCCCAGCGCGCGGGATTCGCTCTGCGCGGCGGCCCCGGCGTCAAAACCGGTCGCGGCCTCGGGCGCGCGGCCCCAGACATGCAAGCCCTCGCCGAACTGGCTTTCCTTCACATCGCAGACGAAACGGTCGATGTGGGTTATCGCCTCCGCGCCGCAGGTGTCGACCGTGATCCCGAGATCCTCCTCTACCCCCAGCGCGCGCGCCTCGTCGCGGATATCGCCCATCAGCCGGTCGCGGCGGCGCGGGTCGAGCCCGTCGGCATTCGAGAACTCGTCGAGCAGCGCCTCGAGCCGGGCAAAGCGTTCGGGCGTGCCGGAAGCGCGCAGCGGCGGCGGGATGTGGCCCAGCGTAACCGCGCCAATGCGCCGCTTGGCCTGCGCGGCCTCGCCGGGGTCATTGACGATGAACGGGTAGATGACAGGCAGCGCGCCCGTCAGCGCCTCGGGCCAGCAGGCATCCGACAGCGCCACCGACTTGCCGGGAAGCCATTCCAGCGTTCCATGCGCGCCGACATGGACCAGCGCATCCGCCTGCGCTCGCAGCCACAGATAGAAGGCCACATAGCTGTGGCGCGGGGTGCGGGTCAGGTCGTGATACTCGTCATCGCGCACCGTCGGGCTGCCGCGTTCGGGCTGCAGCCCGACCAGCGCACGGCCCGCACGCAAGGCAGTGAAGACAAAGGCCTCGTCCTGCACCAGCGGGTCATCCTCGGGCGTGCCCCATGTGGCCGAAAGCGCCTCGCGCAAACCGGGCGCAAGCGTCGCGAGCGCGGCCTTGTAGGCATCCAGCGACCATGTGAGACGCGCCGTACCCAGCGCCTCGGCCAACGGCGGCAGCGGGGGCGCATCATGCCCCAAAGCGCGCAGATCCGCGAGCATCGCCTGCACCGAGGCGAGCGGGTCAAGCCCCACGGCATGGGCCATGTTCCACGGTCGGCCCGGATAGGTCGAGAGCACGAAAGCAAGCCTGCGCGCATCGGGCGATGTGTGCGCGAGCGCGTGCCAGCCGCGCAACCGGGCCACCGCGGCGCGAATGCGCGCGGGTTCGGGCGCATGGGCGTGGCGCGCGAATTGCAGCGCGGGGTCTTGCGGCTGCGGGTCCTTGAACGACACCGCGCCCGCGAAGATGCGGCCATCGACCTCGGGCAGCACCACATGCATCGCCAGATCGGCAGGCGATAGGCCACGCTCGCCCCCCTCCCACGCCCCACGCGTCGCCGTCGAGAGCGCGACCTGAAACACCGGCACGCCCGCCGCATCGAGCGGCGAGCCCTGCGCGCCGCTGTCGCCCCCCCCGCGCCCCGAGAATGACGTCGCGTTGAGGATCGCCACAGGGCGCAGATGCGCGACCTGCCGCGCCACCCAGCCGCGCGCATCGGGTGCCTTGAGCGAGGGGACGAAAAGACCCAGCGCCGCGAAGCCCTGCGCCTCCAGCTCGGCACAAAGCGCCTTGACCGGGGCCAGGTCGGCGGCCACCAGCCATGACCGATAGAACACGACCAGCACGCGCGGGCGTGCCTCTGCGCCAAGCACCAGCGGGCAGGCCACACCGTCTGCCGGGGTCCATGCGCCGACCTCTGGCAGCGCCTTGGCCCCGCGCACCGGCGCAGCATACAGCCCGGCGGCCAGCGCCAGCTGGGCCAGCGCTGCCTGCGCGGCCACCTCGCCACCCGCATCGCACAGTTTCGAAAGCCGCTGCAACGTCGAGCGCGGCAGGGTCGAGACAGCGTCGAGCCGCGCATCCGCCCGCCCGTCCGCCGGTAGCACCGCCAACGCGATGCCCTTGTCGCGCGCAAGCCGCTTGAACTGCTGCAACCCGTAGGCCCAATAAGGCGCACCCCCGATCAGCCGGATCAGAATGCCCCGCGCGCTGCAAAGCGTCTGCTCCAGATATGTGTCGACCGACAGCGGGTGGCGCAGGGCGGCCAGATTGGCCAGCCGCACAGATGGCAAGCCCCCGGCGGCCCGGTGCCAGCCTGCCGCGAAAGCCCCCAGATCACTGTCGGAAAAGGACAGGACCACCAGGTCCGCCGGGCTCTGGCCCAGATCGGTCGGCGTCTCTGTCTCGTCCAGACCGTGGCTTTCGCGGAAGATCACATGCATGGGCCGTGCCTTTGCGCTGCGCCGCTTATTCCGGCAAGAGGATCGCGCGGATCGCGCCTGCGTCGATATGGTCATGCTCGGCGATCACCACAAGCCGCCCCACACGCGGCTCGTCCGCGCGCCAGGGCCGGTCGAACTGGTGGCGCACCCGCGCGCCCACCGCCTGCACCAGAAGCCGCATGGGCTTGCCTGCCACCGCGGCATGGCCTTTCACACGCAGGATATGCTGTTCATTGGCCAGCCGCTCGATGCGCGCGGCCAGATCGGCGGGGTCGGTGATCTCGGGCAGTTCGACAACCACGCTTTCGAAATCGTCATGCTCGTGATCATGGTGCCCGTCGTGATGGCTGGGCCGGGCGTCGAGATCAGCCTCTGCCGCTGCCTCAAGCCCCAGGATGATGCGCGGATCGACCAGCCCCTCGGCGACCTCGATCACCGGCAAGGCGCGCGGTGCCTCGGCGGCGATCACCTCGCGCGCTTTCACCACACCTTCGGCGCCTGCCAGATCGGGCTTTGTCAAGAGCACGATATCGGCGCAGGCGATCTGGTCCTCGAACACTTCGGAGAGCGGCGTTTCGTGGTCCAGACTGTCATCGGCCGCGCGCTGACGATCCACCGCCGCCACATCGGGCGCGAACCGGCCCGCCGCCACGGCCTCGGCATCGGCAAGCGCGATCACCCCGTCCACTGTGATCTGCGAGCGGATCGCGGGCCAGTCAAAGGCTTTCAGCAAAGGCTTGGGCAGGGCCAGCCCCGAGGTCTCGATCAGGATGTGGTCGGGGCGCGGATCGAGTGTCATCAGCGCCTCGATGGTGGGGATGAAGTCATCCGCGACGGTGCAGCAGATGCAACCATTGGCCAGCTCGACGATATTCTCTTCGGGGCAATCGGGCAGCGCGCAGCCGCGCAGGATCTCGCCATCCACGCCGACTTCGCCGAATTCATTGACCACAACCGCGAGCCGCCGCCCGCTAGGGTTGCGCATCAACTGGCTGATGAGCGTCGTCTTGCCCGACCCCAGAAAGCCTGTGATGACGGTTACGGGAAGTTTTTCAAGCGTGGTCATGTCGTAACACCTGTGATTGGAGGAACCCGCGCGATGCAGTTCTTGCGGAAATGTTCCGGTCGCTCGCGCCATGGCACGACACCGTCACGCGTTGCGGCGTATTTCTGCACGCCTTCAAGGATCTGGCCCAGATCGCCCTCGGCCTCGATCCGACCATATATATATGTCCAGCGATCACCGCCGCGCAGCGCAATCGTGCAACCTTGCGAACAATTCGACAGACACTCGACCTCGCGCAGCTGCACCCCGTCCGGCACGCATTGCGCCAGCCGCCGCGCAAGGACCGCACCGGGTCTCGCGGTGGTCTCATTCTTTTCAGCCCCCGCAAGGCAACGGGTGCAAACCAGCAATTCGACAGATTTCGCCACGCGAAACTCCTGTTTCGAGGTCGTTCGGGGCAGCGAAAAAAGCTGCCCCGCCGGACAATCAGCTTAGCCGATCACCATATGCTCTATCGTCTCAAAGGCGAAAACCAGACCCACGCCCATGCAAGTGGCCGCAGCCAGTCGGGCCTGCATCTGACCCTGGCTGTCTTGCAGCAGCTTGCCCGCGATGATCGCGACGCCCGCGATGATCGCAAACTGGATCATGCCAAAGCCCAGCAGATAGGCAAAGATCGGCATCGGCGTGGACCCGATCACCGCCTCGCCATACCCCCAGCCATGAAACACACCCGCCAGAGCGAAACCCGCCAGTGCAACAGGTCCGGCGACTTGCCGGCCAAAGACCAGCAATGCCCCCAGAACGACGACCGAAGCCGCAATGACCAGTTCCGCCACAGGTAGCACCACACCGGCCAGATGCACGGCCGTCCCGACCAGCGTTGCGGCGATAAATGCCAGCGGGGCTGCAAAGGACCGGCCCGCGAAAGCGGCGACCAGACCGGCCAACACGATGAATGCCAGATGGTCCAGCCCGATGACCGGATGCGAAAGCCCCGAAATCAGGCCGTGGAAAATGGTCTGCGGGGCCTCGCCACCCAGCGGGTGATGCGCGAGCGCAGGGCTTGCCAGCAATATGGCGGGCAGAATCAGATACCGTGTCATCAGGTAGGGCTCCTTGGGTCTGAGAGGTCAGCGTTGGCGGAAATCAGCATGGCAGGCGACACAATAGTAGCGCAGATCATGCAAACCATTGATCAGATCGCCCCCGTCGCGAACCGTCTGCGCGAAGCGGGCGGATTCATCGGCGAAAGCTGCCGTGTAAAGCGCGAAGCGGTCCGTGTCGTCCCAGATGGCTTGCAGCGCGCCCTTCTCGCCCTCGGGCGCGGGCGAGGCGACTTCGAACAGCCGGTCGATCTGGCTGCCCAGAAGGTCCAGCGCATCGGCATGGACCTGCAACATGTCCTCTCCCCCGGCCTCGGACAGCAGCGTGGCCGAGATCGCGCGGAAATGCCCCGACTTGGCGCTCATTGAACGGCGGCGACGCTCGGTCAGGCCCGCCTCAGCCGTTTCGAAAATGCGCGCTTGCGGGTGCCGGTCACCATGCGATCCGAAAGGGCCGGTCAATTGTTCGGCCTGATCGGGGTCCACATGCGCATGATCATGCGCATGGCTGTGGCCATTCCCGCCCGACGAAGGCGCAGGCGCGCGCGCACTCTCTCCGGGAACAGCAAAAGCCACAATGCCCGCAGCCAGCACAAAGGCACCCGCTGCCAACCCGAAGCCCGCCAGAAGCTTTCTGGGAGTCATCCTCGTCGTCCTTCCTGCACGGCCTCCCGCCGCGCAAATGGCGGGATGTGCAGGCAGGGCGGACGCGCTGATGCGGTCCGACACCAGCCCAACCAGCCACCCCGCTGATTGAAATGCCCCACATTGGGGGCGGCTTATGCGCTGGCAGGTCTCCCGGCTTGCGGATTTCGAGGTTTCCCTCTTTGGTCGTCCCGCCTTCCCGACCAATCGTTGGCCAGTGGCATTGGGCGACCTCTCCGGTCACGGTCGCGGGGGCGGCTGCGTTCGGGTTGACATTTCAACCTCGCGCATTCCCTTTTCACCTGCTAGGCAGGCACCAGCCCCCCCTCTTGGACATACCGACGCGCCACTGTCAAGGAAAAGCCGATGGACGACATCACCCGCCGCCACAACGAGAAGATGAAGCGCATCAAGGCCGCGCGCGACGAGATCATGAAGACCAAAACCGAGGAAAAGGGCCTGGTCATGGTCCATACCGGCAGCGGCAAGGGCAAGTCCTCTTCCGGCTTCGGCATGATCATGCGCTGCATCGCGCATGGAATACCCTGTGCGGTGGTGCAGTTCATCAAGGGCAACTGGGAAACGGGCGAGAAAACCTTCCTGCGCGAACGGTTCTCGAAGGAATGCCAGTTCTTCGTCTCGGGCGAGGGCTTCACCTGGGAGACGCAGGACCGCGAGCGCGACGTGGCCGCGGCGCAGAATGGCTGGCGCATCGCGCAGGAACAGATCCTGGACCCCGCGATCGGTTTCGTCCTGCTCGATGAGATCAACATCGCGCTGCGCTATGATTATCTCGATATCGACGAGGTGGTGGAATTCCTGCTCACCCGCAAGCCCCCGATGACCCATGTTTGCCTGACCGGGCGCAATGCGAAACCCGAATTGATCGAGGCAGCCGATCTGGTGACCGAGATGACGCTGGTCAAACATCCGTTCCGCGACGGGGTAAAGGCGCAGAAGGGTGTTGAATTCTGAGCACAGAGTGGGGGCGCTGCCCCCACACCCCCGGGATATTTGAACAAGGATGAAAAGGGAGTGTTAACCTTTTTCTGCGAGGTTGGAGTCGCGGTACAGGGAGGGATCCCGATGACCGCCAAGGGTGAAAGCACCGCGCCTCTTTGGGGTCCCGGACCCGAGGCGCGGTGCCGCCCCTCGCATTTTCATCCTTGCCCAAATATCCCCGCCGGAGGCGCAGATCTGCGGCCCTGCACGCCGCTGGAGAGAAGGCCATGACCGCGCTGATGATTCAGGGGGCGGGCAGCAATGTCGGCAAGTCCATGCTGGTCGCGGGCCTGTGCCGCGCGGCGCGGGCGCGCGGGCTGCGCGTGGCCCCGTTCAAGCCGCAGAACATGTCGAACAATGCTGCCGTCACCGCCGACGGGGGCGAGATCGGGCGCGCGCAGGCGCTGCAGGCGCTGGCCTGCGGGCTGGAGCCGGTCACGGACATGAACCCGATCCTGCTCAAGCCCGAGACCGACACCGGCGCACAGGTCATCGTACAGGGCAAGCGGCTGACCACGGCGCGCGCGCGCGCGTATCAGGCGCTCAAGCCGCGGCTGATGGCGGCGGTTCTGGACAGTTTCAACCGCCTGCGCGAGGCGCATGATCTGGTCATCATCGAGGGCGCAGGAAGCCCGGCCGAGGTCAATCTGCGGGCGGGTGATATCGCCAATATGGGTTTTGCGCGCGCCGCCGATGTGCCGGTCGTGATTGCCGGCGACATTGACCGTGGCGGGGTGATCGCGCAGCTTGTGGGTACACAGGCAGTGATCGACCCGGCCGATGCCGCGATGATCGCGGGATTCATGATCAACAAGTTTCGCGGCGACCCGCGCCTGTTCGATGATGGATACAGATTGATCGAGGCGCGCACGGGCTGGCGCGGGTTCGGCGTCCTGCCCTGGTTCGCCGATGCCTGGCGCCTGCCCGCAGAGGATGCGCTTGACCTGCAGGCCCCCAAGAGCGCGCGCGGGCTGCATGTTGTCTGCCTCTGCCTGAGCCGGATCGCGAATTTCGACGATCTGGACCCTCTGGCGCAGGAACCGGACGTGCGGCTGACAATGCTGGGGCGCGGTCAGGCGATTCCGGGCGACGCGGATATCGTCATCCTGCCGGGGACCAAATCGACGCGGGGTGATCTGGCCTTTCTGCGCGCGCAGGGCTGGGATGGGGATCTTGCGGCGCATGTCCGCCGGGGCGGTCATGTGCTTGGGATTTGCGGGGGCTATCAGATGCTGGGGCGCTGGATCGATGATCCGCACGGGCTGGAGGGAGCGGCGGGACGGGACCGGGGGCTGGGCTTGCTGGAGGTCGAGACCGTGATGTCCCCGGACAAGCGCCTGAGCCGTGTGCGCGCGCAGCATGTGGCCTCGGGGCAAGAGTTCAGCGGCTACGAGATCCATCTGGGCCGCACCGAGGGGCCGGATCGCGCGCGCGCCTTCGCACGGGTCGCAGGCCAGCCGGAAGGCGCACGCGATACAACGGGGCGAGTCGAGGGCAGCTATCTGCACGGCATGTTCACCGATGACGGCTTCCGTGCGGCCTGGCTTGCGGGGTTCGGGGTCACGGCGCAGACTGGATACGCGCAGGGCGTCGAGGATACGCTCGATGCACTCGCCGCCCATGTCGAGGCGCATCTGGATGTGGCGGAGCTCATCGCGCTTGCGCGGTAACGCAAGTGCCCCAGCGGCGGAGCGGTCGCTTGCCAGCCTGCGCGGCAGGCGTTATCCGGGGAGTGCTTCTTCCAATGCGCGCCATTCCACTTCTGCGCCGGGCAGCCCGAGTCGCAGCCATGTCTGGCTGTAGGGAAAGCGGCGGGTCCATATCTTCGCGCGCGCAAGACGGTCTTGCGCGGCCTCGGCTGCTGGCGTTTCATAGGTGCGAAACAGCGCGCAGCCCCCCACAAGCTGCCAGCCTGCGCGCCTGACAATCGCATCGAGCCGCGTGGCGTCCCGTGCCAGACGCTCGGCCATCGCATCCCGCCATGGCGCGTCTGTGAGGGCTGCCTGCCCGGCCACCATCGCCGGGCCGCTAATCGCCCAGGGCCCGACCAGTGTGCGCAGTTTTGCATGAGTCTCGGGACCGGCCAGCACGAAGCCCAACCGCAGCCCGGCCAGCCCGTAGAACTTGCCGAAGGACCGCAGAATCACCATCCGCTCACCCGCAAGACGGGGTGCGAGCGAGAGGTCCGGGGTGGCATCCATGAAGCTCTCGTCAACCACCAGCCGCCCGACCTTGCCAGCCAGCGACGCCAGCGACGCCGGGTCCCAGACCCGCCCGTCGGGATTGTTGGGATTGACCACAACCGCCAGATCGGCACCCTGCATCGCGTCGGGATCAGGGGCCTGTCTGACGCGCCAACCCTGAGCGGCAAGAGCTGCGGCATGTTCGTTATAGCTGGGGCTCAGGACCGCTGCCGTTGCGGGGGTATCGAGGCGCGGGATGACCTGAATCGCCGCCTGCGCGCCTGCCACGGCCAGCGCGCGCGGCGCGCCGTAGGTGGTGGCGGCAACGGATTCCAGCGCGTCCACATCGGCCTGCATCGGCAGGCTGGACCAGACCGAGGGCGCAAATTCCGGCAAGGGATAAGGCGTACGGTTGATCCCGGTGGACAGGTCGGTCCACGCCCCGCCGCCGAACCGGGCGCGCGCGCGGTCCAGATCGCCGCCATGATCCCGCATCGATGATCCCCATACCAGTTCCGATGGCCCAAGCAGAACCACAGCTTGACCGGGAAACGCAAGGCCGCGATGAAGCGCGACCCGCTGCGGGGCTGCTCTTCATCTGTCGTCCCCATTGTCCAGGGTTCGCCCGCCTGCCCGCCGCATCGGTTGCAGGTTTCGCCCATAGACAGGGCTGTGCCAACCTCATCCCGCCACTGGCTGACGCGCCTTCTCTTCGCGCAGCGCCTGAGCAAGCGCTTCCACACCCTGCTCAAGCGCCATGCGCCCCTCGCTGCTCATCGCCTGCAGAATCGCCTCGGCGCGCGTCTCGATCTGGGGCAGGATTTCGGCAAAGATGGCCTGTCCGGCTTCGGTACAGGTATAAAGCCGCAGCCGCCGGTCGCGCGGTGCGATTTCGCGGCTGATAAGACCCTTCTCTTCCAGCCGCTGCGCCGCCCGGCTGACCTGAACCTTGTCGAGCGTGGTGCGACTGCTCAGGTCAAGCGAGGTCATCGAACCGCTGCCAGCAAGCAGGAACAACAGCCGCCATTCTTCGCGGCTCAGGCCATAGCGGTGCCGGTAGACACCAACCAGCGCGCGCGAGAAGCCTTCTGCGGCCACTGCCAGCCGATAGGGAAAGAATTCCTCCAGTGGCGCGGTCGTATCGCGCATGTGTTTGCCCTACCCCTCGCTCTGGACATTGTCGCCGCAGGATACGCCGGATTATTGCGATTGCAACAAGCGATCAGAGGCGCGGTCCGGAGGGTCAGGTCTGTCGATTGCGTGCCACGCCTCGTCCTGCAGTGTCCCGGCGCTTCTGAGAGGTGTTTACATTCGCGGCGCGTCCCTCCAAAGTGAGTCTTCGCGTTCGCCTCGCATTTTCAGCCTTCCCCAATAACACGGATGATTTACGCATGACCCTGTTTCGCTGTTTCCTTACTTGCTGCCTGTTCATTGCACAGCCAGCCCTCGCCGAATCGCCGCGCATCATCGGCACTATCGGTCAGCAGATGGAAATCAGTTCTCCGGAAGCCTCGCTGCGTTATGTCGGAAGCCCCTTCCTCTGGAAATTCCAGCCGGCATTCGGCCTCTCCTTAGCCCGGAATGAGTCGGCATGGGTCGGCGCAGGCAAAGCTGTCACCTGGCGATCGCAGGACAGCGGGCTGTTCCTGCGCTGGACATCGATGGCGGGTATTCACCGGCGTGGAAACGGCCGCAACCTTGGCGGGCCGATTCAGTTCCGTAACGCGTTCGATGCCGGGCTCTTGCAGCGCAATGGCACCGAAATCGGCATCGGGTTCGATCATCGCTCGAGTGCGAACATCTATCGACCGAATCCGGGGTTGAACACGGCCTATCTGTTCGCATCCTTTCCACTGCGTTGACAGACATAACCCCCGACATTGGGTGCGGTAAGGTTGCACGAGTACAGGATCTGACGTAATCCAGACGCCGATGCAGCGCTGTGTTGCACCTCACTAATGTCAGGACTGCCGATGCAAATGCATGAGTACCTCGTCTTGCCCGCCCCCAACAGGTCACAGAAAGTGAAGGGCCTGAAGACGCCCGGCGAACGATATGCGCACCAGCTCACCGTAATGCTCAATGAACTGGCCGCCGAGGGTTGGGAATTCTGGCGCAGTGAATGTCTGCCAAGCGAGGAACGCAAGGGGCTGACCG
>SKIF01000102.1 GCA_007116575.1 Paracoccaceae bacterium
TGGCCCTTCGCGGGCGCTGCCAGCGCGTGCCGCGCAGGCTCAGGGCTTTGGCGGCTCCAGTTCCTGCGCTAGAAACCGTTCGAACGCGTCCAGATTGACCGGCTCGAACTGGCCGAAAGCCTGCATCCAGACCGAGGCTTCGCGCAGCGCGTCGGGCTCGAGCTTGCACCACTTCACCCGACCGCGCTTTTCCTGACTGATCAGCCTCGCCGCTGCCAGAATGCCCAGATGTTTCGAGATCGCCGCAAGCGACATCGCGAAGGGTTCGGCCACGTCGGTCACGGCCATGTCATCCTCGAGCAGCATCGCCAGAATGGCGCGCCGCGTGGGGTCGGCCAGCGCCATGAAAACCTGATCGAGCGAGGGGGCGGATGCAGACTGCATGGACGCATCTTGCCCGTGCTGGCACAAAGGTCAACTCTTCGGTTGAATATGCTGCAGAGCCGAAAAGCATCGGGCGCGGCAATGAGCGCACCAAGGCGGAATTATAAAAAAGAGAAAAAACAATAGGTTAAGGATATTTCCTCATATCCTTTCCTGCCTTGACTCCATGCCCCTCTCTGCCTAGCTTGCGCGCAACTTGCAGCCGGGGGTGGCGGGCATGGCGGAAGGGAACGATCTTGAGCGGCTGAGGGCGCTTGAAGACCGGATTACGAAAGCCAGAACCGCCCTTGAACCGCCTCCGGCGCCCAAGGATCACCACTCGATGGCCCAGACCGGCTGGCGGATGGTGATCGAGCTGGTGTCCGGCCTGGGTATCGGCGCGGCATTGGGATACGGGTTTGATGTGCTGTTTGGCACATTGCCGCTATTCCTTGTGCTGCTGACATTGCTGGGGTTCGCCGCGGGCGTGCAGACCATGCTGCGCACCGCACGCGAGTTCAGCGAGACAAGCGACGACACGGCCCCGTCACGAACGGGTGCGGAACAGAGGGACGAAGATCGTGGCAGATGAGAACGGTGGTCTCGTAATCAAGCCGATGGACCAGTTCGAGGTCAAGGCGCTGTTTGGCGGCGATGTGAGCTGGTACACGCCCACCAATGTCACCTTGTGGATGGCACTGACGGTTCTGGCCGCCACGGCGCTGATGGTCTACGGGGCGCGCGGTCGCGCGCTGGTTCCCAACCGCGCCCAGTCGGCAGCGGAAATGACCTATGGCTTCATCTACAAGATGGTCGAGGATGTGTCGGGCAAGGACGCCGTGCGCTTCTTCCCCTATATCTTCACGCTGTTCATGTTCGTGCTGTTTGCGAACCTGCTCGGGCTCATTCCCTTCGCCTTTACCACCACCTCGCATATCGCGGTGACGGCCGTGCTTGCGCTGACAGTGTTCTTGACTGTCACGGCGCTCGGATTCATCCTGCATGGCACGAAATTCCTCAAGCTGTTCTGGGTGGACAGCGCGCCGCTGGCGCTGCGCCCGGTTCTGGCGCTGATCGAGATCATTTCCTACTTCGTGCGCCCGGTCAGCCACTCCATTCGTCTTGCTGGTGCAATGATGGCCGGTCATGCCGTGGCCAAGGTGTTCGCAGGCTTCGCTGCCGCGCTGGGTGCGGCCTTCTTCCTGCCGATTCTCGCCGTGACCGCGCTCTATGCGCTCGAACTGCTCGTGGCCGTGATTCAGGCCTATGTCTTCACCATTCTGACCTGCGTCTATCTGAAAGACGCGCTGCATCCGGCCCACTAAGGGCGCGGCTTCAGGTCAGTCCAATCTTCAAGCCAATTCCAACGTAAGGAGAAACGAAAATGGAAGGCGATCTCGTACAAATGGGTGCTTACATCGGCGCTGGCCTGGCCTGTATCGGCATGGGCGGGGCAGGGATCGGTGTGGGCCATGTGGCCGGCAACTACCTTTCGGGTGCGCTGCGCAACCCGTCGGCGGCGCCGGGCCAGACAGCTTTCCTCTTCATCGGCATCGCATTTGCAGAAGCACTCGGGATCTTCTCGTTCCTGGTCGCTCTGCTTCTGATGTTCGCCGTCTGAGGCTTTCCCGACAGTATCCTTACGCCCGGAGAGGCCGTTCGCGGCCTTTCCGGTGAAATCAGGGCTTAGGGGGACGACATGGCAGATCATGCCAACGCGGGGCCGGGAATGCCCCAACTCGATGTGACCACCTTCTCGAACCAGATTTTCTGGCTCGTCGTGACCATGGTGGTGCTCTATTTCATCATGTCGCGCATGGCCTTGCCGCGCATTGCCGCGGTGCTGGCGGATCGGCGGGGCACGATCACGAGTGATATCGCGCTTGCCGAGGAACTGAAGCAAAAAGCGCAGTCCGCCGAGGATGCCTATAATCAGGCACTTGCCGAGGCACGGGCCGAGGCGGGTCGTATCGTCGAGGCTGCCAAGGCCGAGATGCAGGTCGAGCTCGATGTTCAGATCGAAAAGGCCGATGCAGAGATTG
Organism: Paracoccaceae bacterium; assembly: GCA_007116575.1. Classification (GTDB taxonomy): domain Bacteria; phylum Pseudomonadota; class Alphaproteobacteria; order Rhodobacterales; family Rhodobacteraceae; genus Roseinatronobacter. Next base: position 2,406 of record SKIF01000102.1, read on the forward strand.
CGGCACGTTCAGCGGAATCCGAACGCCGCATTCGTGAAATCCGCGACAGCGCGTTGGAGATGGTCAGCGACGTGTCCAAGGACGCGACGAAGGATATTCTCGAGCGGTTCGACGCCAAGGCCGATGCCCGCAGCGTGAATGCCGCTGTCGCGGCGCGACTGAAAGGGGGTGCATGATGCTGCGTCTGAGTGTGATTGCGCTCTTTTTGGCGACTCCGGCACTTGCCGCCGGGGATTACCCGTTCTTCTCGTTGCGCAATACCGACATCGTGGTGTTGATCGGTTTCGTACTGTTTTCGGGCATCCTGATCTATTTCAAGGTGCCGGGGATGATTACCCGCTTTCTCGATGCGCGTGCAGACGGGATCCGGTCCGAACTGGCCGAAGCCCGCAAGCTGCGCGAGGAGGCGCTGGAACTGCACGCCTCTTTCGAGCGCAAGCAGGCCGAGGTCAAGGACGAGGCCGCGCGCATCGTCGAGAAGGCCAAGGCCGATGCGCAACTGGTGGCCGAGCAGAAAAAGGCAGAGATTGAAGCCTCGATCACACGTCGGCTGAAGGCTGCCGAAGAGCAGATCGCCTCTGCCGAAGCTGCTGCGATCCGGGATGTGCGCAACACCGCCGCATCGGTTGCGATTGCCGCTGCCGGGGATCTGCTGGCCAAGCAGATGGATGAGGCGCGCAGTGATGACCTGGTGCAAAAGGCCATTGCAACCGCCGAGCAGCGCCTTCACTGACCTGAATTGAGGCTTGCCCTCTTACAGCCCCGGCCTTTGGCCGGGGCTGTTTTGCGTCACATCTCCCGCGCGTGCTCGTAGCGCAATTGCGCGATGGCCTCGTTATGGGCGCTGTGCTTCATGTCGGACATGATCTGTTCGACGAAATCCAGATGCCGCTCGGCCGCCTTGCGCGCGGCGACAGGGTCGCGTGCCCGCAACGCGTCATTGATGGCACCGTGCTGGGCCAGCAGGTCGTCGCGGGTGGCGCGCTGGCGAAAGATCATCTGCCGGTTATAGAACACGCCCTGATGCAGCAGGTTGAACATGGCGCGCATCATGTGCAGCATGATGATGTTATGCGACGCCTCGACAATCGAGAGGTGAAATTCGGCGTCGAGCCGGGCTTCCTCGGTCGGGTCGCGCAGCAGATGGGCCGCTTCCATCTTGCGAAAGATCGTGTCGATCACCTTCAGGTCCATCTCCGAGCCATGCCGGGCCGCGCGTTCGGCGGCCATGCTTTCGAGGTCGCGGCGAAATCCGATATAGTCGAATAACGCCTCGTCATGCTGGGCAAAGAGGTTCACTAGCGAGTCCGAGAAGGCCGAGTCGAGCAGGTCGGCGACATAAATACCGGCACCCCCGCGTGTGGACAGCAGACCGCGCGCCTGCAATTCGGCAATCGCATCGCGCAGCGAGGGGCGCGAGACGCCCAGTTTCTTGGCCAGATCCCGCTCGGAGGGCAGGCGTTCGCCGGGCCGCAGAATGCCGCGCAACAGCAGCAATTCAATCTGGCGCACCACGCTCTGCGAGAGTTTCTCGGGTTGAATGCGTTGAAACGGCATGGGGCCTCCGACCGGATGACATGCGCAGATTGCGGGCAATGCCCGGAAATCATGCATCAATTGGTCAAAAGATATGACCGCTTTGCCGTCGGTGCAATGAAAAAGGCCAGCCCGGTACGGGCTGGCCCCGGAAACACGGCGGTCGCGTCAGCTTGGTTGATGCGGGCGGATGAAAATCTCGACCCGCCGGTTCTGCCGCCGCCCCTCGGGTGTTGCGTTACTGGCGACAGGCTGGGTCAGCCCGCGTCCGATGGTCTGGATGCGGTTGGCAGCAACACCTTCGCTGCGCAGTACAGTTGCCACCGATCCTGCGCGCCGCTCCGAGAGGCCCTGATTATACGCAGCCGAGCCGGTATTGTCGGTGTGGCCGATCACGATGACATCGCTGCGCGGATAGTTGACCAGATTGGCGGCGATCGAGCGCAGGTCGCGCTGCAGGTCGGGGCGCAGCGTGGCGCTGTCAGTGGCGAATAGCAGATCCTGCGGCAGGGTCAGGATCAGCTCTTGCCCGGTATTGCGGATATCGACATTGTCACCAAGCTGGCGGCGCAGTTCCGCTGCCTGCCGGTCAAGCTGCTGGCCGATCAGCGCGCCAGTCGTGCCGCCGATGATGGCACCGCCCACAGCGCGACGGGCCGAGCCATCGCCCGTGGCCGCGCCGACAACGCCGCCAACGGCTGCGCCCGTCAAGGCGCCGGTCAGAGTGCGGTTCTGCGGATTGTTGGGGTCGGGCGCGCAGGCCGCGAGAAACAGCGCAGTCGCGCCCAGAGCCAGCGCGGGTTTGGTGTAAGGCATAACTCGGGTTCCTTTAAGTGTTCACATATCGGTATACAGGCAGTGAACGCAAAAGGTCATATCAAGTTCCGTTGAGCGGCGGGGTTTCGCCGGGACGGCTTACCCGGCTTCCAGCCGAGCAGCCTCCCATCCCAGCATGGCGCGTTTGCGTGCCAGCCCCCAGTGATACCCGCCAAGCCCGCCGCCCGCCCCGCGCAGGCAGCGATGGCAGGGGATCACGAAGCCTATCGGGTTGCGCCCGACCGCGCTGCCCACTGCGCGCGCTGCCCTGGGCGCATCTATGTGCCGCCCGATCTCGCCATAGCTGGTGACATGGCCTGCAGGCACCTGCAACAGCGCCTCCCAGACCTTGATCTGGAAGGGCGTGCCGATCAGATGCAGCGCGGCCTGCCCGGATTGGGTAAAAGCGGCTGCGACATGGGGGGCCGCAGCGGCAGGATCGGCCATGAACCGTGCCTCGGGCCAGCGCGCCTGCATGTCGGCCAGCGTTGCCTCTTGCTGGTCGGCTTCGGCAAAGGCAAGCCCGCACAGACCGCGCTCGGTCGCCATACCAAGGGCTGGGCCGAAGGGCGAGTCGAACCACCCGTGGCGGATGGTCAGCCCCGCGCCGCGTCGCGCATACTCGCCCGGCGTCATCGCCTCCCAGCGCAGGAACAGGTCATGCAGCCGCGCTTGCCCCGACAGGCCCAGAGAATGCGCGGTCTGGAGCGTGGTGAACCGCTCGGCCAGAAGCGCGCGCGCCTGCCCAAGCATCAGATATTGCTGGTAGCGCTTGGGCGAGACGCCGACCCACTGGCTGAACAGGCGCTGGAAATGCGCGGCACTCATGCCCATCGCCCCGGCCAGATCCTCCAGCCCCAGTTGCGCGCCGCCGGGGGCGTCGATCAACTCGATGGCCCGCGCGATGACGCGGTAATGATAGCTGTCGCTCGGGTCGTGGGCGTCATTCATCGGGCATGTCCTTGTGCTCTGCCCCGTTCTAGCCTGCCGCCCGGCATGGCGCGACACGAAAGCTGCGCAAAGCCCCCGTTGCACTTGCTTCACAAGTTCACTACGGAAGGGGTAGCTTTCGCACATATACCCGGCTGGGCGCATGAAAATCGGGCTGTTCTTTCTTATCCTGGGCTATCTGCTCAGCCAGTTCTACCGCGCCTTTCTCGCGGTGCTGGCGGGGCTGTTGCAATCCGATATCGGGGTCAGTGCCGATGATCTGGCGCTGGCCTCGGGGCTGTGGTTTCTGAGTTTCGCCGCAATGCAACTGCCGCTTGGCGCGGCGCTGGACAGCTATGGCCCGCGCCGCACCACGGCGCTGATGCTGGGGCTTGGCGGCACTGGCGGGGCAGTGCTGATGGCGCTGGCGCAGAATGCGATTCACCTGCATCTGGCCATGATCCTGCTGGGTATCGGCTGTGCGCCGGTGCTGATGGCCTCTTACTACATCTTCGCGCGGCTCTACCCGCCTGCCATCTTCGCCACGCTGGCGGGGGCCGTGATCGGAATCGGCTCTCTGGGCAATATCCTGAGTGCGCTGCCGCTGGCCTGGGCGGCAGAGGTGATGGGCTGGCGGGCGGCCATGCTTGTGGTGGGCGGGCTGACCGCGCTGGTGGCCGGCGTGCTCTGGGCCACGATCAGCGACCCGCCCCGCGCCGAGACATCGGACGGCCAGAAGGGCAGCCTGCGCGACCTGCTGCGCATCCCGGCGCTGTGGCTGATCGTGCCGCTGATGGTGGTCAATTACGCCCCTGCCGCGGGGCTGCGCGGGCTCTGGGTCGGGCCGTTCTACAGTGACCTTCACGGCGCGGGCGCAACGGCCATCGGGCAGGTCACATTGCTGATGGCCGCCGCCATGATCCTGGGCAATTTCGCCTATGGCCCGCTCGACCGCTGGCTGGGCACGCGCAAATGGGTGGTGCTGGGGGGCAATCTTGCCGGGGCGGCCTGTCTGGGGCTGCTCTGGGCAGTGCCGATGGCCGGTTACTGGCAGGCGGCGCTGCTGTTTGCGGGCGTGGGCTTTTTCGGGGCGTCCTTTCCGATGATGATGGCCCATGGCCGCGCTTTCATCCCCGCACATCTGACCGGACGGGGGATCACGTTTCTGAACCTGTGCTCTGTCGGCGGGGTGGGGCTGTTGCAGACGATCAGCGGCTGGGTGCATCGCTCTGCCCCCGATGCGCCGCCCGAGGCCGCCTATCAGGCGCTGTTCGCGTTTTTCGGGCTGTCGCTGCTGATCGGTTGCCTGATTTATGCCGTCTCGCGCGATCGCACCGACTAGCGCCCCTTCACCTCTGACCCGCGATGCGCTAGACCCCGCGCAACACGCGAAAAGGAGGCCACAATGGGCTACAAGGTCGTCGTCGCAGGTGCCACAGGCAATGTGGGCCGCGAAATGCTGAATATTCTGGCCGAGCGGGAATTCCCGGTTGATGATATCGCCGCACTTGCCTCGCGCCGCAGCCTCGGGACCGAGGTCAGCTTCGGCGACAGCACGCTGAAGTGCAAGGATCTCGACACGTTCGACTTTACCGGCTGGGATATCGCCTTTTTCGCCATCGGCTCGGACGCGACGAAGAAATACGCCCCGATCGCGGCCTCGCAGGGCTGCGTTGTCATCGATAACTCCTCGCTCTACCGCTATGACCCCGATGTGCCGCTGGTGGTGCCGGAAGTGAACGCGGCGGCTGTCGAGGGCTATACGAAGAAGAACATCATCGCCAACCCGAATTGCTCGACCGCGCAGATGGTGGTGGCGCTCAAGCCACTGCATGACCGCGCACGGATCAAACGGGTTGTCGTCAGCACCTATCAATCGGTTTCGGGCACTGGCAAGGACGCGATTGACGAGCTGTGGGACCAGACCAAGGCTGTCTACAACCCCACCGCCGACGTGCCGCCCAAGGTCTACCCCAAGCAGATCGCCTTTAACGTGATCCCGCATATCGACGTCTTCCTTGACGATGGATCGACCAAGGAAGAGTGGAAGATGGTGGCCGAGACCAAGAAAATCATGGACCCTTCGATCAAGCTGACCGCGACCTGCGTGCGCGTGCCTGTCTTCGTGGGCCACTCGGAAGCGATCAATATCGAGTTCGAGGATTTCCTGGACGAGGACGAGGCCCGCGACATCCTGCGCGAGGCACCGGGCCTGCTGGTCGTCGATAAACGCGAGGCGGGGGGCTATATCACGCCGATCGATTGCGTGGGCGAATATGCGACCTATGTCAGCCGCATCCGCCAGGATTCGACCATCGAGAACGGGCTGAATATCTGGGTGGTCAGTGACAACCTGCGCAAGGGCGCTGCGCTGAACGCGGTGCAGATTGCCGAAGTGCTGGGCGCGCGTTGCCTGAAGAAAGGGTAAGCGCATCGGCATGAGCAGTCGCATGGCGGGAGAGCGCCGGTTCTCCCGCTGGCTCGCGGCAGACGGCCTCTTTGCCGGCTGCAGGCCGAAGCGCCGGGCATCTGCGGCACTGCTGAAATTCCAAGGGCGCAAGTGATACGGAAAATGTCGCAATCGCGGCTTACCTCGACGGCCCGGTCGACTATAGCGGGGGCGTAGCGAGAATTCCGCGCAGGGAGCGAGACATGGCCTTCAAGACCGACATCGAAATTGCCCGCGAGGCAGACAAACGCCCGATTCAGGAGATCGGCGCGAAGCTGGACATCCCGTCAGAGCATCTGCTGCCCTTCGGCCATGACAAGGCCAAGGTCAGTCAGGAGCTCGTGGCCGAAGTGCGCGGACGCAAGCGCGGCAAGCTGATTCTCGTCACGGCGATCAACCCCACGCCCGCAGGCGAGGGCAAGACCACCACCACCGTGGGTCTGGGCGACGGGCTCAATGCTATCGGCAAACGCGCCGCGATCTGCATCCGCGAAGCCTCGCTGGGGCCGAATTTCGGGATGAAGGGCGGCGCTGCGGGCGGCGGCTATGCCCAGGTCGTGCCGATGGAGGACATGAACCTGCATTTCACGGGCGATTTCCACGCCATCACCTCGGCGCATAACCTGCTCTCGGCGATGATCGACAATCACATCTACTGGGGCAACGAGCTGGAAATCGACGAGCGCCGCATCACCTGGCGCCGCGTCATGGACATGAACGACCGCGCGCTGCGCGACATGGTGATCTCGCTGGGTGGCGTGTCGAACGGCTTTGCCCGCCAGACCGGCTTTGACATTACCGTGGCCTCCGAGGTCATGGCGATTCTGTGTCTGGCCTCTGATCTGGAGGATCTGCAACGCCGTCTGGGCGATATCGTGGTGGCCTACAAGCGCGACAAGACCCCAATCTATTGCCGCGATATCGGGGCCGAGGGTGCGATGACCGTGCTTCTGAAGGACGCGATGCAGCCCAATCTGGTGCAGACGCTGGAAAACAACCCCGCCTTCGTGCATGGCGGGCCGTTTGCCAATATCGCGCATGGCTGCAACTCGGTCGTGGCCACGCAAACCGCGCTGGGGCTGGCCGATTATGTGGTGACAGAGGCCGGGTTCGGTGCCGATCTGGGGGCTGAGAAGTTCTTCAACATCAAATGCCGCAAGGCGGGGCTGACACCGTCGGTTGCGGTGATTGTGGCCACTGTGCGCGCGATGAAGATGAATGGCGGGGTCGCCAAGGCCGAACTGAACGCCGAGAATGTCGAGGCGGTGCAAAAGGGATGCCCCAATCTGGGCCGCCATATCGAGAATGTGAAAGCCTTTGGCGTGCCGGTGGTGGTGGCGATCAACCATTTCCATTCCGATACGGATGCCGAAGTGCAGGCGGTGAAGGACTATGTCGCCTCGCTGGGGTCGGAAGCGATCCTGTGCCGCCACTGGGCCGAGGGCTCGGCGGGGGTAACTGAACTTGCGACCCGTGTGGCCGAGATTGCCGATGGCGACTGGTCGCAATTCGCGCCGCTCTATGGCGATGATATGCCCTTGTTCGAGAAGATCGAAACCATCGCGCGGCGCATCTACCGCGCTGACGAGGTGCTGGCGGACGCCAAGATCCGCAGCCAGTTGAAGGACTGGGCAGCGGCGGGCTATGGCAATCTGCCGATCTGCATGGCCAAGACGCAGTATTCCTTTTCGACTGATCCGAACCTGCGCGGCGCTCCGATCAATCACTCTGTCCCGGTGCGTGAAGTCCGCTTGTCGGCGGGGGCGGGGTTCATCGTGGTGATCTGCGGCGAGATCATGACCATGCCGGGCCTGCCGCGCAAACCGGCGGCCGAGTCGATCCGGTTCAACGCCGAGGGGGTTATCGAGGGGCTGTTCTGATCCGGGATGGCGCGCGGCGCTCGCGCGGCTCGCGCCGCGCCTCGCCCCGCCCACCATCCCGTAATCGGGTGACATCCTGCCCGATTGCAATGGCCCGGATCGCGGGTTAGGCATCGGCCCGGATCAGGGAAGGGATGACAATGTCACGCGCCGAGAGTTGCACCAGCATGAGCGAATTGCGGGCCGAGATTGACCGGATCGACCGGGCACTGGTCGCGCTGTTGCGCGAACGTGTGGACTGTATCGATCGGGCGGTGGTGCTGAAACGCGCCGAGGGTCTGTCGGCGCGGATCGAGGCGCGTGTGGCGGAGGTGCTGGAAAAGGTGCGCAGTGAGGCCAGAGCGCAAGGGGTGGAGCCGGAGCTGGCCGGGCGGCTCTGGTCGGAATTGATCGAGTGGTCGATTGCACGGGAAGAGCAGGTGCTCGGACCGATGAAAGGGAGGAAGACGGGATGACGGCAGTGCGGTTGGATGGGAAGCTCTTTGCCGCGACATTGCGCGCGCGGATTTCTGACCAGGTGTCCCATTTGCGCGACGCGCATGGGCTGACCCCCGGTCTGGCCGTGGTGCTTGTCGGTGAAGATCCGGCCAGCCAGGTCTATGTGCGCGCCAAGGGCAAGCAGACGGTCGAGGTTGGCATGGCCTCGTTCGAGCATAAGCTGGCGGCGGAGACATCCGAGGCCGATCTGCTGGCGTTGATCGCAAGGTTGAATGCCGATCCGAAGGTTCACGGGATCCTCGTGCAACTGCCGTTGCCCGCGCATCTGAATTCCGATCTGGTGATCAACAGCATCGATCCGGCCAAGGATGTCGACGGGTTTCACATTTCCAACGTGGGGCTCTTGGGCACCGGGCAGAAGGCGATGGTGCCCTGCACCCCGCTCGGCTGCCTGATGATGCTACGCGACCATCACGGCAGTCTGTCGGGGATGGAGGCCGTCGTGGTCGGGCGCTCGAATATTGTCGGCAAGCCGATGGCGCAACTGCTATTGGGCGAAAGCTGCACTGTCACCATCGCCCATTCACGCACCCGCGATCTGGCCGAGACCTGCCGCCGCGCCGATATTCTGGTCGCCGCTGTCGGCCGCCCAGAGATGATCCCTGGCGACTGGGTGAAACCCGGCGCGACTGTGATCGATGTCGGCATCAACCGTATTGCGGCGGGCGAGAAGACGCGCCTTGTGGGCGATGTGGATTACGAGAGCGCGGCGCAGGTGGCCGGTGCCATCACGCCCGTTCCCGGCGGGGTCGGGCCGATGACGATTGCCTGTCTGCTGGCCAATACGCTGACCGCGTGCTGCCGCGCGCATGGCCTGCCTGAACCCGAGGGGCTGACGGTCTGATCCCCGTCAGGGGATCAGCTTGGCGATGATCTGTTCGGCGGCCTCTTCGGCGCTGACGCTTGTGGTATCGATGCGGATCTGGGGCGCCTCGGGCGGCTCGTAGGGCGAGTCGATGCCAGTGAAGTTCTTCAACTCGCCCGCACGCGCCTTGGCGTAAAGCCCCTTCACGTCGCGCTTTTCCGCCTCTTCCAGTGGCGTGTCGATGAAGATTTCGACAAATTCGCCGGGCTGCATCATGGCGCGCACCATCTCGCGCTCGGAGCGGAAGGGCGAGATGAAGGCCGTGATCACGATCAGCCCGGCATCGGTCATCAGTTTCGCGACCTCGCCCACGCGGCGGATATTCTCGACCCGGTCGGCATCGGTGAAGCCCAGATCCTTGTTCAGCCCGTGGCGCACATTGTCGCCATCGAGCAGGAAGGTATGCCGGTTCATCCGCGCCAGTTTCTTCTCGACCAGATTGGCGATGGTCGACTTGCCCGACCCGGACAGGCCGGTCATCCACAAGACCTTGGGCTGCTGGTTCTTCAGGCTGGCATGGTGATCGCGCGATATATCGGTCGCCTGCCAGTGAATGTTCGAGGCGCGGCGCAGCGCGAAATGAATCAGCCCCGCGCCCACAGTGCGGTTGGTCAGCTTGTCGATCAGGATGAACCCGCCCAGATCGCGGCTTTCCGCGTAAGGCGCAAAGGGGATGTCGCGGTCCGTGGTCACGACAGCCACGCCAATCGCATTGAGATCGAGCGTCTTGGCGGCGAGATGCTCCATCGTGTTGACATTGGTCTGGTATTTCGGATGCGCAACCGTGGCGCTGACCGTCTGGGCACCGATTTTGAGCCAATAGGCACGGCCGGGCACCATGTCTTCCTCATCCATCCAGATCAGGCTGGCCTCGAACTGGTCGGCCACTTCGACCGGGCTGTTTGCCGCTGTGATCACCTGCCCGCGCGAACAGTCGATCTCGTCGGCAAGGCAGAGCGTCACCGCCTGACCGGCCACGGCGCGGTCCAGCTCGCCGTCGAAGCTCACGATTTTCGCCACGCGCGAGGTTTTGCCCGAGGGCAGGACGCGCACCTCGTCGCCGGGGTGAATCTGGCCAGCGGCGATGGTGCCCGAAAACCCCCGGAAATCCAGATTGGGGCGGTTGACCCATTGCACTGGCAGGCGGAAGGGCTTGCGCTGATCGGCGCTCTGGTCCAGTTCGACCGCTTCGAGATGCGCGAGCAGGGTCGGGCCGTCATACCAGTCCATCGCCGCACCTGGGCTGGCGATATTGTCGCCCGCAAGCCCCGAGATCGGGATCGCGGTGAAGTCGACAATGCCGATGGATTCGGCGAAAGCGCGATACTCGGTCACGATCCGGTCGAACACCTCGCGGTCATAGCCCACCAGATCCATCTTGTTCACCGCCAGCACGATATGACGCAACCCCAGCAGATGCGCGAGATAGCTGTGCCGGCGCGTCTGGGTCAGCACGCCCTTGCGCGCATCGATCAGGATCACGGCCAGATCGGCGGTGGACGCGCCAGTGACCATGTTGCGAGTGTATTGCTCATGCCCCGGCGTGTCGGCGACGATGAACTTGCGCTTTTCAGTGGCGAAGAAGCGATAGGCTACGTCGATGGTGATGCCCTGCTCGCGCTCGGCGGCGAGGCCATCGACCAGAAGCGCGAAGTCGATGTTTTCGCCTTGGGTCCCGACGCGCTTTGAGTCGTTTTCCAGCGCGGCAAGCTGATCCTCGAAGATCATCTTGCTGTCATAAAGCAGCCGTCCGATCAGCGTGGACTTGCCGTCATCGACCGAGCCGCAGGTGATGAAGCGCAGCATGGTCTTGTGCTGGTGGGTCTCCAGATAGGCGTCGATATCTTCGGCGATCAGGGCGTCAGTCTTGTAGATCTCGTTCATCAGAAATAGCCCTCTTGCTTCTTCTTCTCCATCGAGGCCGACTGGTCATGGTCGATGGCGCGCCCCTGCCGCTCGGATGTGGTGGTGAGCAGCATTTCCTGAATGATCTCGGGCAGGGTGGAGGCGCGGCTTTCGACCGCGCCGGTCAGCGGGTAGCAGCCCAATGTGCGGAACCGGACCGAGCGCATCACGGGTGTTTCGCCATTCAGCGGGAAACGCTCGTCATCGACCATCAGCAGCAGCCCGTCGCGGATGACCGTGGGGCGCTCAGCAGCGAAGTAAAGCGGCACGATCTCGATGTTTTCCAGATGGATATACTGCCAGATGTCGAGTTCGGTCCAGTTCGACAGCGGAAACACCCGCATCGATTCACCCTTGGCCTTGCGCGCGTTATAGACCCGCCAGAGTTCGGGGCGCTGGGCTTTCGGGTCCCAACGTTGGCTGGCAGTGCGGAAGCTGAAGATGCGTTCCTTGGCGCGGCTTTTCTCTTCGTCGCGCCGCGCGCCGCCGAAAGCCGCGTCAAAGCCGTGCAGGTCGAGCGCCTGCTTCAGCCCCTCGGTTTTCCACATATCGGTGTGCAGCGCGCCATGATCGAACGGGTTGATGCCGCGCTTCACGGCTTCGGGGTTCTGGTAGACGATCAGCTGCATCCCGGCCTTGCGCGCGGCGCGGTCGCGCAGGGCGTACATGTCGCGGAATTTCCAGGTTGTATCGACATGCAACAGCGGGAAGGGCGGCGGAGAGGGGTAGAAGGCCTTGCGTGCCAGATGCAGCATTACCGCGCTGTCCTTGCCCACGGAATACAGCATGACGGGCTTCTCGGCTTCCGAGGCCACTTCGCGCATGATGTGGATGGCCTCAGCCTCAAGGCGTTGCAGATGGGTCAGCGACTGGATCGTCATGCGAGGGCTATCCTTCCGATACATGCAGGCTTGGCAGAGCATTACGGCTGCGCTATGATCCGCGCACCTACCATATGGGAGGTCTTTGCGTGAGCGGGGCCAAATGATCACACCACAGGATTCTGCGCTGCTGCTGGCGATCAGCGAAGCCGGGGCCGAGGGCGGGCGCTGGTCAGCGATGCTGGGCGCGCTGATGGCGCGGGTTCAGGCAGATAGCGCGCAATTCTGGTGCGGCGGGCAGGTCTGGGATACCGGGGCCGCTGCCCCCGCGCCGCTGCCGCCACTGCTGGCGGGCTTGCGGCGCGGGCGGGTCTATACCGGCGAGGAACTTGCCTCGCGCGCCTTGCAGGCCGTACCGGAGGGCGATCAGCGCGCGCTGGGGTTGCGCGGCCCGAATGGGGCGGCGTGGCTGTTGCTCAAGCGCGCGCGCGGTGAATTCCGCGCGGTCGATTCGGCGCTTCTTTCGGGACTGGTGCCGCATCTGGAAGCCGCGCTGCGGCTGGCGGAGCAGATCGCGGCGCTGCGCGACGAGGTCGCGCAGGGCACTCTGGTCCTGCGGCGATTGCAGGTCGGAAGGGTGCGGTTCGGGGCGCGCGGCGAGGTGGTCGCGCTTGACCCGGTCGCGCGTGATCTGTTGGCGCGCGTGGGCGTGTCATTGCCCGCGAGCGGGCTGGCCGGGGCAGGGTTGATTGCCCTTGCGCCGGGGCTGGAAATGCTCTGTCTCGATGATGCCGGGTATCTGCGGCCCACCGATGCGCCCTTGCCCGCGCCTGACCGGATTGCGCAGCGCCTCGGGATCAGCCTGCCCGAAGCGCGGCTGGCGCGCGCGCTGGGGCAGGGGGCGAGCATGGCCGAAGCCGCAAGGGCACTGGGCGTGACCATCGAGACGGCGCGTTACTATTCCAAGCAGATCTTCGCCAAGACCGGCCTGCGCGGCCAGCCGGACCTTATGCGCAGGCTGTGGTCCGGCGCGCTGGCGTTGGGTTAAGAACGGCTGCTTGCCGGCTGCAATATCAGGGAATTGCTTGATCTGCACCCGCGTCAATCGCGCGGGTGATCATGCGGTTGATATAAGGCCAGAAGAAATCATCGCCCGGATAACCGGTCAGCCGGTCGAACTCACGCCCCTCGGAATCGACCAGAACGAAGGTCGGCGTCACATGCGCGCGTGAGGCCAGCTCAATATCTTCGGGCCAGGGGTCGCGCAGGTCGGCATGGACCAGCGGCGCAAGCCGCCCCTCTTCCGACCGATGATAGATCGGGGCGACATCGCGCTTGAACACGATGCAATAGTAACAGCCGGGGCGTTCAACCATCACCAGACGCAGCCCATCCGCCGATGCGGTGCCGGGCAGGAGCAGCGCCAGCCAAAGCGCGAGCGCGCTCCAGCCGCCGCGGAAAACTGAAATCGGGGGTTGACGTACTGCCTTAAACATAAGCACAACGTAATATGATGATGGAAGGGATGCAAGCAGCCTGCGCTGCCGTGCCGTGGTTGTGATGATCCCTGCTGACCGGGAGGAATAGGGGGGCAGATGCTCGACATCAGCTTTGGTGGTGCGGCGATAGCGGGGCTTTTGTCCTTTCTGACGCCCTGCGTGCTGCCCATCGTGCCCTTCTACCTATGCTACCTTGCCGGGCTCTCGATGGCAGAATTGCGTGGCGAGACCACCATGCCCCCCGGCGCGCAGCGGCGGCTGGTGGTTTCCTCCGTCGCGTTCTCGCTGGGCGTGACTTCGATCTTCATGCTGTTCGGCCTTGGCGCGACGGCGCTTGGACAGGCCTTCCTCGAATATCGCGAGATGCTGCAATGGGTCGCGGCGGCGGTGCTGCTGGCCTTCGGGCTGCACTTTCTGGGGCTGGTGCGAATCGGGTTCCTGTATCGGCAGGCGCGGCTCGAGACGACCGCGCCACCGGCCACACTGGCCGGGGCCTATGTCATGGGGCTGGCCTTTGGCTTTGGCTGGACGCCCTGCATCGGCCCCGCCTTGGCTGCGATCCTGATGGTGGCCTCGGGCATGGGCGATCTGTGGCGGGGTACAGCACTGCTGGCGGTCTATGGGCTGTCGATGACGCTGCCTTTCGTGCTGGCGGCGATCTTCTCGCGCCCGTTCCTGAATTGGGTCGCACGCCACCGCGCCAAACTCGCCCATGTCGAGAAAGTGATGGGCGCGATGCTGGTTCTGTTCGCGATTCTGATCGGCACCAACACGGTTGAATATCTGGCCTTTGCAATGCTGGAATGGCTGCCTTGGCTGGGCCGTCTGGGTTGATTTCAGCCTTGGTCAAGTTGTGTTGATCCGCGTAACATTCTGTTTATTCAGGAAATAAACAAATTCAGGAAAAAGAGTATTGCAGAAAATGAATTATTGATTGCGTGAACGGCATACGATGGGCTACACATTTCGATACCGTGTCATGGAGGAGATGGTGCGGCGGTGACAGGGTGGTTCGGAGTGTTTCGGTCCGCCCCGCATCATCAAGGCGGAGGAACCCGATGACCCATCATCACGCCCCTGCGTGCATGAGCCCCATCTTCCCCCCGTCGTGCCCGATATCGGCGCGACACACGGGGGCGTGGTTGCCTGCCCGGACCCATGAAACCCGACGCAGCGGGGGGCTTGCCCTGGTTGCGGTCATTCCGGGGTTACCGAAGAGGATAGGATGAGATGCTGACAAGACGTTCCACAATGGCGCTGGGCCTTGGTGCGACTGCCGCCACATTGCTGCCGCTGAAGGCCAGCGCGAGCATTCCCGCTGTCGAGGATGCGATTGCCGATTTCACCGGCGGTGCTGCCTATGCAGATGAGGGTGTGACCGTGATCGCTCCTGAAATCGCCGAGAATGGCGAGAACGTGCCCGTAGAGGTGGATGCTCCCGGCGCGGTTGCGATCATGCTGCTGGCGTCGGGTAATCCGACCCCGCGGGTGATCGATGCCCGCTTCGGCGAAGCGTCGGGCGCGCCGCGCCTCGCCTCGCGCGTGCGGCTGGGTGAAACGCAGGAACTGGTGGCCTTCGCCAAGATGGCGGATGGTAGCTTCAAGCGCGGCACTGCCGAAGTGCGTGTCACCATCGGCGGCTGCGGCGGCCGAGTCCGCGCAGGAGAGGAGAAAAGAAATGTCCAATGTCAGACCCCGTATACGCCTGCCACGTTCGGCCCGTCCGGGCGAGGTGGTGCAGGTGCGTACCCTGATCAGTCATCCGATGGAGACCGGCAACCGCCGCGACGCCGATGGCAACATCGTGCCGCGCCAGATCATCAACCGCTTCACATGCGAGTTTGACGGCAAGCTGGTGCTGGATTGCGATCTGGGGATCTCGGTCGCTGCCAATCCGTTCATGGAGTTCGATGTCAAGGTCGAACACACGGCGGATTTCGTCTTTACCTGGCACGACGATGACGGTTCGGTCTATTCCGAGACGCAAACGCTCGAGGTCGGTTGACCTGTCGCCCGCGCGCCCCGCAAAACGGGGTCGGGCCCTGCCGGGGCTGACACGCTCAGCCTCGCGCCACACCTAACATGACAACACGTCCGGCGCGGGGCAATTCGCGCTTGCACAGCCTTGGCTGAATTGGTCAGGCGTGCCTTTCGGGAGGGGCTTTCATGATCTCACGGCGTGCATTCCTGCAGGCATCGCTCGCAGCCTCTGCGCTGGTTGGCGGTTCTGGCTTCGGCAACTGGGCGCGACTTGCCGCGCAACAGGTGCTGAGCGAAGATGACCTGCTGCGCTTTGACACGTTTGGCAATGTCTCGCTGATCCATGTCACCGATATTCACGCCCAGACGCGACCTATCTGGTTCCGCGAGCCTGAATGGAACATCGGTGTGGGCGAAGCAGCGGGCCGCCCGCCGCATGTGGTGGGCCGCGCGTTCATCGACATGTTCGGCCTCAAGCCGGCCTCTCCCGAGGCCTATGCCCTGACCTACACGGATTTCGAGGCGCTTGGGCAGGCTTACGGACGCATGGGCGGGCTCGACCGTGTGGCGCGCGTGGTCAATGCCATCCGCGCCGACCGTCCCGATGCGATCCTGCTGGACGGGGGCGACACATGGCACGGCTCGATGGTCAGCCATCTGACCAAGGGGCAGGACATGGTCAACATCATGAACAAGCTTGGTGTGGACGGCATGACCAGCCATTGGGAATGGACCTTCGGACAGGACCGCGTGCACGAGATCGTGGACGATCTGCCTTTCCCCTTCCTTGCGCAGAATATCTTTGAACGCGACTGGGACGACCCGGAATTCGACGATTATGCCATTTTCGAACGTGGCGGCGCACGGATCGCCGTGATCGGGCAGGCTTTCCCCTACATGCCGATCTCGAACCCCGGCTGGATGTTCCCCGATTACAGTTTCGGTATTCGTGAACGCCGGATGCAGGAGATGGTGGACGAGGTGCGCGCCGATGGCGCCGATCTGGTCGTGGTGTTGTCGCATAACGGTTTCCCCACAGATCGTCAGATGGCGCGGCGCGTCTCGGGCATCGACGTGATCCTGACCGGGCATACGCATGACGCCATCCCCGAGCCGGTGATCGAGGGCGAGACGCTGCTGATCGCCAGCGGCAGCCACGGCAAATTCGTCACGCGGCTGGATCTGGATGTGCGCGACGGGCGGATGATGGGCTTCCGGCACAAGCTGATCCCGATATTCGCCGATGTCATCACGCCCGACCCCGAGATGGCCGCGCTGATCGAGGAAGAGCGCGCGCCCTACAAGGACGATCTGGAAGAGGTGATCGGGCACACGGATACGCTGCTCTACCGGCGCGGCAATTTCAACGGCACATGGGATGATCTGATCGTGGATGCGATCATGTCGGAACGTGACACCGAGATTGCCCTCTCGCCCGGTGTGCGCTGGGGCGCGAGCCTGATGCCGGGCGATGCGATCACGCGCGAGGATATCCACGCCGTGACCACCATGACCTATGGCCAGTGCTACCGGATGGAGATGACGGGCGCGACGCTCAAGACCACCATGGAAGACGTGGCCGAAAACATCTTCAACCCCGACCCTTATTTTCAGGCCGGCGGCGACATGGTGCGCATGGGGGGCATGGGCTACCGCATTGACGTGTCCAAGCCGCAGGGCAGCCGCATCTCGGACATGGTGCTGCTGGCGACGGGCGAGGCCATCGACCCCGACCGCAGCTACACGGTCGGGGGCTGGGGCAGTGTCAATCAGGGGATCGAGGGGCCGCAGATCTGGGATGTGGTGGAAAGCCATATCCGAAAACTGGGCCGCGTCAGCCTGGAACCGAACAATTCGGTTCAGGTGACGGGCATCTAATGCAGCGATGGCAGGCACGACCTGCCGACAGACAAGGGGACCGGAGAAATGACAGACAGGCCAGAGGAAAAGAGCGGCACGTCACGCCGCGCCTTCCTGCGCACGGCGGGGCTTGCCGCCGGGGGCGCGGCGCTGGGGGCAGGGGCCGCGCGCGCTGCAACGCCCGACCCGTTGATTACCGAAGTCCAACCCTGGGCGATGTTCCTTGGCGAAGGGGTGGATGCCACCCCCTACGGAATGCCGATCCATTTCGAGGATCATGTCGTGCGGCGCAATGTCGAATGGCTGACCGCCGACCCCATCGCCTCGATCAACTTCACGCCCATTCACGCGCTGGACGGCACGATCACCCCGCAGGGCTGTGCGTTCGAGCGTCACCACTCGGGCGCGATTGAACTGAGCAAGGAAGATTACCGGCTGATGATCACTGGGCTGGTCGAGACGCCCCTTGTCTTTACCTTCGGTGATCTGATGCGTATGCCGCGCATTACCCGCACGGCCTTTTGTGAATGCGCGGCCAATAGCGGCATGGAATGGGGCGGGGCGCAGCTGAATGCGGTGCAGTTCACCCATGGCATGATCCACAATATGGAATACACAGGCGTTTCCCTGCGGACGTTGCTTGAAGAGGCTGGCGTCAAGCCCGAGGGGACGTGGATTTATGTCGAGGGCGCCGATGCCTCGTCGAATGGCCGCTCGATCCCGATGGAAAAGGCACTCGATGACTGCATGATCGCCTTTACCGCCAATGGCGAGGCGCTGCGCATGGAGCATGGCTACCCGGTGCGGCTGGTCGTGCCGGGCTGGGAGGGCAACCTCTGGGTCAAATGGCTGCGCCGGATCGGCGTGCATGATGGCCCGATTGAAAGCCGCGAGGAAACCTCGAAATACACCGATCTCATGCCCGATGGGCGTGCGCGCAAATGGACCTGGGCGTTGCATGCGAAATCGGTCATCACCTCGCCCTCGCCGCAGATGCCCATTGGGCACAGGCCGGGGCCGATGGTGATTTCCGGCCTCGCATGGTCGGGCCTGGGCAAGATCGCCCGCGTCGATGTCTCGCTTGATGGCGGCGCCAACTGGCAGACCGCGCGGCTTGCAGGCGAACCCGGCGACAAGGCGCTGACGCGTTTCTATGTCGATCATGTCTGGGACGGGAAGCCGATGTACCTGCAATCGCGCGCTGTCGATGAGACCGGCTATGTCCAGCCCACCAAGGACCAGTTGCGCGAGATCCGGGGCGTGAATTCGATCTACCACAACAACGGCATCCAGACCTGGTATGTCAACGAGAACGGAGAGGCGGAAAATGTCGAGATTGGGTAAGAGATTCGCAGGCTCCGCGCTGGTGACGACATTGGCGGCGGTTCCGGCACTGGCCGAGCCGCTGGGGCTGGGCCGCGCGGCGCTGCCCGAAGAGATCGCGGCCTGGGATGTCGCGGTCATGCCCGACGGGCGCGGCCTGCCCGAGGGCGGCGGCAATGTCTGGGACGGCGAGGATCTCTGGATCGACCATTGTGCCGCCTGCCACGGCGATTTCGCCGAAGGGGCCGGGGTCTGGCCGCCGATTGTGGGCGGGGCGGGCACGCTGACGGCGACGCGCCCGCTAAAGACGGTCGAGTCCTACTGGCCCTATCTTTCGACGGTGTGGGATTATGTAAACCGCTCCATGCCCTTTGGCGCGGCCCAGACGCTCGAGACCGATGAGGTCTATGCCATCACTGCCTATATCCTCTATTCGGCGGGGCTGGTGGATGATGATTACGAGCTGACGAACGAGAATTTCACCGAAAACCGCCTGCCCAACGAGGGCGGCTTCTATATCGACGACCGCGCAGAAGTGGAGTTTCCGATCTTCACGCAGGACGCCTGCATGAGCGATTGCCGGGGCGAGGTGACGATCGTGGCACGCGCGACCGATCTGGACGTGACGCCGGATTTCCCTGTGATCCGCAACCTGTATTCCGACCCGCTGGTGATCGAGGGGGCGGACGCGCCGGTTGACGAGGCCGCGGCAACGCCCGAGCCGGAACCGGAAGTGCAGCTTGCCGCGCTCGACCCCGAACTGGTTGCAGCCGGTGAGACGGCTTGGCGGCAATGCCGGTCCTGCCACCAGATCGGCGAGGGCGCGCGCAATGGCACGGGGCCGCAGTTGAACAGCATTGTCGGTGCCGTTGCCGCTGGTGTGGAGGGCTTCCGCTACTCGCCCGCCTTTGTCGAGGCTGGAGAAGAGGGGCTGGTCTGGGATGCCGCCACGCTTGATACCTTCCTCGAGAACCCGGCAGGACTGATTCCGCGCAACCGCATGTCTTTTCGCGGGGTGCGCAGCCCCGAGGAACGTGCGGCATTGATCGTCTATCTGAAATCGCATACGGATTGAGGAATGATGCAAATCAGATATGCATTCTCACTATGTGCGCTGGCCCTCGCCCCCGGCGGGGCGCTGGCGCAGGCCGTGCCGCTGGGGGACCCGGCGCAGGGGGCGGAGCTTTACCAGTATGAATGTTCTGCTTGCCACCAGATCGGGGACGGGGCCGAACATCGCATTGGGCCGCATCTCAACCGCATTTTCGACCGTCGCGCGGGCAGCCATGATTTCGACGGCTATTCCGAGGCGCTGGCGCGGCAGGGCCGCGACGGTCTGCACTGGGATTTCACGCGCCTCGATGCCTATATTGCCAATCCGCGCTCGCTCGTTTCGGGCACGAATATGGGCTATCCGGGGCTTGAGGATGCAGAGGAACGCGCCGATCTGATCGCCTTCATCCGTGCCTTTTCGGACCGCCCGCAGGACATTCCCGAAGCCGCGCCCACGGCCTTTGCGCCGGAAGTGCAACTGCCGCCTGAAGTGCTGGAGATCGAGGGCGATGCGGAATATGGCGCGTTTCTCAGCGCGTCCTGTACCACCTGCCACCAGCGCAGCGGGGACCACGCGGGTATTCCGGGCATTGTGGGATGGCCGGAAGAAGATTTCGTCATTGCGATGCACGCCTACAAACAGGAGTTGCGACCGCATGCGGTGATGCAGTCGGTCTCGCAACGCCTTGACGATGAAGAGATCGCGGCCCTTGCAGCCTATTTCGCGAGGTTGCGACGCGAATAGGGAAAAGCATTGCCGATCTGCTGGTCCGTCAGGGACCGCACCGCGGCAATGCCCCCTCATCTGGGATGCGGTTTCACCTCCGTTGCGCCATGTGGAACAGCATCAAAGGTCCGGCCGGTTGCAAGTTCGCAGCTCTGCTGGACAACCGGGAGGAACGGCGCGACATGAGCCTTGGCCAGAGGCACCATAGGGAGAGACACTACGATGAAACTGAACAGACGCACATTCCTCGGCACCGCCACGGCTGCGACAGCAGCGCTGTCAGCCCCTGCTGTGCTGGGCAGCACGCGCCCGCGCGTGGTTGTGATCGGTGGCGGCTCGGGCGGCGGCACGGCGGCGCGTTATCTCGCGACCGACAGCGATGGCGCGCTTGACGTTACGCTGATCGAGCCGTCGCGCATGTATTACACCTGCTACTTCTCGAACCTGTATCTGGGCGGTTTCTGGGAGTTCGACGCGCTTGGCCATGACTACGGCAATATGGCGATGCGCGGCGTGAACATCATACATGACTGGGCGATGGCCGTGGATCGCGACGCCAAAACCGTCTCGCTGGGCGGCGGCGGCACAGTGCCGTATGACCGGCTGGTGGTCTCGCCAGGTATCGATTTTGTGGACGGGGCCGTGCCGGGCTGGGATGTCAGCCAGCAGAGCAAGATGCCGCATGCCTACAAATCCGGCACCCAGGCACAGCTTCTGAAAGCGCAGGTCGAAAACATGCGCGAGGGCGGCACCTATTGCATGGTCGCGCCCCCGAACCCCTATCGCTGCCCGCCGGGACCCTATGAGCGTATCTCGATGGTTGCGCATATCCTGTCCGAGCGGAACCCCACCGCCAAAATCCTGATCGTGGACCCGAAAGAGAATTTCTCGAAACAGGGTCTGTTCGAGGAAGGCTGGAACCGCCACTATGCGGGTATGGTCGAACGCATCGGCCCCGATTTCGGTGGTGACAGGGTCGAGGTGCGGCCCGATGACATGGAAGTGGTCATCGACGGCATGGTCGAAAGCGTCGATGTCTGCAATGTCATCCCGGCGCAGAAGGCCGGCAAGATCGCCGAGATTGCGGGCCTGACCAATGAGGCAGGCTGGGCGCCGGTCATGCCACAGGACATGCGTTCGCGGATGGATGAGAACATCTTTGTTCTCGGTGATGCCAGCCAGCAGGGCGCGATGCCGAAATCGGGCTATTCGGCCAACAGCCAGGCCAAGGTGGTCGCCAATGTCATCCGGGGCGAATTGACCGACAGCCGCATCTTCCCGGCGCGCTACTCGAATGCCTGCTGGTCGCTGATCGCCACCAATGACGGGGTCAAGGTCGGTGCCAGCTACGAGCCGGGCGAAGACCAGATCGAGTCGGTGTCGAGCTTCATCAGCCAGACCGGCGAGGATGCGGAGCTGCGTCGCCAGACCTACGAAGAAAGCATCGGCTGGTATAACGGCATCGTCGACGACATCTTCGGCTGAGGCTGTTTGATTTGCGAGACAGGGCAGGCCGCTTTGCGGCCTGCCCGTTGCCGTTTCAGGGCCTGTGCTGATACAGCAACGGGGTGAAGGTCGCGCAGCGCCCGCAAAGCGCCCCCGGGCCGAGCCCCACCCA
>SKIF01000089.1 GCA_007116575.1 Paracoccaceae bacterium
TGATGCTGACCAGATCGCCCAGCCCAACCACCATGATCAGCAGGAACACGCCCGCCGCCGCCGCCGACAGCCGGCCGCGCCCGCCGGACTTGATGTTGATGATCGACTGCCCGATCATCGCGCAGCCCGCCATCCCGCCGATGAAGCCGGTCGCCGTGTTCGCAAGTCCTTGCCCTACGCACTCCTGATCGCGGTTCGAAGTCGTGTCGGTCAGGTCATCGACGATGTTCTGTGTCATCAGGCTTTCCAGAAGTCCCACGACGGCAATCGCGGTCGAATAGGGCAGGATGATCAACAGCGTCTCCACGTTCAGTGGAATGTCGGGGATCAGAAAGACCGGCAGCGTGTCCGGCAGCGCGCCCATGTCGCCCACTGTACGCACATCGAGGCCCAGTGCCCAGACCAGCGCGGTCAGGACGATGATGGTGACCAGAGGCGAGGGAACGGCTTTGGTCAGGCGCGGAAACAGATAGATGATTGCCAGCCCGCCAGCGACCAATACATAGGTGATCCAGGTGACACTGCGCGGGTCAAGCTCGGGCAGTTGCGCGATGAAGATCAGGATGGCGAGTGCGTTGACGAACCCGGTCATCACCGATTTCGACACATAGCGCATGACGAAGCTCAGGCCCGTCACTCCGGCCCCGATCTGCAGCAGCCCCGCCAGCACGGTGGCGGCCAGCAGGTATTCCAGGCCGTGATCGCGCACCAGCGTGATCATCAGCACGGCGGTCGCCGCCGTCGCGGCCGAGATCATGCCCGGCCTGCCGCCCGTGATCGCTGTGATCACCGCGATCGAGAAGCTGGCATAAAGCCCCACCTTGGGGTCCACACCTGCGATGATGGAAAAGGCGATTGCCTCGGGGATGAGGGCCAGCGCCACAACCAGCCCTGACAGCAGGTCACCACGGATGTTGCCGGTCCATTGCCGACGATAAGCGTCAAGAGAAATCATTCATGTCCCGTTCCCGCCTGCATGTCCAGGGGCCAGCAGCCCGGGAAGTCTTTGTCTTGGGCGTTGTCCGGCGGATCGGCGGCCGGAAGAGCCACCCGGGAATCACGCCCGGGTCCAGATTTACTGCGGTTCACCTACACGCTGCGGCGCAGAAAGCCAAGAAGCACGGGCACCGTATCGCCACACTCTATGACAGGCAGGCTCTGTTGCACAAATCGAGTGCACTTCCCCTTTCCCCTGGTACATTTGTTCCTCGGCCCGTTCAACGTGAACGACAGTTTCACCGGCCCCGGCTATGCCGCCTTCGATGCCGATCTGCGCATGCGAAACCCCCGAATGGGGTCTGCGCAGCATTGAAGCCATCGACAAACTGGCCCCGGCTCAGGGCTTCACCATCGCGCCACCCTGCATGATGCCTGCCGATAACCGGTTGCTGGTCTATCGGCGCGCGTGAGGCTGAAGCGGATAACGTGAAGGGCGGAGAGCAGACCGTCGCTGCGAGCGCTCTTGGCCTGTCGGGCACCCCACAAGCGGCCATACCAGCGCACCCCCCGGCGCTCGCAGCAACCGTGCTGTTCTGGCTTCAGATACCTATGAGTCTGGGGCCTGGAGGGGGCGCTGGTCGCTGACGGGCGCTTCACTCACGATCAAGAAAATGCTTGCTTTGCCTCAGGATTGTGCTTTGCTAATGCATCGGTTTTTGGGGGAAGTGCTAATGAGGACTCCACTCCATTCTATCTCGCAGCCTTGCTGCTCGTCTCGTCGCATGGGGCAGGATACGCTGAAGGATTGGGAAGCGAATCCCGTGGCACGGATGATCCCGCCGAGATCCCGCGCGGTGTGATGACAGTCGACCTGACCCCCAGTGAAACGATGCGCGGCCTGCCCCTTGTTGACAGCGCCGATCTTGATGACTTCGTCGAAGCCGAAAGAACACGCCGGACCCTGACCGCTGACGAACTGGCCGAGAAATTCGGCACTGTCTCGCGCAACCGCGATGGCGATATCACGACCGAGCTCGCCGGTGACGGGTTCTTCAATGCCGAGATACCCGATTTGCCGGATCTGGAGCAGCGCGCGGCGCAGGGACAGGCGGAAGCCCTCGGTCTGATCGAGGACCTGACCCCGCGCAGTTTCACGCCGATGAATGCCCGGCGGATCAGCGACGGCACGGTCTGGCCCTATCGCGCCATCGGGCTGATCGCGGCGCTTGACCGGTTCGACAACATCGTCGGCAGTTGCTCGGCGGCGCTGATCGGTCCGCGCACGGTGCTGAGCGCGGCGCATTGCTTCTATGACCACGATGAGGGCTGGATCGATGATGTGCTCTTCGTGCCGGGGGTAACTGATCTCGAGAGCTTCGGCCCCCCCCTTCGGCGCGTTCGGCTGGGACGAGATGACCATCCCCTCGGCCTATATCACCGAATATGATGGAACCGTCCTGTCGACGGTCGCCTACGATATTGCGATCCTTCATCTGGACACTGATATCGGTATGCAACTGGGCTGGCTGCCAGTGCAGCTGGTCGATGGACGCGTCCCGGGATACATGTCCAATCTGGTGGGCTATCCCGGGGATATGCCCTTCGGAACGATGTGGTGGATGGGCTGCCCGGTCAGCTTCATCGATCAGCCGCCCAAGTTCAGCCTGCGCAACTGCGTTACCGCGCAGGGCACCAGCGGCGGGCCGATGTACAACCACCAGCCGAATGACGACAGCCGCGTCATTCTGAACATCAATGTCGCCGGCAATGACGAAGTCAGCATCGGTCTGACCATCGACGAAGAGCATTTCCGGTGGTTGAACGACCTTTGGAAATAGCCGTCGGCCCATGGGCGCGTCTGCTGCTCGCGCTGCTTTGCCTGTCTCTACCCCCCGGCGCAGGGCACGCCCTGGACTTCGCGCTTGACCTCGATACCGGCGGACATCGCGGCGTGATCCGCAGCCTGTCCGTGTCACAGGACGGGCGCTTTCTGGCTAGCGGGTCGGATGACAAGACCGTCCGCGTTTGGGAGGCCGCCACGGGCACATCCCTGATCACGCTGCGCGGCCAGATCGGGCCGGGGGCAGAGGGGGTGATCAACGCGGTCGCGCTCTCGCCTGACGGCACGCGGGTTGCGGTCGGTGGCTATTTCGCGCCCCATGCCAGCACGGGCCGACCCTTCGGCGATACCCGCATCTTTGACACGCAAACTGGCCAGATCACTCATGTCCTGCGCGGTCTCGATCTGCCGGTCGAGGCTCTCAGCTACACGCCTGAACGTGATGAATTGGTCGCCTCTGGGCAGGGCGGGATCGTCGCCCGCTGGCGCGCACCCTTCGACCCGGCGGAGGCCGCCCCGCTGCCGGTGCTTGACACCGAGGCCAATCGGGTGCGGGCCGTAGCCCATGCGCTGGGGGGCGCGCGGCTGATCGTGGCGACGCTCGATTACGGGCTGCGCATCTGGGATTTGGAGGGTGAGGCGCTTGTGGGCGCGGATCAGGGTCTGGACGCGCTGGACAACATTCCGCTGACGGCGCTGGCCGTCTCGCCCGATGGGGGCAGCTTCGCGCTCGCCGGGGCGGATGGCCGGGTCGAGTTGCGCGCGGCCGATGACGGGGCATTGCTGGCATCGCTGCCCGAGCGGCCGTTCCGCCCCGATGCGCTGGTTCTGACCGATCGCCTTCTGGTGCTGGGCTGCGGGTTTTCCTGCGGCAGCGCCCATCGCTCCGAGGTCTGGGATCTGGACGGGTTGGAACTGGTGGCGACCCATCTAGACCATGATGCCGAGATCACGGCGGCGGCGCCCCTCGCCGCGTCCGGGGAAAGGCCCGAGATGGTTCTCACAGCGGGTGGGCGGCGCAATGAAATTCTGGCTTGGGACCCTGTCACGCGCGAGACTGTCGTCACCATGGTCGGGCTTGGCGTACCCGTTTCGGCTGTGGGGATATCGGCGGACGGGCTGCGCGTGGGTTGGGGGCATGAGGACCCTTGCCCGGACCGCAATATCTGCCCCGACACGCTTGCCGCGCTCGATTGGCTGTATGATCTGCCTGCTGATGCGCGCGGTTTCGACGGGTCGGAGCCCCGGGCCGCCGCACCTTCGGAGATCACCGCGCTCTTGCGCAGCACAATGCGCACCGCCGAATCTGCCGCGACGTTCGAGACCTCGCGCCGCAGCGCCTTCGAGGGCGATGTGCTGCGCCTCCAAGGCGCTGCGGGTGCGGCAGAGGTGTCGCGGACGCCGCGCGACGGGTATTTTCACGCCTCGGTCAACCTGTTGCCGCGCAGCGGTGCTGTCGTCACGGGCGGGGCAAATGGCATTCTGACGGCGCACAGGATGGATGGCGGCTTCCTGCGCGAATATGTCGGCCATACTGGCACGGTCCTGGGCCTGGCCGCCGCCGAGGATGTCGCGCGACTGGTTTCGGGGAGTGCGGATCAGACAAAGCGCATCTGGGACCTCGAACGCGGGACTGGCATCCTGACGGGCTTCGTGGCGGGCGAGCATTGGATCTGGTGGACGGATGAGGGGTATTACCATTCGTCCCCGGCGGCCGATGACATTGTCGGCTGGCATATCAATCAGGGACGGGACACGGCCGCGCGCTTCGTGCGTGCAAGGCAATTGCGGCGGCACCTGCACAACCCGGCGGTGATCCGGCAATCGCTGATCCTCGGCGATTCGGCCCAGGCCGCGCAGATGCTGATGGGCGACAGGTTGGGGCTGGCCGCCCTGCTTGAACAGCCGCCGCCTGAATTCGACCTGCGCATCGCCGAAGAAATCCCGGCCCCGACCGGGCAGGTGGCCATCGAGTTGACGGGCGCGAGCGCGGAAGACCTCGCCGATTGGGGGATTGCGGTTCTGGTCAATGATCGGCGCGTGCGCCCGGTGCGGCTGTTGCGGCAGGACCTCGCAGATCGCTTTGTTTATCTGATCGCGCTGGAAGAGGGCGAGAACGATATCCGGGTGCAGTCGCGCGACGGGTTCGACAATATCACCGAACGCGGCGCCAGCAGGCTGATGTCACGCGCGCCCGAGGGCCCCAGCGGGCGGCTGCATGTCGCCGTGATCGGCATCGACCAATACCCCGACCTGCCGCCCGAAGCCTGCGGCGGGCGCAGTTGCGACCTGGATTTCGCAGTGGCGGATGCAGCGGCGTTTCTGGCAACCGTCAAGGATCGCGTCGCGCCGCTGCACCGTCCCGGCAACCGGCTCGTGATGCTGAGCGCCGGGTCGCTGGAGCGTGCGCCGCGTGCCGCCGAGGAATTGCGCGCGCTGATCGGCGATACAGAGATCCTCGAGCCCACCCGCGCCGATATTCTGGACGAGTTGGAGGACTTCTTCGCCGAGGCCGAGCCGGATGACACGACCTATCTGTTCCTCGCCGGTCATGGCGGAAATATCGCGGATGGCTATTTCATTTTTCCCACTGATGCCCGCGCGCGCGGCGCGGAACTGCGGCGCGGCTCGCTGGTTGACTGGCGCGACCTGCAGGATCAGATCGACGCGGCTTACGGGGTGCGCATGCTGTTCATCGACACCTGCCATGCCGCAGGCGCGGTCAATCCGCGCTTTCGCAAGGATGTCGCTGACAGCCGCGTGATCGGCTTCACGGCCACGCTGGAAGAAGATGTCGCGATCGAACGCGCGGCGCTCGGGCATGGCGTTTTCACCTATGCGCTGATCGAGGGGCTGCGCGGGCGCGCGGACCCGGATGGGGCGGGGGTGCGTCTGTTGGGGCTGACCGATTATGTCGATGCGCAGGTCCGTCGGCTCAGCAATGGCAAGCAAGTGCCGGTCTATCATCTGCCCGCGACCACGAATTTCGTGCTGACCCGGCCATGAGGGCCTTGCTGACAAGTCTTGCGCTGGTCATCGCCGCCAGCGCCCCGGCCCGGGCCTGCCCCGAGGGCGATACTCCATTTCCGCCGCAATATCCCGACCCGGCCCTGTTCGAGGAGGGGATCGCCGCCATGGCAGGTCAGCCGCCCTGGCATGAACCGCTCGAGGCAGTGGTTGTGCCGCATCATCTTGAAGTGCCCGATCTGGTCGCCCTAGGGATCGCGATCGCGCGCAATGCGGCACCCGAGCGTATCCTGTTCCTGTTTCCCGATCATTTCAACCAGACCGGGCGCGGCTTCGCGACCACGACGCGCGATTTCGAGACTGTGCTGGGCCATGTGCCAAATGACAGAGCCGCCACGCGCGCGCTGATTGAGGGCGGTCTGCCCGAGTCCTGCCTCTTCGCGCAGGATCACGGCATCGGGGCGGTGCTGCCGTTCATCGCGCATTACCTGCCCGATGTGCCGATCGTGCCAGTCGCCCTGTCGATCCATTCGCGCCCGCGCGACTGGGACCGGCTTGCCGAGCTGCTTGCGCCTCTGGTCGGGCCGGATACCTTGATCGTGCAATCCACAGATTTCTCGCATTACCTGCCCCATCACGAGGCCCGGCTGCGCGATCAGCAGGTGCTGAATATCCTCGCCGCCGATGATGAGGACGCTCTGTTGCGCCTGCATCAGCCCGACCATATCGACAGTCTCGCAGCGCTTTATCTGACGCGCCGCCTGACCGGGCGGCCCGCGCTGGTGCTGGCCAATCGCAACCAGCAGGAAGTGACGCCCGTCCGGCTGGCAGAGACGACCAGCTACATGGTGATCGCATTTTCGGAAAATACGGGCCCCGTCGCGACAAGGCTTGTCGATGAGGAGGTGCTGGTGGTGGGTGGCGATCTGTTCCTTGGCCGCCACATGCCCCGGCTGCTCAGTGACGAGCTGGCCGAAGAGCGCACGGTCCAGACGGCGCTGGCAGCGACGGGAGGGGCGGCGCTGCTGCTCAATCTTGAAGGTGTGCTGCTCGAGGAAATGCCCACCAACCTGCCGCACTTGACCCTTGGCATGCCCGCCGATCTGACGCAGCACTGGCTCGAGCGGCTCAATGTCGCCGCGCTCGGGCTGGCCAACAATCATGCCCTCGATCTGGGCGCGGACGGATTGGCCGAGACCCGCGCCCATCTGACCCGCGCCGGCGTCGCGCATTTCAGCCATGCCGAAGGGCTGGACATCTCCGGGCTGTCGGTTGTCGGGCTGCGCGACATATCGAACCGCGAAGCCCCTTACCGCGATTTGATCGCGCAGGCCGATCTCGACACACTGATCCACCCCGATGATCAGCGCCCGGTGGTCGCCTTCTTTCACTGGGGCCGCG
The DNA here is from genome assembly GCA_007116575.1 of Paracoccaceae bacterium. Taxonomy (GTDB): domain Bacteria; phylum Pseudomonadota; class Alphaproteobacteria; order Rhodobacterales; family Rhodobacteraceae; genus Roseinatronobacter. The sequence continues at coordinate 7,148 of SKIF01000089.1, forward strand.
AGGGCATGGCGGAGGCTGGCCCGCGCGAGGCGCTGCTAGCCAGACAGGCCATGGCGCGCGGTGTCAGTGTGATCGTCGGCGCGCATCCGCATGTCGCCTCTAGCGGCCCGGTGGTTCTGGACGGGGGCGATGCGATCCTGTTCTTTTCGGTGGGGAATTTCCTGTTCGACCAGTTCGACCAGCCCGGCCCCGCAAGCAGCGGCGCCTTGGTCGAGTTGCGGGTGTTTCCGCAGGGCACGGTCTTCGCGCGTCAACTGCCGCTGCCGAACCTGTTCGACATCGCTCGCGGTCGGTCGGACGCGCCCTAGCGATATTCCACTTGCCAGAGATACGCCGGGCTGAATAGCGTCAAATCAGGTAATTGGCCGAGGACTGATTTCATGCACAGACCTGTTTTCCCTGCCCTCGCGGCTGCA